>NZ_JBHXSK010000010.1:0-248334 GCF_042716195.1 Streptomyces sp. NPDC058683
CGCCGGGCCCGGCCGCCCCAACTCGTTCTCTTAGGGAGTCACTTCATGTACGACTACGACCTCCTGGTCGTGGGATCGGCCAACGCCGACCTGGTGATCGGGGTCGACCGGAGGCCGGCCGCCGGTGAGACCGTGCTCGGCGGCGACCTCGCCACGCACCCCGGCGGCAAGGGCGCCAACCAGGCGGTCGCGGCCGCCCGGCTCGGCGCCCGCACCGCCCTGCTGGCCCGGGTCGGCGACGACGCGCACGGCAGGCTGCTGCTCGACTCGCAGCGGGCGGCCGGGGTGGACACGGTGGGCGTGCTGGTGGGCGGGGCGCCGACGGGCGTCGCGCTGATCACCGTGGACCCCTCCGGCGACAACAGCATCGTGGTCTCGCCGGGCGCGAACGGGCGGCTCGCACCGGTGGACGTACGGGCCGCGGTCAGCCTCTTCCACACCTCCCGGGTGGTCTCCGCGCAGCTGGAGATCCCGCTGGAGACGGTGGTGGAGGTGGTACTGAACCTGGCCCCCGGCAGCCGGTTCGTGCTCAACCCGTCTCCGCCGCGGCCCCTTCCGGGTGAGGTCCTCGCGGCCTGCGACCCGCTGATCGTGAACGAGCACGAGGCGAAGGTGCTTCTCGGCGAGGCGTGCGTGAGCGAGGAACCGGCCGACTGGGCGCGGCTCCTGCTCGCCAAGGGCCCGAAGTCGGTGGTGGTGACGCTGGGCGCGGAGGGCGCGCTGGTCGCCGACGCGCACGGGGTCGAGTCCGTCCCGTCCGTGAAGGTGGACGCGGTGGACACCACGGGTGCCGGGGACGCGTTCACGGCGGCTCTGGCGGTACGCCTCGGAGCGGGCGCGTCGCTCGCCGAGGCGGCGGCGTACGCGGCCCGGGTCGGGGCGGCGGCGGTGACGAAGCGGGGCGCACAGGACTCGTACCCGACGGCGGCGGAGGTCGAGGCGCTGTGAAGAAGGCGGGGATTCTCAACCGTCATCTCGCCGGTGCGCTCGCGGAGTTGGGGCACGGGCACGGGGTGCTGGTCTGCGATGCCGGGATGCCGATCCCGCAGGGGCCGCGGGTCGTGGACCTCGCCTTCCGGGCCGGGGTGCCGTCCTTCGCGGAGGTGCTGGAGGGGCTGCTGGCGGAGCTGGTCGTGGAGGGCGCGACGGCGGCGACCGAGATACGCGGGGCCAACCCGGCCGCCGCCAAGCTGCTGGACGGGCACTTTCCCGACCTGGCCCTGGTCCCGCACGAGCGGCTGAAGGAGCTGTCGGGGGGCGCCCACCTGGTGGTCCGCACGGGCGAGGCCCGACCGTACGCGAACGTGCTGCTGCGGTGCGGGGTGTTCTTCTAGCCTCGATCGTTCATGAGTCCTCGTTGGTGTGCTGACGGAACTCTGTGTTTGTGTGGTGCGGTCTTTTCGGGGCTGGGGCAGGCTGAGGCAGAGCGTGGAGCCGGTTGATTGCGTGGGTGATGACGTCGGTCCAGGGCCATCGGGCGGTCAAGCGGAGCCAGTGACGGCGTCCGGTGTGCACGAGCTGAGCGGCGGCTCAGAACAGGCGAAGGCGAAGGCGCTTGGGTTCCCAGCGGCGGGTTTCGCCCCCTGCTTGCGCCACGGCGCCAGTGCCGTCGATACCGCGGTGTCCAGGCCGGACTTGCGGACCGTCTCGACCAGCAGCACCGACCCGGCCTGCGAGACCACCCTGCGGGCGCCGCCCTCGACGCGGACACGCGGGTACAACCCGATACGCTCGCCCACCCGGAGAGTGCTTCTTCCCGTGCAGCTGACAGGACCCTGGACAAGTCCCATCGTTGCAGGTCAGAAGCACTCTCCGCTTATTTGGTCAAGGTGCGGACGAGTACGCTCATGACAGCGCAAGGTCAGCCTGAGGCCAACGGAGATCCCATGCCGAAGGGTTCAGACCTCGAACGTCCACCTCAACAGCGCGGGAGCTTCGCGTGTTGCGTGTCCCGTAACTGTCAGCCGATCAGCGGCCCGGTTGAACGAGATTAGTTATGCGACGGGTTCCAGTAGTGGGTCTCGAGCGGAATCCCGTGATGATTGTAGTCGTCGTTGTTGTCGGACGAGTAGACAGCCGAGCTCCCCGGAGAAACCCGCAAAGTATCAAACCAATAATGGGACGCGATCTGGCTCGGAAGGTCGTTTTCCCAGAACTGGCCTGCCTTGCTGGAGTTGCACTCGCTTGCCCAGACGGCGTTCCGGTCGCTGTTGTTATCGGTCATGAGGCACAAGCCGTTGCCTCGGTTCTGAAGCTGGTGCATGCCATCCATAGTGGGATTGAGCCAGTTCCACTGCTGATAGATGCTGGGAGCAACGAACGAGGTGTCCATCCAGACATTACTTGTCGTCGGCGACGCCGTGAGGAATAGGCCAGAGTACTGGCTCTGGTACGACCAAAAGGTCGAGGCTGCCGATGCCGTAGACATGGAACCAGAAAAAGCCAGGAGAAGGGCTGCGAATCCTACAGTGAAGAAAGAGGGCTTCCAGTGTGCAGAAATTTTCATACCCGAAAACTTACTGATCATGATCCAGATGTTCGGCGTATCGAAAGTTACGGATCGGTGAATATCGACTCGCAATGATGGCATACGGCATATATGCGGAGAATTAGGATTGGTTGCCGCAAGCTCTTAACCAGGGCTCGAAGTGCGTGCGGAGTAGCGGAGTACCGGATTCCCGCCCCACACCTGGGACATTTCATCTCCGTGAAGGGTCATGGCCGGCCCGTGCCTCGGTTGGCAATATCAGCCACCACGGAGAAAGATCCCAGAAAGAGGGAATTCATATGCGGTCCTTCCGATTAGCAGCGGTACTCGCCGCCACCGCCCTGGCCGCCTTCATCGGCCTCACCCTTCCCGGCAGCGCGGCGGCCGCGGACGGGCACTCCGCCGCTTCCGCCGCGGTCTCCCCCCAGGCCGTGAGCGACTGCCCGAACACTTGGTTCTGTTTCTGGCAGGACGCCAACTACAGCAGCACACCGGGCAAGGTCCAGGGCGACAACGCAGACTGGCGCAGGTTCAGCCACTCCGGCTGTTACAACGGGACATGGAGCGACTGCGCCTCTTCGGCGTGGAACCGCACCGGCACGACTGTCGTGGTGTGGAGAGACATCGGGTACAGCGGTTTGCTCTACTGCCTGCCCAACGGCTGGTACAACAGCAACTTCGCGTACGCCTACTGGCCCGGAACCTTCGACGGCCTCAACGACTCGATCAGCAGCAACCAGGTCGTCGATGGCTGCTGACCGGGCTCTGTCCTCCGACCGGATGACGGGCGATCACCCATGACAGAGCTCTCGTGCCGCCGTGCCGGTGGCGCACCCCTACGCCTGGTGCCCCTGCTGGTCCCTGTCGTGACCCTGGTCTGTGTGGCCGCCACCGCGTGCACCGGGCCGGGCGCGGCCGTGACGGCCGAGGCGGCACCGGCGGCGCGGGAGTCCGGTCACGCCGCCGCCCTCCTCACCGAAGACGCCGGCGACCTGCGCCGACGCCGGCAGCTGTTCGACGCCTCGCAGATCCTCACCCAGCGCTGCATGCGCGACCGGGGGCTGCGCTTCCTGATCACGAGCGCGGGCCCGCCACCACCGGCCGGGGCGACCACGGCCGACTCGATCGGTTCCCGCACCGCCCCCGGCTACGGCGTCTCCACGGCGCTGGGCGACCTGAACAAGGGCCCAACGGCCCAGAACCGGTACGTCAGTTCACTCTCCGCCGCCGAACGGGCCCGCTACGACACCGCCCTCGACGGCCCCGCCGACCAGATGGCGCCACTGACCCTGCCCAGCGGGGCGAGCGGGGCCTACGCGACAGGAGGCTGCACGGCCAGGGTCCGGGCCGAGTTGTACGGCACCGTACGGGCCGCCCTGGAGGACACCCTCGTACCGCAGGACGTCGGCCAGCTCCTCCAGCGGTACCTGGCCACCGCCCCCGCGTACCGGAAGTCCCTCGCGCGTTGGAAACGCTGTATGGCCGACGCCGGGCGGACGGCGCAGTCGCCCGCCGCGCTGATCCAGTCGTTGCGGGCCGAGGCGGTCCAGGGCGCGAGCGCCTCGAAGCTGGCGCGCGAGCAGCGGGCCGCCGCGATCGATGATCAACTGTGCGACGAGGAAAGCGACTTGCGCCGCACGACCGCCACGCAGCGCAACGCCTTCCTGCGCGAGCAGCCCGCATCGACGCCGGCCCGCCTGGAGCAGGTCTGGCAGCACCGGCAGCGGGCCCTGACCCGGGCGGCGGCCCTGCTCGGCCAGGACGCCCAGGTCTCACCGGGGTGACATCGGCGGTCTGAGCAGCGCGGCGCCCAGCGGGGTGAGCGTGTGCAGCACCGTGTTGTGGTGGCGGTGACTGAAGACCAGGCCGGCGTCGCGCAGCACGGTGGTGTGGTGGGAGGCCGTGGGTACCGACACGCCCAGGAACCCGGCCAGTTCGGAGGTGGTCGCGCCCAGCGCGAGGGACCGCAGCGCGGCCGCGCGGGTGCGGCCGAGCAGCGCGGCGAGCGAGGCGTCGGGCGGGCGTTCGGGGGCGGGCGCGCGGAGGCCGTGCACGGGGTAGACCAGCAGCGGCTGGAGGGTGTCGTCGGCCATCGAGACCGGCGACTGCCAGCAGAAGTAGGAGGGGACCAGGCGCAGTCCGCGGCCCGCCAGGTGCAGGTCGCGGTCCTCGACGTAGTCGACGTGCAGGACCGGCGGGTGCCAGCGGATGGCGGGTGACAGGCCGGCGAGCAGTCCGTCGACCCCGGCCGCGAGGGCGTCCCGGCCACGCAGGGCGCGCTCCGCGGCGACCGTGGCGAGAATACGGTTCTCATGCGGTGCGATGACCGCTTCGTGGTAGGCGCGCAGGAGCCCGGCCAGGTCCTCGCGGGCCCCGCGCTCCAGCAGCCGGGGCGCCCAGTCGGGGGCGCCGGCGATCCGGTCCAGCGTCTGTATTTCGAGGGCGACCCGGTCGGGCGGGGTGTCGACGATCGCCGCGAGCCCGCGGTCCAGGCCGTCGGCGGCCTCGTACGGGGTGAGGAAGTCGGGCAGGTAGCGGGCCCGGGGCAGCACGGGGACCAGGAGCCGGCGTACGGCCGCGCCGAGTTGGGTGCCGGCGAGGGTGGTCCGGGTCCCGCGGTACCAGTCGGCGTACGCCCAGCGGCCCTGCGTGGTCTGTAATCGGTGCAGGCTACAGGCGATCTCCCAGAGCGGGTCGGGGGCACTCGCCACCCGGACGCGGGCCAGATCCTGAGGCGTGAAGTGAATACGCAGCACGCGAGCCGCCCCCCGAGTCGGACAAAACAAGTCGTCCCGTTCAGGCAGCAGCCTGGGGCACGCGGCCCCCACGAACAACACAGGAACCGGCCGCGACGACACGGGCCGGAACGCGTCCCGGGGTGCTGACCAGGCAGCCTCGCGAAGGGCCGGGACACGCTTCGAGGGGGCCCGATCCGTCGATCGAACCCCCTCGGCTCACCCCCTCCGCGTCAGAACCCCCGCGATCCCCCCAGATCCCCCTCCGAAAGTTCCGACACCAAGTACGACCGCCGGGCGGGGGGATGGTTGTACGGGGCGCGGAAGATTTTTCCGGGCGCCGGCGGCCGTGCCCGGAGCCCGCTGCGGATGACGAAGCCCTGTCAAGCAATTAAGGACAATCTAAGGCGACGGCAAAGACAGGTGACCCATAGGATCCCTAAGATCCACAAGGCGCGCACGCGCCCCGACGACACCTGCCCCACCCCGGATCGGACGGGGTGGGGCAGGGTCTCCAAGGCGCCGGTCAGGGGCTACCGGCGTATTCGGCGCGCCAGGGCCGGATTCAGCGGACGGTGACGGACACGTTCTTGGAGACCGTGCCGCCGTCCTTGACGCGCAGGACCTCGACGCCCTTCTTCTCGAACTTGTCGCCGACCTTGTAGGCACCCTTCTTCACCTTCGTGGCCGCGGGCAGCGAGACCCACTTCCTGCCGTCCTTGACCTGGAGGGTCACCTTGCTGCCCTCCTTGAGGCCGGTGGCCTTGCCGGAGAAGGTGACGACGTCGCCCAGCCTGATGCTGGTGGCGCTCGCCTTGACAGTGAGGGCGGGAGCCGGGGCGGGGGCGGCGACGGCGGCGGTGGCACCGGCGGCGACGAGTGCGGCAGAGGCCGCGGCAACGGTGGCGATACGCATGTTCACAGGGAACTCCTTGGTTTTCAATTGCCTTTTCCAACCGCAATTCCGAGCCCTTTGCTCGCCCTTGCGGCTGACTCAAACCCTATAGACACGACCAGGCAGGACGCGGTTCCAGCCGAATGCAAGAAACCAGAAATGACAGGTGAACCACAGCAAATTGAAAAGGGCATCCGCCCGTGAACAGGGAATATAAAAAAGACCTGTGTGAAGAAGTCCTCACACAGGTACCGTCAGTTCTCCAACCGGACCGGCATCAGGAGCGAGAAGGCGCCCTCGTCCTCGGGCCGGCGGATCGCGATCGGTGCCGTGGGCGCGCCGAACTCCAGAATCAGTCGGTCGCGGGCTCCGGCGGCCAGCGCGGCCAGCAGGAACTCACGGTTGACGGCGACGCGGTTCGGGTCTTCGTCGACATCGGCACAGAGGGTCACCGCGCCGCCGTCCTCCACCCTGAGCACGCTGAGGTCGGGTGCCCCGGCCTCTCCGGAGCGGACAGGACCCGTCTCCAGAGCGTGCCGGAAGGCCGCCACCTCGACGACGGTGCGGCGTCCGCCGGCCCGGGGCAGGAGACGACGGTAGTCGGGGAAGTCGTGGTCGAGGCACCGACCGGCCGCCTGCCGGTCCCCGGCCTCCAGTGTCACGCGGTCACCGTCGAGAGAGAGTCGCGCAGGTCCCTCGCCGCCCAACAGCGCACGCATCGCGTCGGCGAGCGGAGTGGGCACGATGGCCTGCACCCGGCCCCCGTCGTGCCCGGCGACACCGGCCCGCGCGACCGCCATCCGGTACCGGTCGGTGGCCACGGCATGCAGGCTCTCGCCCTCGATGTCGAACAGAACCCCGCCGAGCATCGGCAGCTCGGGGTCGGTGCTCGCCGCGAAGCGAACCGTGTCCAGCACGGCTGCCAGCACCGGCGCGGCGACGGACAGGCGGACGGAGGCGATACGGAGCGAGGTCATGGCGTTCTCCCGGTGATCGAGTAGCGCTCGGAGCGCGGCGAACTCACTGCGGGCATCGGACAGCCCCTGTTCGAGATGGCGCAGGTGCGCCCTGAGCAGTTTCCGGACCAGATCCGTATCCGCGCCGGACCAACTGGCCAGCACCAACCGGATGTCCGCCAGCGGCATCCCAGCCCGGCGCAGGCAGGCCAGCAGCCGGGCCTCTTCCAACTGCTCGGGCCCGTACCAGCGGTAACCGCTCTCCGAATCCACCCGGGCAGGGACCAGCACACCGGCACGGTCGTAGAACCGCAGGGCACTCACGCCCAGGCCACTGTCACGGGCCGTCTCCCCGATGCTGCGCAGATCGTTCTCCACACCCGGCACTCTGGACCCTGCACAAGGTCGAGGGTCAACCAAGCCAGGTCAGTCACCACATGGCCAGCAGTGAGAACACCGTCTTCGACGCGTCCACCCTCACCGGGTGGTACAAGTCCAGCCACAGCGGCGGCAGCCAGGGCGACTGCCTCGAAGCAGCCCGTGGCCACCTCGGCGTGCCCGTCCGCGGCAGCAAGGCCGTGACTGGTCCGGCGCTGGTCTTCTCGTCCGGCGTCTGGGCCGCGTTCGTCGGGGCGGTGCGGGACCGGCGTATCAGTAGTTGACGCCCCGGAAGTGCAGGAACGCGGTTCGCAGTTCGGGATCGCGGAGGAGGCCGAGGGTCTCCTCCTCCCCCGCGAACAGGTCATCGGCAGCCGGATGGCCGGACTGGTGGAACATGGCGACCAGGACATCGACAAGGGGGCGGTCCCAGGTGACCCGGACGATCTCCTTCGCCTTGTCCCGTTGCCCCTTGTCCATGGCTATGCGCCACAGCTGGATCGAGCCCTGGGCCGTCAGGTAAGCATCCATACGCCCCTTGACCAGGACAGCCCTGGCATTGAGGCCGAACACCTCGATGCAGGCCCGTCCCCGGTCGGTCAGGCCCCGGTACGTTCCGAGCGGGAGCACCAGCCGTATGTGGTCCAAGGGGTCCTCGGCTGTCGGGTCGACGAGCAGGGGGCCGCCGTCGTCCGCGACAGGGAAACGGTTCCGCTTCTGGTTGCTGTTGCAGAACGAGCAGGCCAGCACGTGGTTGAGCCAGTCGAAGGTGCGCAGCGGAGCAAGGCTCTTCGGCTCGAAGTGGTCGATGTCGGTGCCCTGGCTGTCACCGCAGTACATGCACCGTTCGTGGCCAGGAGCCATCTCCGCAAGCCCCGCGCGGAGTGCGGGGCGGACCTGTCGGCGGTTCGCCCAGAGTTCCTTCGCCCTGTCCTTGCGTTCCTTCTCCGTGGCCTGCTGCCGGATGTCGTCGGTGTAGTCCCTCATCCGTTCCGTCGTGGCCGCCGGCAGGACGGCACGCCGAAGCCGGATCACTCCCTTTCGTCCTTGATCTCCTCCGCGATCCGTTGGAGATGCGCACCCACCTCGTCCACACGGGCCGACGGCGAGCTCGCGAGCCGTTGCTTGAGCTCCCGGTAGCGGTCGAGGGACTCCCGTGACGAGGCCCCGTCGTAGATCTCCGCCTCCAGCTCCACGAACTCGGCCCTCATCTGTTCGGCCCGCTCGGAGTAGGGCGTGTCGAGGCCGAAGAGGTCGGAGAGCACGGCGTCGTCGCCGCTGCCGTACACCACGCGGTCGTACAGGTCCTGGTCGATGACCTCGGGCGGGCGCGCCTCGTCCACGCCCGGCAGCCGGATCAGGCCGCCGGGGTCGGCGGCCTGGCAGATGTAGGGGCTGTGCGTGGTGACGATGAACTGGATGTGGGGGAAGTGAGCGGTCAGCCAGGGGCCGATGCGGCGCTGCCAGGACACGTGCAGGTGCGCGTCGATCTCGTCGATGATGACGACGCCGGGGACGAGGCGGAGCAGTGCGTTCTCGCCCAGGGCGGTGAACGGCGTGTCCCCGAAGGTGTCATGGATCTGCTTCAGGATGTCGACGACCAGCGCAGCGACCGTTCGGAAACCGTCACTCATCTCCCGCAACGGGAAACGCTGCCCGTCGCGGGTGACCCACAGGCCCTCGGAATCGACGTCCTCGACGCGATATCCGTCAGGGAGCAGTCCGTCACCGAGGACTGCCAACGCCGCGTTCTTGAGTTCCTCGGCGCCCTGCCTGCCTTCGAGTGCGCGCAGGTGCTGCTCGATCAGCCAGGCGACACCTTCGGCGAGTGACGCGTCCTCGTGGAACAAGCTTGCCTGCCGGGCCACCGGTCCGGAGGCCAGCATCAGCCGCTGCACCTCGCCCGAGCCCCCGGCCATGCGCCGGAACGGGCCATAGGCCGCGCAGAACCAGCCCACCGGGTTGTCGGCCCACGGCCCTCTCTGCGCTGGACTGGCGCCCGCCGCCTTGGCGCTGTGCCTGATCTCCTCGAGCGCGGGCTGCGCCCCCCTGCGGCTCGCGGCTCCGTCCATCGGTGCCGTCCACCTCAGCCCTGCCCGGAACCTGTTCAGAGTCCGGCCCGAGGCGGTGAACCCGTCGAAGTTCTTGTGCCTGACGATCTCGGCCACCACGGTGCCCGAATCCGCTCCTCGGGCAATCCAGTTCTCGAAACCCTGGACAAGACCACGCGCGGCCACCGTTCCCCCCAGCGCGAGTGCCAGGGCACGCAGCAACGTCGTCTTTCCGGAGCCGTTGCGGCCGGCGAGCACAGTCCACCCGGCGTGACTTCCGTCGGGACGGGTCAGCGTCAGGTCGACCTGACGAGGGCCGTGGAAGGACTTGACGTTCTCCACGAGGATCCGACTGACGTACATGGGCGTCGACATCCGTTCACTCGGGTATCGCGCCCGATCCTACGGCCAGGAGTGTGCCCGCCCCGGTGCAGCCCGGGGGCATGGCACACTCCCGTATCGTCCCGTCACCCCCCGACGTGCCTGACGAACCTCTCCGCCGTCTCCGCGAGCACCTCACGGCCGTCCCGCGCCCACAACCCGTCGTTGAACAGCTCGACCTCGATGGCGCCGGTGTAACCGGCCGCCTCCACGTACCCCTTCCACTCCCGCATGTCGATCGCGCCGTCCCCGATCTGGCCGCGGCCGTTGAGGACGCCCTCGGGCAACGGGGTGGTCCAGTCGGCGAGTTGGAAGGTGTGGATACGGCCGCCCGCGCCGGCCCGGGCGATCCCCGCGGGTGCCTGGTCGTCCCACCAGATGTGGTACGTGTCCACGGTGACGCCGACCTGGTGGGCGGGGAAGCGTTCCGCGAGGTCCAGGGCCTGGGTCAGGGTGGAGACCACGCAGCGGTCGGAGGCGTACATCGGGTGGAGGGGTTCGATGGCCAGGCGGACGCCGTGCTGTTCGGCGTAGGGGCCCAGCTCCCCCAGCGCGTCCGCGATCCGCTCCCGTGCCCCGTGCAGGTCCCGGGAGCCCGCCGGCAGGCCGCCGGAGACCAGCACGAGAGTGTCGGTGCCGAGGGCCGCCGCCTCCTCGACCGCCCGCCGGTTGTCGGCGAGGGCCGCCGCCCGCGCCTCGGGGTCGATCGCGGTGAGGAAGCCGCCGCGGCACAGGGTGGTGACGGTCAGGCCCGCCTCGCGGACCAGCTTGGCGGCCGCCTCCACGCCGTAGGCCTGCACCGGCTCCCGCCACAGGCCGACGCCGGGCACGCCCAGCTCCAGGCAGGCGTCGGCCAGTTCGGGCAGCGACAGCTGCTTGACGGTCATCTGGTTGATGGAGAAGCGGGACAGGTCGCCGGTCACTGGTTGACTCCGTACAGGGCGAGGAGGGTCTTCATACGGTCCTCGGCCAGCTTGGGGTCCGGGAACAGGCCCAGACCGTCGGCGAGTTCGTAGGCACGGGCGAAGTGCGGCAGCGAGCGCGCCGACTGCAGGCCGCCGACCATCGTGAAGTGGGACTGGTGGCCGGCCAGCCAGGCCAGGAAGACCACGCCCGTCTTGTAGAACCGGGTGGGGGTCTGGAAGAGGTGGCGGGAGAGTTCCACGGTCGGGTCGAGCAGCGCGCGGAAGCCCGCCGTGTCGCCCGTGTCCAGGATCCGTACCGCCTGTGCCGCCAGCGGTCCCAGCGGGTCGAAGATGCCGAGCAGGGCGTGGCTGAAGCCCTGCTCGTCGCCGGCGATCAGCTCGGGGTAGTTGAAGTCGTCGCCGGTGTAGCAGCGGACGCCCTGCGGCAGCCGCCGCCGGATGTCGATCTCCCGCTGAGCCTCCAGGAGCGACACCTTGATGCCGTCGACCTTGTCGGGGTGGGCGGCGATGACCTCCAGGAACACGTCTGTCGCCGCGTCCAGGTCGGCCGACCCCCAGTAGCCCGCCAGCGCCGGGTCGAACATCGGGCCCAGCCAGTGCAGGACCACCGGCTCGGTGGCCTGGCGCAGGAGGTGGCCGTAGACCTCCAGGTAGTCCTCGGGACCGGAGGCGGTGGCGGCGAGCGCCCGGGAGGCCATCAGGATGGCCTGGGCGCCGGACTCCTCGACGAGCGCGAGCTGCTCCTCGTAGGCGGCCCGGATCTCGGCGAGCGTGCCGCCGGTGATCTGGTCGGTGCCGACCCCGCAGGCGATGCGGCCGCCGACCGCCTTCGCCTCGGCGGCGCTGCGGCGGATCAGCTCGGCCGCGCCCGCCCAGTCCAGGCCCATGCCGCGCTGGGCGGTGTCCATCGCCTCGGCGACGCCCAGGCCGTGCGACCACAGGTGGCGGCGGAAGGCGAGGGTGGCGTCCCAGTCGACGGCGGCGGGCGAGTCCGGTGAGACGTCGGCGAACGGGTCGGCGACGACATGGGCCGCCGAGAAGACAGTGCGGGAGGTGAAGGGGGTGCCGGGGGTGGCGGCGAGCTGCTCGGTGCGCGGCTCGTAGGTCCGCAGCGCCCCGCCGGCGCCCGGGAGCTGGATGGTCACAGGGAGATCTCCGGTACGTCGATGCGGCGGCCCTGCGCCGAGGACCGCAGGCCCAGCTCGGCGAGCTGCACTCCGCGGGCGCCGGCCAGCAGGTCCCAGTGGTAGGGGGCGTCGGCGTAGACGTGCTTGAGGAAGAGCTCCCACTGGGCCTTGAAGCCGTTGTCGAACTCGCCGTTGTCCGGGACCTCCTGCCACTGGTCGCGGAAGACCTCGGTGGCCGGGATGTCGGGGTTCCACACCGGCTTGGGGGTCGCGCTGCGGTGCTGGGCGCGGCAGTTGCGCAGCCCGGCGACCGCGGAGCCCTCGGTGCCGTCGACCTGGAACTCGACCAGTTCGTCGCGGTTGACGCGGACCGCCCAGGAGGAGTTGATCTGGGCGATGGCGCCGCCGTCGAGTTCGAAGATGCCGTAGGCGGCGTCGTCGGCGGTGGCGTCGTAGGGCTTGCCGCTCTCGTCCCAGCGCTGCGGGATGTGGGTGGCGGTGAGGGCCTGGACGGACTTCACCCGGCCGAACAGCTCGTGCAGCACGTACTCCCAGTGCGGGAACATGTCGACGACGATGCCGCCGCCGTCCTCCGCGCGGTAGTTCCAGGACGGGCGCTGCGCGGCCTGCCAGTCGCCCTCGAAGACCCAGTAGCCGAACTCGCCGCGGACCGACAGGATCCGGCCGAAGAAGCCGCCGTCGATGAGCCGCTTCAGCTTCAGCAGGCCGGGCAGGAAGATCTTGTCCTGGACGACGCCGTGCTTGATGCCCTTCGCGTCCGCCAGCCGGGCCAGCTCCAGGGCGCCCTCCAGGCCGGTCGCGGTCGGCTTCTCGGTGTAGATGTGCTTTCCGGCGGCGATGGCCTGCCGGAGGGCCTCCTCGCGGGCGGAGGTGACCTGGGAGTCGAAGTAGATGTCCACGGTCGGGTCGGCGAGCACGGACTCCAGGTCGGTGGAGATGTGCTCTTCGGACAGGCCGTGCCGGTCGGCGATGTCGCGGAGCGCGTGCTCCCGGCGGCCGACGAGGATCGGTTCCGGCCACAGCACGGTGCCGTCGCCGAGGTCGAGACCGCCCTGTTCGCGCAGCGCGAGGATCGAGCGGACGAGGTGCTGGCGGTAGCCCATGCGCCCGGTCACGCCGTTCATGGCGATACGCACCGTCTTGCGTGTCACGTGTTTCCCTTCGTCCGCATGCGTCTCAGTAACGCAGCAAGCGCTTTCTATATGGTCTGAAGCTAGCCTTTGACCACTGGTCTGTACAAGACCGTGATGGGGTCGAGTTGTTCGAGGGGGCGAACAACAGGAGTGAATGGCCTTATGGTCTGCACGGCAAGGGGGCTTCCTTTGATCAGGCTGTGTACGACGGCGTACGAAGCGACGCGCGACCGGAGGACGACGACATGACGGTGACCCTGGCGGACGTGGCGGCCCGCGCCCAGGTCTCGCCCGCGACGGTGTCGCGCGTACTGAACGGCAACTACCCCGTGGCGGCGTCCACGAGGGAGCGGGTGCTGCGGGCGGTGGACGAGCTGGACTACGTCCTCAACGGGCCGGCGAGCGCGCTCGCGGCGGCCACCTCCGACCTGGTCGGCATCCTCGTCAACGACATCGCCGACCCGTTCTTCGGGATCATGGCGAGCGCGATCCAGGCGGAGATCGGCGGTCCGGGCGGGCGGGCCGGCGGCGAGCGGCTGGCGGTGGTCTGCAACACCGGGGGGTCGCCGGAGCGGGAACTGACCTACCTGACCCTGCTGCAACGGCAGCGGGCGGCGGCGGTGATCCTGACCGGCGGGGCCGTGGAGGACGCGCCGCACGCGGCGGCGGTGGCGGCGAAGCTGCGGAAGCTGGCGGACGCGGGGACCCGGGTGGTGCTGTGCGGGCGGCCGCCGGCGCCGGAGACCGACGCGGTGGCCCTGACCTTCGACAACCGCGGCGGCGGCCGGCAGCTGACCGAGCACCTCATCGGGCTCGGCCACCGGCGGCTCGGCTACATCGCGGGCCCGGAGGAGCGGACGACCACCCGGCACCGCCTGGAGGGCCACCGGGCCGCGCTGGCCGACGCGGGCATCGAGGAGGACCCGCGCTGGACCGTGCACGGGCGCTACGACCGGCGGGCGGGGTACGAGGCGACGCTCGAACTGCTGCGCCGCGACCCGGCGCTGACGGCGGTGGTGGCCGCGAACGACTCGGTGGCGCTGGGCGCGTGCGCGGCACTGCGGGAGTCGGGGCTGCGGATCCCGGTGGACGTGTCGGTGGCCGGCTTCGACGACCTGCCGTTCAGCATCGACGTGGTGCCGTCGCTGACGACGGTACGGCTGCCGCTGGCCGAGGCGGGCGCCCGCGCCGGCCGCATCGCCATGGGCCGCGAGGAGCCCCCGCCGGGGGGCATCGCCACGGTCCGGGGGGAGCTGATGGTGCGGGGGTCCTCGGGAGTGCCGCGGAGCTGAGCGGGGCGCGAGCCCGAGGCGGGCCGTCGGCCCGGGGCAGCGGGCGAGTCCGGCCCCGAGGGCGGCCGGCCGTAAGCCTGGACAGGTGGGCCGCGGACCCGACGGGACGGTTGCTCTGCAGCGGGTGGCCGTGGGCCCGAGCAGGAGGATCACGAGGCACTCGCCCAGCAGTAACGGTTCCTCAGACTCCTCCCGCACCGGCCCCCCGCGCCGGTCTCAGCGGTCGCCCTGCAGGGACCGCCCCAGCAGCGGCAGCGGCGCCTCGCCCCTCTTCCGGTCCTGGTACCAGCGCCTCCCCGTGTCGTAGGCCAGCCGGGCCTGGCGCACCGGTTTCAGCTGCATGGCGAGGTGGGTCTGGTAGCGCCAGGGGGCCTGCCGGCCCTGCCGGACCGCCATCGCGTAGGCGAAGTCGACCGGGCCGCGGTCCAGGTAGTCGTCCACCTGCTCGAACCAGGCCATGCTGGTGCGCGCCACCGCCTGCACGCCGTGCAGTTCCGCGCGGCGGCGCTTGTCGTACTCGCGCAGCGCCACCCGCGGATCCGGGAACTCCTTCAGGGCGCAGGCCAGCACGATCGCGTCGATCATGGCGAGCCGGGTGCCGGAGCCCAGCGTGAAGTGGGTGGTGTGCGCGGAGTCGCCGGCCAGCACGACGGGCCGGCCGTCGCTGCCGTCGACCCAGGTCCTGTTGGCGATGTGCGTGAACCGCTGCCACTTCGCCGGCGCACCGCGTGATCTGCTGATCAGGGAGTGGCCGTCCAGGGCGCGGTGGAAGATCTTCTCCAGCAGGGGTACGGCGTCGTCCTCGTCGAGCCTGTCGAGGCCGAGGCCCTGCCAGGTCTCGGGGGAGCACTCCACGATGCAGGTGCTGATCCCCTTGAACGACGGATAGGCGTGGAACCAGATCCAGCCGGCGTCGGTCTCCTCGAAGGCGAACACGAAGCTGTCGAACTGCCGGTCGGTACCGAGCCAGATGTAGAGATTGCGGCCGGTCTCCATGTGCGGGCCGAACTGCCCGGCGCGGCTCTGCCGGATCCGGCTGCCCGCGCCGTCGACGGCCAGCACCAGGTCGGCGTCGGGCAGGTCGGCGGGGTCGGCGAGGCGCTCGTGCCGTACGTCCACGCCGAGCGAGCGCGCGCGCCGGGCCAGGATGCCGAGGAGGGCCGCGCGGCCCAAGCTGTAGCCGTAGCCGCCGAAGTGCGCGATGCCGTCGTACCGGTTGCCGTGCACGCGGATGTCCTGGTGCTGCCAGAGCACGGAGCCGGCGCTCACCGCCCGTGCGCTCTCGGGGTCGTTGCGGTACAGGATGTCCAGCAGGTCGCTCCAGTAGACGACACCCCAGCCGTAGGTCGCCTCGGGCGGGTCCGCCTCCAGAACGATGATCTCGTGCCCGGCGTCCCGCAGCTTCGCCGAGATCGAGAAGTACAGCCCGGCCGGGCCTCCGCCCACACAGACGATCCTCATCCGGTCACCGCCTCCACGGCCGCCGGGCCCGGGGGCCCGCGGGGTTTCGATGCATGGGTCCGGGTGCCCGAAGACCGGACACCCGGACCCACCCTTTTGCTGTCAGGGAGCGTCAATCACTGTGGCTCGGCTCAGTCCCAGCCGCCGCCGCCCCAGCCATCGCCGCCCCAGCCGCCGCCGCCCCAGCCGTTGCCCCAGCCGCCCCAGCCGCCGCCTCCCCAGCCGCCGCCGCCGTGGCCGCCGCCGCCCCAGCCACCGCCGCCGTGGCCTCCGCCACCGCCGCCGTGACCTCCGCCGCCGCCGTGGCCGCCGCCACCGCCGCCGTGGCCTCCGCCACCGCCGCCGTTGTCCTGGTAGGAGACAACGTGGTCAGGCGCCGAGTGGGTTGCCGCGCTGGCGGCACCGGCTCCGGCGGCGAGCGCCAGGATGGGTGCCGAGATCGCAGCGATGGCGACCCTCTTCATACGTGTGGTGTGCGCGCGCATGATCGCCCCTCTCCGAGGGTGTGGTGATGTTACGACGGCCCTTCGGGGCCGCCCTGCGTGCACTCCAGAGCCTGCGCGCAGCTCTGAGCGCGTCCGCCGCCCTTGATGCCGGTTCTCCGCACCGCACGGGCTCTCCGGCGGACCACGTCACGTCCCAGGTTGAAACGGACATTAGTGACGTTCGTGTATAAACCTACGGCGCGGGCGCGACGAAGTCAAAAGCAGGACCGAACCCAGTCCAACGAGGACAAGTAAAGGCAGCGGCACCGCTGTTCGGACCGACGCCTTCCGGCCGGACGGGGCGACGGGATAGCCTCGGAGGCGCGGCATCTCTGACTCAGTCAACCATCGGGGTCCAGCCATGACCGTCCAGGACATCCGTGCCTTCAACCGCTTCTACACCAACGTCATCGGCGCCCTCGACTACGGCCGCCACCTCTACGCCCCGTACACCCTCACCGAGGCCCGGGTGCTGTACGAGCTCGCGCACTCCGCCGACACCGACGCGGCCGACCTGCGGACCGAACTCGCGCTGGACGCCGGGTACTTGAGCCGGATCCTCAACAAGTTCGAGGAGGCCGGGCTGATCGAGCGCTCCCCCTCGCGGAAGGACCCGCGGCGGCGGCGCGTGTCGCTCACCGCGGACGGCCGGTCCGCCGCCGGGCTGCTCGACGAGCGGGCCCGGGAGACGGTCGGCTCGCTGCTGGGCGCCGTCGCCCCCGGCGAGCGGCCACGGCTCGCCGAGGCGATGCGCACCATCCGTACGATCCTCGGCGACGCGCACACCCCCGACGGCGCCGGCGAGGTCGTGCTGCGCGAGCCGCACCCGGGCGACCTGGGCTGGATCGTGCAGCGCAACGCGGCCCTGTATGCCGCCGAGTATGGCTGGAACACCGACTACGAGGGCCTGGTGGCCCGGATCGTCGCCGACTACGCCGAGGACCACGACCCGCATCTGGAGCGGGTCTGGATCGCCGAGTGGGCGGGGCGGCCCATGGGGTGCGTGATGTGCGTACGGGACGACGCCCCCGGCACCGCACGGCTGCGGCTGCTGCTCGTCGAGCCGGAGGCCCGGGGGCTCGGCATCGGGGACGGGCTGGTCACCGCCGTGATCGGCTTCGCGCGCGGGGTCGGCTACCGGGACCTGGTGCTGTGGACCAACGACGTCCTGTCCGCCGCCCGCCGCATCTACCAGCGGCACGGCTTCGTCCTCGCCGCCGAGAGACCGCACCGGTCCTTCGGCAAGGATCTGGTCGGGCAGGACTGGCGGCTGGACCTGCACGGAACCGGCGAGTGAGAAGTAGGTTGGTGGGCATGAGGTACGCCTTCTCCACCCTCGGGGTTCCCGGTCTGCCGGTGACGGACGTGCTGGCGCTCGCCACCGCCCACGGCTACCACGGCGTCGAACTGCGCGCCCACCCGGAAGAACCCGTGCATCCGGGCCTCGGCCCGGCCGCGCGGGCGGATGTGGCCGCCGAGTTCAAGGCGGCCGGGGTGGAGGTCCTGGGCATCGCCGGGTACGCGCGCGTCGCGGCCCCCGGCGAGGACGCCCCGGTCCTCGACGAGATGCGCCAACTCCTCCAGCTGGCGCACGACTTGGGAGCCTCCTTCGTCCGTGTCTTCCCCGGCGCCGACCCGGCGCTGCCCAGCGCCGAGTCCGACGCGATCGCCGCCCGGCGGCTCGGCACGGTCGCCGAGGACGCCTCCGCGCTCGGTGTCCGGATCCTGCTGGAGACGCACGACTCGCACCGCACCGGCGCCGCCGCGATCCGGGTCCTCGGCCCGGTCGGCCACCGCATGGCCGGAGCCCTCTGGGACGTCATGCACACCTGGCTGGGCGGCGAGCAGCCCGCCGAGACCTACGCGGCCCTCGCCCCGCACCTCGGCTATGTCCAGGTCAAGGACATCGCCTCGGCCGAGGACACCACCCCGCTGCCGCTCGGCGCCGGGATACTGCCGCTCTCCGACTGCGTGGAGGTGCTCTCCCGGCACGGCTGGGACGGCTGGCTGTGCTGGGAGTACGAGAAGCGCTGGTACGAGGCGGCGGCCCCGCTGCCCGGCCTGCTCACGGCCGGCCGGCACCACCTGGCACGGCTGCTCAACGAGTCGGCGTGAGCGGAACGACCGGCCCCCGCGGGAGGTAGGCCCCGCGCCGAGGCCACGGCGTCCGGGTCACGGCGCCGAGGTCACGCGCCGGCGTACGGGATCCCCCACCCCGCGGCCAGCTCCCCGAACGCCTCGTGGAAGCCCGGGAACGTCTTCTTCACGCACCCCGGGTCGTCGAAGGAGATCCCCGGTGTGCGCAGGGCGGTCACCGCGAAGGACATGACGATGCGGTGGTCGCCGAAGGTCTTGATCCCGGCCGGGGCGGGGGCGCCGGGCCGGATCTCGATCCAGTCCTCGCCGGTACCGACCCCGATCCCCAGCCGGCGCAGGTTCTCCGCGCAGGCGTCCAGCCGGTCGCACTCCTTCACCCGGGTGTTGGCGACGTCCTCGATCCGGACGGGGCCGTCCGCGAAGGGGGCGATCGCCGCGAGGGTCGGCATGGTGTCGGAGATGTCCCGCATGTTCACGGTGAGGCCGCGGAGCCGGCCCGTGCCGCGGACGGTCGTCCGGTCCGCGCCGATCTCCACGTCCGCGCCCATCCGGCGCAGTACGCCGACGAAGCCCAGGTCGCCCTGGAGCGCGCCCCGCCCGAGCCCCGGGACGGTCACCTCGCGGCCCGTCACGGCCGCCGCGGCGAAGAAGTAACTGGCGGTGGAGGCGTCCGGCTCGACGGCGTAGGTGGTGGCCCGGTAGCCGCCGGACGGCACCACGAAGGTGTCGCCCTCCCGTGCCACCGCCACCCCGAACGACCGCATCATCGCGAGCGTGATCTCCACGTACGGCGCGGAGACCAGGTCCGTCACCCGGATCCGCAGCCCCTTGCGGGTGAGCGGGCCGAGCAGGAGCAGGGCGGTCAGGTACTGCGAGGACTGCCCGGCGTCGAGGGTGACCTCACCACCCTCGACCCCGGCCGCCTCGATCCGCAGCGGATGGTGGCCCTCCGCCTCCTCGTGGCGCAGGTCGACACCGAGGTCGCGCAGGGCTCGGGTGAGCGGGGCGAGGGGGCGGCGGCGCATCTGCTCGGAGGCGTCGAAGCGGTAGCTGCCGTGACCGGCCGCCGCGAGGGTGGGCAGGAAGCGGGCGGTGGTGGCGCCGTCCCGGCAGTGGACCTCGGCCTCGGGCAGCGCGGGGCCCTGCGGGCGGCCGTCCACCTGCCAGGTGTCGGGGGTACGGCCGACGCGGTAGCCGAGCCGGGTGAGGCCCTCGGCGAAGCCCTCGGTGTCGTCGGAGCGGAGGGGGCGGACGAGGGTGGTGACTCCGTCGGCGGCGGCCGCGAGGAAGAGGGCGCGGGCGGTGACGGACTTGGAACCGGGGACGTCGACGAGGGGCATGGGGCGATGATCTCGGGTTTCTTGTGCGCGGGGGGATGTTTGTCCATGGGGTGGAACAGGTGGATCGATGTGTGCGGGCCGGTGGGGGCTGGTCGCGCAGTTCCCCGCGCCCCTGACGGGGCGCTCCTGCCGGGGCTCGTCACATTCGTCCCGTCAGCCCTCCCCCTCCCAACTTCCGGAAATTCCCGCCCGCCCGGGAACCCGGGCCCTCCCCCGTCCGTCCAATGCGCAGGCTGTCGGAAGAGTCTCCGTGGTGCGGTGTCGGCCCTCGCTGCTGGCTGCGATCGTCGACCCACCCTTTCCGCCGCACCACGGCCGCCGGCCCGCCGCCATCGACGTGCCCCCCTCCAATGCGCCGATGGCGGCCCCTTTCTGGTTACTGTGCACTCACTTGACGGAAAGAAACTTCCCGAATATTGGTGTGCCTACGGAAGTTTCCTTCAGCCGGTTCTCCACCGGAAGGAGCGCACGTGCCCTCCAGACGCACCGTCCTCGCCGCGACCGCGGGCGTCACCGCGGGACTGACCGTCGGCAACAGCGCGTACGCCTTCGGCTCCGACGGCAAGCACGCCGACGGCAAGAACACTGCCGACAAGAAGCTCCGCTCGCTCATCTCCCGTATGACCCTTGAGGAGAAGGTCGGCCAGCTGTTCGTGATGCGGGTCTACGGCCACTCCGCCACCGCCCCCGACCAGGCCGACATCGATGCCAACCTCGAGGAGATCGGCGTCCGCACGGCCGCCGAGCTGATCGCCAGGTACCGCGTCGGCGGGATCATCTACTTCACCTGGGCGCACAACACCCGGGATCCGCGGCAGATCGCCGAACTGTCGAACGGGATCCAGAAGGCCTCCCTGGACCAGCCGCGCGGCCTCCCCGTGCTCATCGCCACCGACCAGGAGCACGGCGCCGTCTGCCGGATCGGCACGCCCGCGGCCCTCTTCCCGGGCGCGATGGCCATGGCGGCGGGCGGCTCGCGCGTCGACGCCCGTGCCCTCGGCCGGATCTCCGGCGCGGAGCTGCGGGCGATGGGCGTCCGGCAGGACTACTCCCCCGACGCCGACGTCAACGTGAACCCGGCCAACCCCATCATCGGCGTACGGTCCTTCGGTGCCGACCCGGACGCGGTCGGCGCACTCGTCGCCGCCGAGGTGCAGGGATACCAGGACGCGGGGGTCGCGGCCACCGCCAAGCACTTCCCGGGGCACGGCGACACCGCCGTCGACAGCCACACCGGCTTCCCGGTCATCACGCACAGCCGGGAGCTGTGGGAGAAGCTGGACGCGGTCCCGTTCCGGGCGGCGGTCGAGGCGGGCATCGACTCGATCATGACCGCGCACCTCCAGTTCCCGGCGCTGGACGACTCCGGCGACCCGGCGACCCTCTCCCACCCGATCCTCACCGGCATCCTGCGCGGCGAACTCGGCTACGACGGGGTCGTGGTGACCGACTCGCTGGGCATGGAAGGGGTGCGCACCAAGTACGGCGACGACCGCGTGCCCGTGCTCGCCCTGCAGGCCGGGGTCGACCAGCTCCTCAACCCGCCCACCCTGGACGTGGCCTGGAACGCCGTCCTGAACGCCGTACGGGACGGGGAGCTGACCGAGGCGCGGCTGGACGAGTCGATCCTGCGGGTGCTGCGGCTGAAGTCCCGGCTGGGGCTGCTCGACCGGCCGTACGTCAACGCCAAGGACGTCGACCGGGTGGTGGGCACGGCCCGGCACCTCGCCGTCGCCGACCGGATCGCCGAGCGCACCACCACCCTGCTGGTCAACGAGGGCGGGCTGCTGCCGCTGTCCCGCCGGACGCACGGCAGGGTGCTGGTGGTGGGCGCCGACCCGGCCTCCCCGTCCGGTACGACGGGCCCGCCCACCGGTGTGCTCGCCACCGCCCTCACCGAACTCGGCTTCACCGCGACCGCGTTGGCCACCGGCACGGCACCCTCCGATGCGACGATCGACAAGGCGCTCGCGGCGGCCCAGGGGGTGGACGCGGTGGTCGTCGGGACGTACAACGTGACGGCGGGCAGCGGACAGCAGCGGCTGGTGGAGCAGTTGGTCGCGACCGGCCGGCCGGTGGTCGCGGTGGCCGTGCGCAACCCGTACGACATCGCCCAACTGCCCACCGTGCGGGCCTGCCTGGCGTCCTACTCCTGGACGGACGTCGAACTGCGGGCCGCGGCCCGGGTGATCGCCGGGCGGGTCGCACCGCGCGGCAGGCTGCCGGTGCCGGTACAGCGGGCGGACGATCCGGCGCAGGTGCTGTACCCGATCGGCCATGGGCTGACGTACTAGACGTACGTAATAGATCGGGCGTAACGCCCGCAACGGGCGGAAAGCCTCCCGTACAGCTGGCGTGGGCCGTGATCGCGGGCCACGCTGGCAGGGGGGTTGGTATGTGGAGGAGACGTTTTGCGGGGGTACTGGTGACGCTCGCCGTCGCCCTGTCGTCGTCCGGATGCTGGCCGTCCTCGTCCGGCGAGCCGGCGGGCAGCGCGCGCTCGACGGCGAGTCCGACGATGTCCGGGTACGGAGCGCGGTTCCTCGCGGTCGACGAGTGCAGCTCGTTCGGGACCGCCGGCTTCACCGAGGTGCCCTGTACCGGCGAACGGGCGGCGGCCCGGGTGATCGCCCGGTACGACGGGAGGATCGCCGCCGGACCGGCGTGCCCGGCCACCACCGACTTCGTGCTGCACATCAGCGCCCAGCGCACAGGCGGCGACGTGGACGGTGACGGAACGATCCCGCAGGGCTATGCCTGCATGCGCAACCTGGAGCCGCCGCACCCCGGCGACCCCGGCGGGGGCGGCGGACCGCGCACGATCGTCGGCGACTGCGTCTACGGCTCGGGCCACGGCCAGGTCCGGGAGACCGCCTGCGACGGCTCGGGTAAGCGGAAACCGCAGTTCGAGGTGGTGCGGGCGGTGGCCTCGCGGGACCGGTGCCCGGCGTCGACGGCCCTGTACGTCCAGCTCGGCGGCGAACGGCCGGTAGGCTGCGCCCGCCGCGTGTGAACGCTCCATGTCGGCCTCGGCCGCGGCCGGGTTTCCCCCCTAAAGTGGCCCGATGCGTGCGGAGATCGGGCTCAAGGAGGTGGCCGAGCGGGCCGGGGTGTCCATGCGGACCGTGTCCAACGTGGTCCGGGACACCGGGCGTTTCTCGGAGGCCACCCGGGCCCGGGTGCTGCGCGCGGTGGAGGAGCTGGGCTACCGCCCCAACACGGCCGCGCGCCGGCTGCGCACCGGCCGCAGCGGGGTCCTCCTGCTCGCCGTGCCCGAACTCTCCATGCCGTACTTCGCCGAACTCGCCGGGCATCTGCTGCGGGAGGCGGCCGCCCATGGCTGCACGCTCCTCGTGGAGGCGACCGGAGGCCGGGCGGAAGCCGAGCTGGAGATCGCCCTGGGCCGTACGGATCCCCTGGTCGACGGGGTGATCCTCAGCCCCCTCGCACTGGACGACGAGGCCGCGCGGGCGGCGGGGACCGCGCTGCCGTTGGTGCTGCTCGGGGAGCGGGTGCATGAGATGCCGTGCCCGCACGTCACCATCGACAACACGGAGGCCGCCCGGGAGGCGACGGCCCATCTGCTGTCGCCGGGGCGCCGACGGGTCGCGGTGATCGGACGCCAGACCGTGCCGTATGCGGCGACTTCCGCGACGCGGCTCGCGGGGTACCGGGAGGCTCTGGAGGCGGCGGGCCTGCGGTACGACGAGACGCTCGCGCCCGCTGTGGCCGCATACGGGAGGGCCGACGGGGCCGCCGCGATGCGGACGCTGCTCGATCTGGCCGAGCCGCCGGACGCGGTGTTCTGTTTCGCCGACGCGATGGCGGAGGGCGCGTTGGCCGTCCTGCGGGAGCGGGGGCTGAGCACTCCGGGGGACGTCGCTGTCGTGGGGTTCGACGATGTGGAGGCGGCACGGTATGCGGCTCCGCCGCTGACGACCGTGGCGCCGGACAAGCGGGAGCTGGCCCGGTTGGCGGTCGCCGCGCTGCTTCGGCGGATAGACGGGGGGACCGATGTGGGGCCGACCGTGCTGGTGGCGGGGCATCGGCTGGTGGTGCGGGACAGTGGCTGAGTTTTGGCTGACGGCCGGTGGGGGTTGTTCGCGCCCACGCGGCGGAGCCGCATATCAGATACAGCCCCGCGCCCCTGACAGGGCGCTTCACATCGGGTTTCTTATCCCCTCACCGCCCCTGCCGTGAGCCCTGATACGAAATGCTTCTGGAGCAGCACGTACACGATCACCACCGGCGCCGACGCGATGACGACCCCCGCGAACAGCAGCGGGTACTGGGTCAGGAACTCGCCCTGGAAGTTCAGCAGGGCCAAAGGCAGCGTGCGGTGGTCCTGGGAGCGGATGAACAGGAGCGGATACAGCAGGTCGTTCCAGTCCATGACGAAGAGGAAGATGGCCGTCGTCGCCAGGGCCGGGCGGGTGAGCGGAAGGGCTATCGAGCGGAACGCCCGGAGCGGGCCCGCGCCGTCCAGTTCGGCCGCCTCGTACAGCTCCTCCGGTAGCGAGCGCAGGAAGCCGCCGAGGATGAACACCGCCGTCGGCAGGGTCATCGTGGTGTCGACGATCACCAGGCCGAGCAGGCTGTCGGTGAGACCGAGGCGGTCGAAGAGGACGTACTGCGGGACGATCGCCGCCTGCGCGGGCACCGCGAGGCCCGCCACCAGGACGCCGAACACGAGCCAGCTCACCCGGCCGGGCATCCGCGCGCAGAAGAACGCGGCCAGGCTCGCCACCGCGAGGGTCAGCACGACCGCCCCCGCCGTCACGACCGCGCTGTTGACGAAGGCCGTGCCGAGACCGCCCTCGTCCACCGCCTGCCGGTAGTTGTCCAGCCGCAGCGAACTCGGCGGCGACAGCGGGGAGTCGAAGAGCTGCGGCAGTGTCTTGAACGTGCCGAACAGCACCACCAGGAGCGGGAGTACGACGGCTGCGGCGCCCAGCGCGAGGACGGCGGGCCGCAGGGTCTTGCTCATCGGGTCGCCCTCCGTATCGCCCGCCGCTGCACCCAGGTGAGCAGCGCGATCAGCGCCATGAACACCAGGGACTGGGCGGCCGCGTAGCCGAACTGGTTGTTGGAGAAGGTCGTGTAGACACGGGTGGAGAGGATGTCCAGGGCGGGGCCCGGCGGGTTGCCGCCGAGACCCAGGACCAGGTCGAAGGCCTTGAAGGACTGGACGGTGGTGTAGGCGACGACGATCCCGGTCGCGGGCGCCACCAGCGGCCAGGTGACGTACCGGAAGCGGGACCAGCGCCCGGCGCCGTCCAGCTCCGCCGCCTCGTACAACTCCCTGGGTATCGCCTGGAGTCCGGCGACGAAGACGACCATCATCTGGCCGGCGTGGAACCACACCTGGGTCAGCGCCAGCCAGAACACGGCCGTGTGCGGGTTGCCCAGGTAGACGGACTGGAAGGAGTCCAGTCCGACGGCGCGCAGGGCGGAGTTGAGAAGGCCGCCGTCGGGGTCGTAGACGAAGCGCCACACGAACGCGACCGACACCGAGGACAGGACGGTGGGGAGGAAGAAGACCGCCCGGAGCAGGGTCGAGGCGCGGGTCGTGCGGACCAGGTGGAGGGCGAGCAGCAGGGCGAGGGCCGTCTGGGCGAGGACGACCGTGACGGTCAGCTTGAGGTTGTTCTCGGCCGCGTTGCGGAACGTGTCGTCGCCGGTGGCCAGTCGGGTGAAGTTGTGCAGGCCGACGTTGTGGTAGGCGGCGCTGTAGCCGTCCCAGTCGGTGAGGGCGTACTGGATCGCCTGGACGGTCGGGTAGGCGAAGAAGAACAGGTAGAGGGCGAGCGCGGGCACCGGGAAGAGCCACAGTGCCCGCGCCTGCCGCCTGCTACGACCGCTTCTGGTCGATGACACGCTGGGCCTCCTCGGCCGCCTGCGCCGGCTTCTTGCCGCCGACGACGGCGACGGCGGCGTTCTCCACGGCCGTGCGGATGTCGAGGTTCAGGAACTGGAAGCGGGGGGCGAGCAGGGTCTTCCTGGTCAGCCAGGGGGACACGGCCTTGAGGTCGGCGTTGGTGTAGTCGACGCCCTGGACGGTGACGTGCTGGCCGGTGCCGTTGGCGTAGGTGCCCGCGTTCGCCGGGTCGCTGAGGAACTCCAGGAAGGCGTAGGCGGCCGGCTGGACGTCGGAGGCACTGTTCACGCCGAGGACGAAGGTGGTGTTGAAGACGCCCTGGTACTTGGCCTTCGCGGCGGTGGTGGTGATGGGCGCGACCAGGTCGAAGGGGAACTTCGCGCCGAGCGCGCGCACGCCCGCCATCTGGAAGGAGCCGACCGCCAGAAGGCCCGCCTTGCCCTGGGCGAAGAGCTGGGTGACGGCGTCGGTGGTGGAGCCGGTGGCGCGGGCCTGGAAGTACGGCTTCAACTCGCCGTACTGCTCCAGGGTTCTCACGAACCAGTCGTCGGTCGCCTGGTACTCGCCGGACTCGATCTTCGTGAACATGTCGTCGCTGGGCGCGTTGTTCATGACCATCGTGTTGAGCAGCTGGCCGGCATTGGCCGCGTCGCCGCCCGGCCAGGCGAGGGGGGTGTAGCCCTTGGCCTTGAGGTCGTCGAGGAGCTGGAGGAAGCCGTCCCAGTCGACGGGGGCGCTGCCGTGGCCGGCCTTGTCGAGGGCGTCGGCGTTGGCGAGGGGCATGTTGAAGACGAGCTGGTACGGCAGACCGTACTGGACTCCCTTGGCCGCGCCCGGGGTTATCAGGCTCGCCTGGTACTTGGCGACGACGTCGGTGCCGGTGAGCGGGCTGTACACGCCCGCCTTGACGATCTGCTCGAACTGGGCGCCCCGGAAGGCGGTGAACAGGTCTCCGGTCTTGGATCCCTGGATGCGGCGCAGGGCGGTGGACTGGTAGTCGGCGGACGGGGAGATGTCCTGCTCGACACCGGCGTCCGGGTACTTCTTCACGAACGCCTTGATCAGGTCGGCGATCACCGCCTTGTCCTCGGCCCGCCAGTGGGCGAAGGAGACGGTGCCCTTGACCGCGCCGGAGGTGGCGAGGGCGGACGGGGAGGCGGTGCTCGCGGTGCCGGTGGAGCCGCCGCCGGGCCCGGCGCAGGCGGCCAGGCCGAGGCCGAGACCGGAGGCGGCGAAGAGACGGAGGGCACTTCTTCTGTCGAGGGCACGGGGCAGGGCACGGGACATGGAGAGGCTCTCTTTTCTGTGAGGGGGTGTCAGCTGGGTGAGGGCACGTCGGGGTGGTGACAGGGCATCGGGGTGGTGACAGGGCGTCGGGTCGGTGAGAGGTACTTACGCGGCGGCGAGTTGACGGGCGAGCAGGGGCCGGACGCACTCCCCGAACCGGATCGCCTCCTCCAGATGCGGCTGTCCGGAGAGGATGAAGTGCTCGATGCCGAGGTCGGCGTACTCCTCGATGCGCTCGGCGACCTGCTCGTGGCTGCCGACCAGGGCGGTACCGGCGCCGGGCCGCACCAGCCCGAAACCCGCCCACAGGTTGGGGTGGATCTCCAGCCGGTCGGTCCGCCCCCCGCTCAGCGCGGCCATCGCCCGCTGCCCCGCCGAGTCCGAGCGGCTGAACCGCTCGTGCGCGGCCCTGATGGCGGCCGGGTCGAGGGAGGCGAGGATCCGGTCGGCCTCCGCCCAGGCCTCACCGGCGGTGTCCCGGCTGATGACGTGCAGCCGGATGCCGTACGACAGTTCACGCCCCTCGGCGGCGGCCAGCTCCCGCACCCGGCCGATCTTCCGGGCGACCGCGGCCGGCGGCTCCCCCCAGGTGAGATAGGTGTCCGCATGGCGGGCGGCGACGGGGAGCGCGGCCTCGGAGGAGCCGCCGAAGAAGACCGGCGGCCGTACCAGCGGCGGCCGGCGCAACCTCCCGCCGGCCACCCGGTAGTGGGCGCCCTCGAAGTCGTACGGCTCCCCGGACCAGGCGGTGTGCAGCAGCCGCAGGAACTCCTCGGTGCGGGCGTAGCGCTCGCCGTGGGAGAGGAAGTCGCCGTAGCCGCGCTGCTCGTCGGTGTCGGAGCCGGTGACGACGTTGAGGAGCAGCCGGCCGCCGGACAGCCGTTGGTAGGTGGCGGTCATCTGGGCGGCGAGCGGGGGTGCGATCACGCCCGGGCGGAAGGCGACCAGGAACTTCAGCCGGCTGGTCTGGGGAATGATCGCGGCGGTGGTGAGCCAGGAGTCCTCGCAGTCGCTGCCGGTCGGGGTGAGCACGGCCTCGAAGCCGGCCGACTCGGCGGCGCGGGCGACCTGGGTGAGGTAGTCGAGGGTGGGCGGACGGGTGGTGGAACGGGACTGGAGGGAGTCGCGGGCGGTCACGCCGACCACGTCGCGGTCGTCGCCGGTGGTGGGCAGGAACCAGTGCAGACGCACGGTCATGGAGGTCTCCAGCGGGAGGCGGAGGGGATTCCGGGATACGCAGGGAAGCGGCGGCTCCGGCGCGGATGCAACGTTGAATCACGCCAAAGGCGGTGGACCGCAAGGGCGTACCGGAACGACGAGGAAGGGGAGAAAAGTGGAGAAAGGCGCCGGAGGACGGCGCGCGGGGTCAGCTACACAGCGACGCGGCGACCCTGAGCAGGTCGACGTGGGCGCGCTTCACGAGCTCGACACCGGATTCCATGGGGCGGGACTATACACATCGCCAGTTACGGGCGAGATCCGAGTCTCGATGGGTGGACATCGAACTCCGGTGCGTCACCCCGCACACGGGGGACGCACCGGAGTCGTCGGTTCAGCGCCGATTCAGTGCCAAGGCGTCACGGTCGCAGCGCGGGTTCGCGCTCCACGTCACGGACGTCCAGTTTCGCGTCGTACCTCGCGAGCGGCTTCGCCGCCGTCACGGTGGCGGCCGGCAGACCCGCCCAGTCCAGGATGCGGGCGGTGGCGAGGGACTTCTCGTCGGCGACCAGGCCGGCGACGTTGGCGCCGTGGTTGAGGCCGGGCGCGGTGAGGACGTACGAGTCCTTCGAGCCCCTGCCGACGCGGAAGCGCTCCGCTCCCCACGGGTCGTTCTGGCCGTACACGAAGAGCATGTGGTGGGCGTGGTGCTTCACCCAGGAGTCGACGTCCCGCATGGCGTGCGGCTGGAACCGCATCGGGATCGAGCGGGGCACGAAGTTCCGGGGCGGCTGATAGCCGTAGCGGATGTACTTCTTCTCGATGTACGGGAACTCGATGGTGGGCGCGCCGAGTTGGGTGCCCGCCTGGTAGTAGTAGGGGGTGTACGGCTCCAGGCCCTGGTCCGTGTAGGCGGAGAAGCCGGAGATCGTGTCGACCGAGTCCCAGATCTCGTCGTCGGTCGCGGTCGCCGCGTCCGCCGGGATCGTGCCGCAGTCGGACAGCAGGCTGTACTGCCAGAAGCCCCAGACGTAGTCGAGGACGACGGCCTCGTAGGCGCGGTCCAGGCCGCCGACGGTGTCGAAGGTGTACCCGTTCTCGGCGGCGACCGCCTGGTACTTCTTCTCCAGTGGCTCCCGGCGCACCAGCGCCTCGCGCTGCACCGCGTCCAGCCGCTTGCGGCACTCCTCGGTTCCGACGTTCTCGAAGAAGCGGTCGTAGGCCGAGTCCTCGTCGTTCACGACGTCGTTCGGGGCGACGTACGCGACCACACCGTCCATGTCCCGCGGGTAGAAGCGCTCGTAGTACGTGGCGGTCATGCCGCCCTTCGAACCGCCCGTGGAGATCCAGTTCCTGGTGTAGATCTTCTTCAGCGCCTTGAAGATGCGGTGCTGGTCACTGGCCGCCTGCCAGATGTCCAGCTTGGTCCAGTCGGCCGGGGCGGGACGGGACGGGGTGAAGAAGCGGTACTCCATGGAGACCTGATTGCCGTCCACGATCTGGGTCGGCTCGCGGCGGCTCGGGGTCGTGGAGACGTTGTAGCCGCCGGTGTAGAAGACCGTCGGCCGGCTGACGTCCTTGTGCAGCACGGTGATCCGCTGCTGGAAGGTGCCGCGGTCCGGATGGCGGTGGTCGACCGGCTGGGTGTAGTTCAGGACGAAGTAGCGGTAGCCGGGGTACGGCTTCTCCTGGATCAGGCTCATACCCGGTATCGCCAGCAGCCGGTCCTTGATGTCGGCCTCCGGCTCGGCGGCGGTGGCCGACCCGGCCATGCTCAACGTGCCTATCAGCACCGTGAGCGCGAGCAGCCATCTGAGCGCCTTGCGCATGCGCACTCCCCTGGGAATCTGTGTGACAGATGTGCGCCGGAAGCTATCGGAGCAACTGCCGTCACACCAGGGGGGATTGAAGGGGCGTAAGGGCGTTCAGCACAGAATCCAGCCGGAACTCACCGAGCCGCGGCCCACCGCGCCCTTCACCCAGACACACCGGTGTCCGGCGTGCACGGTCACCGGGCCCGCGTGGTACCGGTATCTGCCTTTGTCGACGACCGGGCGGTTGCCGCGGGCCTGGACGCTGACGGACATCATGCGCTTGCCGCCGGACGTCTTGGGGAGCGTGATCGCGCAGACGTAGCCGCCCTGCCGGTAGATGTGCACGGTGCCGGTGGCGAAGGGCAGGGTCCGCACCTGGCGTCCGGCGCAGTTGCCCGCCGTCACGGCCTGGGCCTCGGCCGGTGCCACGAGGGCGAGCGCCCCGGAGGCGGCCAGCACGGCCACACCGAGTGCCAGCCGCCGCCGTATCGCACCACTGTTCACAGTCGTCCCCTCCCGCACCGCAGCTGTGCCCCAGCCATGACCGTACTGATGTACGGACGCACGACATATGTCGGATGGTTGCACGACCGTCAGCGGCCCGATCACCCGCCCTGGATCACGTCAGGTCAGGACGCCGGTGGCTCAGCGGGTGGCGCCGACCGGTTCCTCCGGTTCCTCGGACTGGCCGATGAAGGTGCGCCACAGTTCGGCGTAGCGGCCGTCGCGGGCGAGGAGTTCGTCGTGGGTGCCGTCCTCGGCGACCCGGCCGTGGTCCATGACCACCACCCGGTCGGCGCGGGCCGCGGTGGTCAGCCGGTGCGCGACGACCAGGGTGGTACGACGGCCCGCGAGGCGGTCGGTGGCGATGTTGACCTGGGCCTCCGTCGCCAGGTCGAGGGCTGCCGTCGCCTCGTCGAGGAGCAGCACGTCGGGGTCGACGAGCTCCGCGCGGGCGAGGGCGATCAGCTGGCGCTGGCCCGCCGAGAGGTTGCGGCCGCGCTCGGCCACCTCGTGGAGGTAGCCGCCGTCGAGGGTGGCGATCATCTCGTGGGCGCCGACCGCGCGGGCCGCCGCCTCCACCTCGGCGTCGGTGGCGTCCGGGCGGCCGTAGGCGATGGCGTCCCGGACGGTCCCCTGGAAGAGGTACGCCTCCTGCGGGACCACTCCGAGCCGGTGCCGGTAGGAGGTGAGGTCGAGGGTGCGCAGATCCCTGCCGTCGACGGTCACCCGGCCGCCCGTCGGGTCGTAGAACCGCGCGACCAGCTTGACGAGGGTCGACTTGCCGGCGCCGGTCTCGCCGACGAAGGCGACCGTCTGCCCGGCGGGGATCGTCAGGTCGATACCGCCCAGGGCCGCGTCGCCCTCGTCGCCGGCGCCGTACGCGAAGCGCACGCCCTCGAAGGCGATCTCGCCGCGGAGTTCGGGCACCTCCAGCGGCTGGTCCGCGGCCCGCGTCGACGTCTGCTCGCGGAGCAGTTCCTGGATACGGCCGAGGGAGACGGTGGCCTGCTGGTAGCCGTCGAAGACCTGGGAGAGCTGCTGGACGGGTGCGAAGAACAGGTCGATGTAGAGGAGGTAGGCGACCAGGGCACCGGTGGTGAGGGTGGCCGCCTCCACCCGGTGGGCGCCCGCCATCAGCACGCCGGCCGCGGCCACCGACGACAGCAGCTGGACGAACGGGAAGTAGACCGAGATCAGCCACTGGCCCCGGATACGGGCCCTGCGGTAGCTCTCGCTGCGCTCGGTGAAACGGCGTCCGCTGTCCCCCTCGCGCCGGAAGGCCTGCACGATCCTGAGGCCCGACACCGACTCCTGGAGGTCGGCGTTGACCACCGACACCCGCTCACGGGCGAGTTCGTACGCCTTCACGCTGGCCCGGCGGAAGAAGAAGGTCGCGACGATCAGCGGGACCAGGGTGGCGAAGACGACCAGCGCGAGCTGCACGTCGATCACCAGCAGGACGACCATGATGCCGAAGAAGGTGACGACGGAGACGAAGGCGGTGACCAGCCCGGTCTGCAGGAAGGTCGAGAGCGCGTCGACGTCGGTCGTCATCCGGGTCATGATCCGGCCGGTCAGCTCCCGCTCGTAGTAGTCGAGACCGAGCCGCTGGAGCTGGGCGAAGATCTTCAGCCGGAGCGAGTAGAGGACGCGTTCGCCGGTACGGCCGGTCATCCGGGTCTCGCCGATCTGGGCCGCCCACTGGGCCAGGACCGCGAACAGGCCGAGGAGCGAGGCCGCCCAGACCGCGCCGAGCGCCATCTTGGTGACGCCCTGGTCGATGCCGTGCCGGATCAGCACCGGCAGCAGCAAGCCCATGCCGGCGTCCACGGCGACCAGGGCGAGGCTGACGAGCAGCGGCCGCCCGAAGCCGCGCAGCAGCCGGCGCAGACCGTAGGAGTCCTCGGGGCGTACGGCCCGGGCCTCGTCGATGCCGGGGGTGTCGGTGGCCGGGGGCAGCGCGTCGACCTGGGCGAGGAGTTCGGGGGTGGCCGGGGTGCCGGCGAGGGCGAGGTCCCTGGGCGTACGGTCGCCGGTCCACAGGCGCGGGGTCACGCCTCGCTCGGCGTCGAACTCGGCGTCCAGCTCGTCCCGGACCGTGGTGTCCTCGTGCGGGATCTCCGGGAGGGCGTGGCCCGGCGAGACCCCGCCCAGCTCGTCGGGGTCGGTGAGCAGCCGGCGGTAGAGGGCGGACCGCTCCTGGAGCTCCTCGTGGGTGCCGATGTCGGCGAGCCGGCCGCCGTCCAGGACGGCGATGCGGTCGGCGAGGTTGAGGGTGGAGCGGCGGTGCGCGATGAGGAGGGTCGTGCGGCCGCGCATGACGTGTTTGAGCGCCTCGTGGATCTCGTGCTCCACGCGGGCGTCGACGGCCGAGGTGGCGTCGTCGAGGACGAGCAGGCGGGGGTCGGTCAGCAGGGCGCGGGCGAGGGCGACGCGCTGGCGCTGGCCGCCGGAGAGGGTGAGGCCCTGCTCGCCGACCTTGGTGGCGTAGCCCTCGGGCAGCTCGGCGATGAAACGGTCCGCCTGGGCGGCCCGGGCGGCTTCCAGGATCTCCTCGTCGGTCGCGTCGGGGCGGCCGTAGGCGATGTTGTTCCGGACCGTGTCGGAGAAGAGGAAGGAGTCCTCCGGTACCAGGCCGATGGCGGCCCGCAGCGAGTCGGAGGTCAGCTCGCGGACGTCGTGGCCGCCGACCAGCACGGCGCCGTGGGTGACGTCGTAGAAGCGCGGCAGGAGCAGGGAGACGGTGGACTTGCCGGAGCCGGAGGAGCCGACGACGGCGAGGGTCTCGCCCGGCCGGATCTCGAAGCTGAGCCCTCGGAGCACAGGGCGCTCGTGTTCGTACCCGAAGGACACGTCGTCGAACTCGACGGTCGCGGGCGCGTCGGCCGGGAGGGTTTTCGTGCCCTCCTTCAGGGTCGGCTCGGTGTCGATCAGCTCCAGGACGCGTTCGGTGCCGGCGCGGGCCTGCTGGCCGACGGTGAGGACCACGGCGAGCATCCGGACCGGGCCGACCAGCTGGGCGAGGTAGGAGGAGAAGGCGACGAAGGTGCCCAGCGTGATGTGACCGCGGACCGCCAGCCAGCCGCCGAGCGCCAGCATGGCGACCTGGCCGAGGGCCGGGACGGACTGCAGGGCCGGGGTGAACCTGCTGTTCAGCCGTATGGTGCGCAGCCGCCCGGCGAAGAGCCTGCGGCCGACCTCCCGGAGCTTGCCGGTCTCCTGCTCCTCCTGCCCGAAGCCCTTGACCACGCGGACGCCGCTCACGGCACCGTCGACCACGCCGGCGACGGCGGCGGCCTGGGCCTGGGCGTACCAGGTGGCGGGGTGGAGCTTGCCGCGGCTGCGCTTGGCGATCCAGTACAGGGCCGGGGCGACGGCGAGGGCGACCAGGGTGAGCGGCGGCGACAGCCAGGCCATGATGCCGAGGGAGATCAGGAAGAGGAGGACGTTGCCGATGGTCATCGGCAGCATGAAGAGCAGGCCCTGGATCAGCTGGAGGTCGCTGGTGGCGCGGCCGACCACCTGGCCGGTGGACAGCTCGTCCTGCCGCCGTCCGTCGAGCCGGGTGATGGTGCCGTACATCTCGGTCCGCAGGTCGTGCTGGACGTCGAGGGCGAGCCGTCCGCCGTAGTAGCGGCGGACGTAGGTGGTCGCGTAGACGAGGACGGCGGCGCCGATCAGCGCGCCCGCCCAGGGCCCCATGGCCCGGCTGTGGTCACCGATCACGTCGTCGATGATCACCTTGGTGATGAGGGGTACGAACGCCAGTACGGCCATGCCGGCCAGCGAGGACCCGAGCGCGAGTACGACGTACCGGGGATGCCGCCAGGCATACCCCGCCAGCCTGCGCGCCCAGCCCTGTCGCTCCCCCTGTTGCGCTGCCACGCGGTGCCTCCCGTTCGCCCTCTTCTTCCGCATGACCACAACACGGACGGAACCGGATTTCATCCCTCCGCAACAATTCCCGGTCGGTGGTCGCAGGGCGCCCCGGTCGCTCGTCGCGGGCGCCTCGGTCCACGGACCTGGGCCGCAGCCCCTCCGGCCGGCCGGGCCCGGCCCCGTGGCTGTCCTGCGTTCGCGGAATCCGGGGGGAGGCAGCAGGATGCATGACCAGGAGGGCCTTGACGGCCGGGTGCGCGCGGGAGGTCGCCATGGGGACGTTGCTGTCCGTCAACGTGGGGCTGCCGAAGGATGTGCCCTGGCAGGGGCGGACCGTCCGCACCGGAGCGTGGAAGGCGCCCGTGTCCGGCCGCCGCATGGTGCGGCGGCTGAACATCGAGGGAGACGGCCAGGGCGACCTGGCCGGGCACGGCGGCGAGATCCGGGCCGTGCTCGTCTACCAGCTGGACTCCTACCGGTACTGGCAGCGGCAGCTCGGCCGCGACGACCTGACCTTCGGGATCTTCGGGGAGAACTTCACCGTCGACGGCCTGCCCGACGACGAGGTGTGCATCGGCGACCGGTACCGGATCGGCGAGGCGGAGTTCGAGGTCACCCAGCCGCGCGTCACCTGCTATCGGGTCGGCATGCGCCTGGGCGAGCCCACCATGGCCGCCCTTCTGGTCGCCCACCACCGCCCCGGCTTCTACCTGCGGGTGCTCACCGAGGGACACGTCCGGGCCGGCGACGAGATCACCCTCACCCGCAAGGGGCCGGGAGAACTCAGCGTCGCCGACACCGACGCGCTGCTCTACCTCCCCGGCCGCGACCCCGCGAAGCTGCGCACCGCGCTGGACATCCCCGCCCTCAGCCCCGGATGGCAGCAGTCCTTCCGGGAGCTCGCCGCCGCCGGGCAGCCCGCGGACCAGCCGGGGTGGCCGGGCTTCCGGCCCCTGCGGGTCGCCCGTATCGTCCGCGAGACCGCCGACATCTCCTCCGTCTACCTCGACACCGTCGACGGCACCCCGCTGCCGGCGGCCCGCCCGGGCCAGTACCTCTCCGTCCGTCCCGCCGCCGGCGCGGCCGCCCACGAGGTACGCAGCTACTCGCTGTCCTCGGCGCCGCCCGCGACCGGCAGCTACCGGATCAGCGTCAAGCACGAGCCCCACGGGAAGGTCAGCGGCTACATCCACGCCGGGCTCCGCGCCGGGGACGTCGTGGACGTCGCCGCCCCGCGCGGCACGTTCGTGCTCGAAGAAGGCACCGGCCCGGTCGTCCTCGCCTCCGCCGGCATCGGCGTCACTCCCGTGCTCGCCATGCTCCACCGGCTCGCCGCGGCCCGGGACCCGCGTCCCCTGTGGTGGCTCCACACCGCCCACGACCGCGCCCACCACGCCTTCGCGGCCGAGGCCCGGGCCCTTCTCGCCCGGCTCCCCGACGCCCACGAGCACCTCTACTACACGGCCGACGGCCCCCGCCCCGGCGAGGACGGTGTCACCCGGGGCCGCCCGACCGCCGTCTCGCTCGCCGCCCTGGGGATCCCGGCCGACGCCGACGCCTATCTCTGCGGACCGACCGCCTTCATGGACGCCTTCGGCGCCCTGATGCGCGACCGCGGTCTGCGCCCCGAGCGGATCCACACGGAACGGTTCAGCGCGCTCACCGCCATCAACCCGGGCATCGCCCCCACCGCCGCGGTCCGGCCGCACCAGCCCTCCGGTGCGCCGGGCCCCGGCCCGCTCGTCACCTTCGCCCGCAGCGGCGTCACCGCCCCGTGGTCACCCGCCCACGCCTCGCTCCTCGAACTCGCCGAAGCCTGCGACGTCCCCACCCGCTGGTCGTGCCGCACCGGCGTCTGCCACACCTGTGTCACCCCGCTGGTGACCGGCGACGTCGTCTACACCACCCCGCCGCTCGAACTCCCCGAGCCCGGCACCGTCCTCGTCTGCTGCAGCACCCCGGCCACCGAGGCCGTCCTCGACCTCTGACCCCGACGGCACGGCCGCGACGGCCGTGGTGGCTGTGGTGGCCGTGGTAGCCGGTGCCTCCGCCGTCGGCGCGCCGGTAACGACTAGTCAAACCCTCCCCCGCCCGTACAACCATTCGTGCGAACTCACGAGTCAATCCGGGTATGACACACCGGATATCCAGACGCGCCAAGGTGCTGGTGGCGATCGCAGGCGGGGCCGCGTTCACCGCGGGGGTGGCCGCGCCCGCCTCGGCAGCCGCTCCCACCGTCAGCTGCACGTCCGCGAAGGCGGGCCTGGCCGCGAAGCTGAAGAAGGACATCACCGCGGCGATGGCGAACCGCAAGGGGACCATCGCCGTCGGGCTCTACGACCGGTCCACGAAGACCACGTGCACGCTCCGTGCCACCACCCACTACGACTCGGCGAGCACCGTGAAGGTGACCGTGCTGGCCACGCTGCTGTGGGACGCCAAGAAGCACAACCGCTACCTGACGACCACCGAGCAGTCGCTGGCCAAGGCCATGATCACCAAGTCGGACAACGACGCGACCACGAAACTGTGGAAGCAGCTCGGCCTGACGAAGATCAAGGCGTTCCTGACGGCCGCCGGGATGACCCAGACCACCCCGGGCGCCAACGGCTACTGGGGTCTCACCCAGATCGACGTCCACGACGAGCAGCGGCTGCTCGCCATGATCACCGCCAAGAACACCGTCCTGAGCGACAACTCACGGGCGTACATCCAGAAGCTGATGGGGCAGGTCATCTCGTCCCAGCGCTGGGGCACCCCGTACGGCGTCCCGTCCGGGGTCTCCGTGCACGTCAAGAACGGCTGGCTGTCGCGCTCCACGCACGGCTGGCGGGTGCACAGCCTCGGCACCTTCAAGGGCGGCGGCCACGACTACATGATGACCGTGCTGACCCACGACAACAGCACCATGAACTACGGGATCACCACGATCCAGGGCATCGCGAAGGCCATCCACAAGGACCTGGCCGCGAGTTGAGCGTGCCCGGGGCATGGCCGGCGCGCGCTCCGGCCGTGCCCCGACCTTTCATGAGCGGGTCTCCCGCCCTTCACCGATCCGCCTTACGGTGACGGCCATGCGCCTGCGAACCGTACTCGCCACCGTCACCGCCGGCCTGGCGGCGGCCACCTGTCTGTCCGCCGCCGGACCCGCCAACGCGGCCACCAGCAACGCCTGTTCGTCCTCCGTCTCCATCGACGGCTTCTCCGACGCCCTCGACAAGACGACCTTCGACGGCACCTTCGTCGGCAACTTCTCCGCGCTCGCCCTGGACCGGCACGGCTCCCTGGCCGCCCTCTCCGACCGCTCCTCGCTCTTCGACCTCGACGCGAAGACGCCGGCGCCGAAGAAGGTCGTCCAGCTCGCCGACGAGAACGGCGCCGCGCTGGACTCCGAGGGCCTGGTCGTGGACCGCGACGGCACCCGGCTGGTCACCTCCGAGACCGAGCCGTCGATCCGCCGCTACTCGGTGGACGGCACGATCCTGGACCGCCTCCCCGTGCCGTCGTCGCTGCTGGTGTCCCCCGCCGGGCGGGCCACCACCAACCAGACCTTCGAGGGCCTGACCCTCCTGAACGGCGGCCGCACCCTGCTGGCCTCCATGGAGTACGCCCTCTCCGGCGACACCGCCGGGATCGTCCGCTTCCAGACCTGGCAGCGCACCAAGGGCGACCACTTCAGGCTGTCGGCCCAGTACGCCTACCGCACCGACGACCCGATCCTCGGCGTCCCCGAGGTCCAGGCGCTGCCCGACGGCCGCCTGCTCGTCCTGGAACGCGGCTTCACCGCGGGCGTCGGCAACACCGTCCGTCTCTTCCTGGCCGACCCGCGGCACGCCACCGACACCAGCGGCATCACGAACCTCACCGGGCAGGCCGGCGTACGGCTGATCAGGAAGACCCTGCTCACGGACATAGCGACCTGCCCGACCCTGGGCGCCACGGCCAAGCAGCCGCAGCCCAACCCGCTCCTCGACAACATCGAGGGCATGGTGGTCACGGGCCGCTCCAAGGGCGCGTACAAGGTCCTCCTGGTCAGCGACGACAACCAGAACGCGGCCCAGACGACCCGGTTCTACCGGCTGTCGGTCCGTCCCTGACCGAGGCCGCCCAGCCGATGACACGGCGCGGGCCCGACGACATGTGGGCCCGCGCCTGCGAGGCGGTCAAGCGCGGGCGATCCCGGTGAGGTTGTCCACCAGGATGCCCTTCACCAGGCGGAGCTTCGCGAGCTGGGCCTGGCGTACCGCCTTCTCCCGGACCAGTGCGGCCATACGTTCGTCGAATGCCTTCTGGGCCGCCAAGCTCGGCACGTGCACCTCCACGTCGAGCAACCGGGCCGGATGCACCGCGTTCACAAGGCGCAGGCCGCCATCCGACCGTGCCACCGTGTAGACGCGTTCCTGGGCTTCGGGCAGCATCAGCCACGCGACCAGATAATCGGCGGACAGCCGGTCGGCGTCGGGCCTGATGCACAGGACGCTGGGACCGTAGGTCGCCTGCCCGCGTTCGCCTCGCCATACGGCGGCGCGGAATGTCCGTCCCGCCGCGTCCACGGGAGCGAACAGGACATCCCCTGGGCGCAATGCCGTAGGCGGCCTTTCCTGATCCGGTGCAGGTCCGGATTCGGCGGTTCGCCAGCCGGGCAACGCAAGGGCGCGTTCGGTCAGGTCGGCCGCGCGGAGGACCGGTACCCCGGGACGGCTCTCCGTGGTGGTGGCGACGCCGGACCGTACCGAGTCGACCACCTCGCGCAGCGGTCGGCGCTGCGCCTGGCCCGGTCCGTCCGAGCCGACTGCCGTGAGCAGCGCGAGCAGTTCGTCGACATCCAGTTTGGCGAGGTCCCCTTCGACTTCCTTCTCGGCCTCGATCAGGGAGTGGACCACACCGGCGGTCGCGTTCCGGTCGGTGAGGAGGTGTATGCCGTCCGCCATGACCTCCCATGCGCTCCGCCGGGACCAGGGGTAACTCGGGGTAGCAACGGCCTCCGCCGGCCCCTTCAGCTGCTGCTCGATCTCCCGGAAGGAGAGCCCGTACTTCTCCCACCAGTTCTCGTAGGCACGGACCAGTTCCCGGCGCCGGTTCCGCAGAAGGTCGTCGAGCTTGCTCCGCAGCCCGTCGCGAAGGATGTCGAGTACCGCCCGGCGCTCCTGGTGATCGGCGGCCAGAGCGGTACGGGCACCGATGAGGCGCGCCTGTGCACTGTCTTCGAGGCGCTTGACCAAGGCGGTGGTCCCCGTACGCTCACGTTTCCACCGAGCCAGTGCCGCTCGCTGCTCCTCCTCCACCGCCGCCGTCTCCGCAGTGGAGGAGCCGCTGCCGCTCTCGCCGTCGTCCTGACCGGCATCGTTCGGCCGGGCCTTGAGCTCCTGCCAGCGTTCGTCGAGTTCGGTCCTCCGCGCTTCCGCCGCCGCCAGCTCCGCCAGAAAGTCCGGGGCGATGGCTGCCACGAGCTTGTGCTGGTACGCCGCACGCCGCTCCCCCGCCGTCGGCCGGCGTAGCCCACCGGTCCTCGGGTCGAGTTCGGGCGCGAGCTGTGTCTCGACGTCCGCGACCCAGCCGTCGAGTACCCCCGCGAACCCTCTCTCGGCGAGCACCAGCAGGTCGTACCTGGCCTCGCGCCACCACTCGGTCACCGCGCCCGTGAGTGCGGACCGGTCGACGAGCCCGACTTCGCCGAGGTGTGACACGAAGGAGTAGACCAGCGACTCCCGCGCAGCCCACAAGGCCGCCCTGCGCTGAGACGGCGGCATGCCCGTCGGTCCCTCGGCGGCCGTGGCAAGTGCCTCCAGGCGCGGGGCCTCCGCCTCCCACCACTCGGTGAAGGCCACACCGAACCGCTGCTCGCGGGGGTGGGCCAGGTCGGCGAACCAGTCGGTGTCCGGCCGCTGTCCCTTCGGCAGGAAGTCGACGTACTCCGGGTCGGCGGGTATGCGCTCGTCGAAGAGGTCGGTCGGCGCTATCCCATAAGCGCCGAGCAGTTCCCGCTTCGCCTCGATCTCCGCGCGTGGCACACCGCCCATCAGATGTGCCCGCACGTCCTGCGGCTCCGGAGGCGGCGTGTTGTCCACATAACGGCGGACGGTGAGGTTGTCGTCGTTCTCCCGTAGTTCCTCACGACCGACCAGGCGCGAGAAGCCGGGCACCTCCGCGAACTCGTGGAAGACGGACGTGATCTTCTCGGACTGCTCGGCCAGCAGCACGTTCTGCGCACGCTCCGCGAGGAATTCGCGGTCCGCGTTGATGAACAGAACCTTGCCCGCCCGCGCCGGGTCCTTCTTTCCCGGCGGGCGCAGCACCAGGACGCAGACGGGGATGCCGGTGCTGTGGAAGAGGTTCGGGGCGAGGCCGATCACCGCCTCGATCGTGTCGTCGTCCAGCAGCTTCGTACGGATCGTCCGTTCCCCGCCGCCGCGGAACAGCACACCGTGCGGCATGACCGTGACGACCATGCCGCCCCGGCCCTCCCGCCGGGCCTCCCACAGCATGTGCTGGACGAACATCAGGTCCGCCTTGCCCCGCTCGCCCGTCACCCCGTACGCCGTGCGCTCCTCCCGGTAGGCGAGGTCGCTCAGCGAGTAGTCCACCGAGAACGGCGGATTGCTGAGCACTCCGTCGAACCGGTCCGCGTCCGAGGCCGGTACATGTGCCGGTGCGGTGAGGGTGTCCCCGGTGCGGAGGTCGAATCGGCGCACCCCGTGGAGGACCAGGTTCACCGTCGCCGTCGCCGCGGAGCCGCTGTTGGCGTCCTGGCCGGCGAAGAACATGTCCGAGGCGTCGCCACCGTGCTCCTCCACGTACTCCTTGGCGGAGACGAGCATGCCGCCCGAGCCGACACACGGGTCGTAGATCCGCGTGCCCGGCTCGGGTCGCAACAGGTCCACCATCATGCGGACCACCGGGCGCGGTGTGTAGAACTCGCCGCCGGAGCGGCCTCCCCCGTCCGCGAACGCCTTGATGAGGTACTCGTACGCGGCGCCGATCAGGTCGGGGAACTCGAAGTCGCGGGTGCTCAGCCGCACGCGGTCGAAGTGCCCGATGAGCGACTTCAGCCGCTGATCGGCACGTTCGGCCGAAGACCCGCCGAGTCCGCCGACCCGGCGGAAGTCGAGATGGCTGAAGAGGCCGTGGAGCTCGGGGTTCTGGCCCTCCAGCGCCCGCAGCGCCGGACGCAGTCGGCCCTCGGCGATGTCACGCGTGGCCGAGGATATCTCCGGCCAGCGGGCGATCTTCGGTACGAAGAGCACGTCGCGTTCGTGGTACGCCGACTCCTGTTCGAGGTAGTCGGCCAGCGACTCGCCGGTGAGGCCCAGCTCCGTGGCCGCGTACGCCTTGATCTCCTCACGCGCCACCTCGAACTCGTCGTTGGCCCCCTTCAGGAACAACAGGCCGACGATGTAGTCCTTGTTCTGGGAGGCGTCCGTCGTCCCCCGGACGATGTCGGCGGCGGCGAAGAGGTGCCGCTCCAACTGCGCGAGCGTGAGCTTGGCCACGAACGGCTCCCTACAGCCTGAAGTGGTGTCAGTACGAGGTGATTCCGAGTCCCTGTTCCACGAATTCGTGGACATCGGTGTACGGGTCCCGGTTGACGAGCGCCACATGGTCGCCGTGCTGCGCGTTCATCTGAAGGGCATGTTTCCTGGCTTCCGGATAGCGTCCGGTGACCTGGTGCGGCAGCACCAGTTTGATGTCGGCCCCGTCCTTCGGATCCCTGGCGAAGGGCAGTCGCGTCACGACCTGCCCGCAGGCCCCGCCGAACGTGCCGGTGACCGGTTTGTGGTGCAGCAGACGCCAGACCTCGAAGCACGGGTGGGAGAAGGCGACCTTCACTCCTGCCTCGCGGGCCTGCTTCAACGCGGTCTCGATGCCCTCGTGCTGGTCCCGGTCGAAGAGGCACCAGACCTGCGGCCAGTACTTCTTCTCCAGGCCGCTGCGCTTGGCAGCCCGCTGCTCGGTGTCCAGCAGGTCGACCGCCGCCTCGACGAGTTTGAGGGGCTTGCGCCGGGAGCCGGGGGCGTGGGCATTCGCGATCCGCACGTCGACGGTCGGCGCGTACCCCTTGATGATGTCAATGTACGAGGGTTCCGTGACCTGCCCCTCGGAGAAGACGTGGACGATCCTCTTGCGTCGTCCGCGGCTCCGCGTGGGGCCCAGCGATTCCTTCCCCTTCGCCTTCCCCATCAGCGTTGCCCCGCCTCGGGCCCGCCCTGCTCCCGGTCGGCGAGCAGACGCCGGGCGATCTGGCCTTCCAGAAGGGACGGAACAGCGCCGAAGGCCCCCGCCAGGTACGACTTCATCAGGTCCTCTTCCTCCCCCGGGGACGCCGCGGTCAGCGGATACAGCTCGGTCGCCCCGTCCGCGTCCTTCTCCGTCAGCCATACCTGGCCGGGTTCGAGCAGCCGGCCGCCGCTCGGGGTGGTGAGGACCGTCGGGTCGTGCGACGTGAAAACCAGCTGGGCGCCGTTGGGGTTGGCGTACGGGTCGTGGAAGAGCCGGACGACTTCGGCGGCGAAGCGCGGATGCAGACTGGCGTCCAGTTCGTCGACGAGCAGTACGGCACCCTCGTCGAGCGCCAGGAGCAGCGGGCCCAGGAGGGCGAACCAGGAGCGGGTGCCGAGGGACTCGCTCTGCCAGTCGAGGGCAGCCTTCCCGGCGGCCGAGCGATGGACGAGTTTGACGGTCGGCCGGCCTCTGCCGTCGTCCACCAGCTCCGTCCCGGTGATGCCGAGGTCGGCCACGCGCAGGAGGTCCTCGATGCGGCGAGCGCGGGCTCCGGAGAGTTCCTCGCGGGTGAACGCTTCACGCTGCTCCCGGTCGACCTCCGGATCGATCAACCACAGGTTGCGGCGGAACCAGTGGAAGAGAGGCGACAGCTGCGGGTGGTTGTCGGTGCCCGCGGTGGAGAGCAAGAGGGCGTTGGGGCGGGTGCGCCGGGCGAGCTGGGCACGGTCCTTGACCCGGTTTCCCGGCCAGTCGTACGCCTCGGCGCGGGAGGCGTCCCGGTCCAGCCAGACCTGCCGGTGTCCGCGCGGGTAGCTGTGCAGCCATTCGGCTTCGACGCGGCCGCCGCCCAGCTCGAATCCGTATGTCCAGCGGACCTCGTCGAGAAGGAGGTCCACTTCGAAAAAACTCGGTTCCTCGTTCCCTTTGGGGTCGAGCGCGAAGACCGAGCGCGGAACGCCGTCGTACGAGGCCCAGCGGGCATAGGAGTCGAGCACCGCGCTCCGCATGTCCACGAGTGCCGCGAGCACGTTCGACTTGCCGGAGGCATTGGCGCCGAAGATCCCGATCAGCGGGAAGACGCCGACCGACCGACTGCCCGCCATGGGCACGGAACGGGCCGGAAACGGTTCCTCGTCCTTGTCCTCGGGCGCCACGAAGGACAGCTCCTGCTCGTCGCGCAGGGACCGCACGTTCGCGACACGGAACCTCAGCAGCACGCTGTCCTCCTCTCCTGCCTCAGCGTAGTCGTCCTGTCGGACAGACTTCCCCCGACGGCCGTCCCGGCCTCGGGGAACATACCCGGTGCACCCGGTGCCGCGTGGCCGAACGAGTGATCGCGGTACGCGGGAGCGGCCGTTCGCGGCCGGGTACCGGTCGTTGCCCGCGCCGGCCGCCCTCTTACCGACATCTCATCCACCCACAGCCTGCGCCCAGGATCGGCACAGCCCTCACCCATCGGCCGTCTGCATGGTGGGCTGGTGACATCTGCCACCGATCCCATTCCCCCCACGACCGTGTCCCCCGACTGGGCGCCGCCCACGGCGACCCCCGCGGCTCCCCTGCCGGACAAGGCACCGCGCTGGTCGCTGCCCGCGCTGATCGCGATCCTGGTCCTGGCGGCGGTGCTCTACTCCTGGAGCCTCTCCGGTTCCAACATGAACACCTTCTACAGCGGCGCCATCTGGGCCGGTACGAAGAGCTGGAAGGCCTGGTTCTTCGGTTCGCTGGACCCGGGCAACTTCCTGACCGTCGACAAACCGCCGTTCGCGACCATGGTCATGAGCCTGTCGTGCCGGATCTTCGGCTTCGGCACCTGGCAGATGATGGTGCCGCAGGTCGCGGCCGGCCTCGGCACGATCTGGATCCTGCACGCGAACGTGAAGCGGATCTGGGGGCACGGCGCGGCGACCGTCGCCGCGCTGGTGCTCGCGCTGACCCCGATCACCGTCGCGATCAACCGCGACAACAACCCCGACACGATCCTCGTCTTCCTGATGGTCGCGGGCGCGGCGCTCGCGTTCCGCGCCACCCGTGACGAGAGGCTGCTCCCGCTGCTCGGCTCGGCGGCCTGCTTCGGCCTCGCCTTCAACACCAAGCTGCTCGCGGGCTGGATCGCGCTCCCGGCCGTCTTCGCGCTCTACCTGTACGCGTCGAAGGCCCCCTGGGTGAAGCGGATCGTCAACCTGGCGCTCGCCGCGGTCGTGCTGGCCGTCTCCAGCTTCTGGTGGGCGATCGCCGTCTCCCTGGTCCCGGCCTCCGACCGCCCCTACATCGGCGGCTCCACGGACGGCTCGGCCTGGGACCTGATCATGGGGTACGACGGTCTCGGCCGCGTCTTCGGCGGCGAGGGCAACGGCGGCGGAGGCGGGGGCGGGGGCGGAGGCGGCGGCTTCTCCGGCTCCGCCGGTCTCGGCCGGATGTTCAACGACATCCTCGGCGGCCAGATCTCCTGGCTGCTCCCCTTCTCCGCGATCGCCCTGATCGGCGGCCTGGTGCTGTGCGGCCGCGCTCCCCGCACCGACCTGCGCCGGATGGCGCTGGTCCTGTGGGGCGGCTGGACCCTCCTCCACTACGTGATCTTCGCGACCGCGCAGGGCACCATGCACCCGTACTACACGACCGCGCTGGCCCCCGGCATCGCGGCGCTGTGCGGCGGCGGTGGCGTGATGCTGCTGCACGCGTTCCGCACCGACAAGCGCTGGATCTGGGTCCTCCCGGCCGCCTTCGGCGTCACCGGCATCTGGGCGATCGTCCTGCTCCGCCGGGCCTCCGACTGGAACACCTGGCTGTGGCCGACGATCGGCGTCCTGACGGTGGCCGGCATCGTGGGCATGATCCTCTTCCGGTCCGGCAACCGGGCCCGTCTCCTCACGGCCTCGGTGGCGGCGGCCGTGATCGCGGCGCTGGCCGGTCCGACGGCATACGCGGCGGCGGACCCGTTCGGCGGCTCCGCCGGCGGTGGCATGGGCGGTACGAACCCGACGGCCGGCCCCTCGACGGGCAGCGGCGGCTTCGGCGGCGGTCCCGGCGGTGGCGGCGGCAACCGGGGCGGCTTCCCGGGCGGCGGGCAGAACGCCGAGGCCGGCGGCGAGACGGGCGGCGGCTTCCCCGGCGGCACGAACGGCGAGCTGCCGGGCGGCGCGGCCGGCGGTACCGGCGGCACCGGCGAGGCGGGCGGCACCCCGCCGAACGGCACCGGCGAGACCGGCGAGGCGGCGGGCGGCACCGGTCAGCGCGGCGGCTTCGGCGGCGGTGGCATGGGCGGCGGCGGTATGGGCGGCGGTGTGAGCACCGACCTGATCGCCTACCTGAAGAAGCACATGGACGGCGCCACCTGGCTGCTCGCGGTCTCCAACTCCCAGTCCGCGGCCCAGATCGAGCTGAGCGCCGAGGAGCCCGTGATCTCCATGTGGGGCTTCACCGGATCCGACAAGGCGATGACCGTCGCCAAGCTGAAGGAACTGGTGAAGGCGGGCAAGCTGCACTACATCCAGGTCGGCGGCGGCGGTATGGGCATGGGCGGCAACAACACGCTCAGCTCCGAGGTGACCAGCTGGGTGCAGAAGAACGGGACGGCGGTGAAGGAGAGCGCGTACAGCAAGAGCACGAGCACGACGGACAGCTCGTCCTCGACCTCCAACTCCTCTTCTTCTTCGTCTTCTTCTTCGTCCTCTTCGTCTTCTTCCTCCGCTTCGTCCACCTCGACGCTCTACCGGCTCGACCCGTCGGACGTCAGCTGACGTAACCCGACACCCGAAGGGGCCCCCGACCAGACGGTCGGGGGCCTTTTTTTACGTCCCGTTCACCACAGCGTCCTCATGTTCATGTCACCCTCCTTCTTGCCGCCTCATCAACCCGCGTAGATGGGAAACTCTTTATGCTGGCGACACGCATACGGCACTGGAAGTCGGTGGCGCTGACGACCGCCGCCGTTCTGGTCGGCCTGACCGCCCCGGCGCTGACGGCGACTCCGGCCGCCGCGACGACCACCGCGTACGACTCGACGTACTACAAGAACGCGATCGGCAAGACGGGGACGACCCTCAAGTCGTCCCTGCACACGATCATCAGCGCGAACGTCACGAAGCTGTCGTACTCGGCCCTGTGGGACGCCCTGAAGAAGACCGACCAGGACCCGAACAACAGCAGCAACGTGATCCTGCTGTACTCGGGTATCTCGCGCAGCAAGACCCTCAACGGCGGTGACAGCGGCGACTGGAACCGTGAGCACGTGTGGGCGATCTCGCACGGCGACCTCACCACCTCCACCGGCCCCGGCACGGACCTGCACCACATCCGTCCCGAGGACGTGGCGGTCAACGGCAAGCGCGGCAACCTCGACTTCGACGAGGGCGGCTCCACCTTCACCAACAGCGGCGGCAGCAAGGCCGACTCGGACTCCTTCGAGCCGCGCGACGCGGTCAAGGGCGACGTGGCCCGCATGATCCTCTACATGGCGGTCCGCTACGAGGGCGACGACGGCTTCGCGAACCTGGAGCCCGACGACAAGGTCGCCAACGGCTCCACCCCGTACATCGGCAAGCTCTCGGTCCTCAAGCAGTGGAACGACGAGGACCCGCCGGACTCCTTCGAGGAGAACCGCAACGACGTCATCTACAGCACCTACCAGCACAACCGGAACCCGTTCATCGACCACCCGGAGTGGATCGAGGCGATCTGGTAGGACGGCGACAAGTCCTACTACTTCGCTCACACAGGTGAAGCCGATCTTGGACTCGGGCGTGTCCGTGTGATCGCCCAGGAGCATGGGGGCGCCCCGGTGGTTCCACCGAGGCGTCCCAACTCCCTTTTACGGAGAGTCCCGTGAAGCTTCGTGCCTGGTCCCTCGCTGCCGCGCTCGCCCTGACCGCGCTGGTGGTGCCCGCCCAGAGCGCCTCCGCGCAGGCGGCCGCCGCCCCCTCCTGTCCCGACGGCTCGGTGTGCTTCTGGAGCGGGGAGGGCTTCGGCGGCGACTACTGGGAGTGGACGGCCCGCAGCGGCTACCGCGACATGCCGCCCAACCTCCACGACCACGTAGGCTCCTTCGTCGCCTCCACCCGCTCCTGCCTCATCAACTGGTCCCCGACCGAGAAGCGCGACACCTTCAACGGCGACTGGCGCTCCCAGTACCTCGGCGACTTCGGCGGCCGCATCGACGGGGTGGGGGCGGGCGCCTGCTGACTCCCCGTCCGGCCCCGGGGCCGGCGTTCAGCGGGCGGGGAAGACCTGGACCTCCGCGAGTGTCAGGTAGTCGGTGCCGGACAGCTGGACCGTCACGTAGCGTCCGGACGCCGTGACCGGCAGCCTGGTGGGGCGGCCCATGGTGCCGGGCCGGTGGCTCGACCACACGCCGGGACGGGCCGCCTGCTGCTCGGGAGAGAGCGAGTGGTCCAGCGGTGTGTCCGACACGAACACCCAGTAGTCGGTGGCCCGTTCGGTGCAGCAGTCGGTGCGGTTCCAGAGGTTGACGCTGCCGAGCGGTTGCGCGGAGCCGAGGTCCACCTGCCACCAGGCGTACCGGTCGTGGTCGGTGTGCGAGACGGAGCCGGAGCCGAACGCGCCGTCGGTGTCCCCGTCCGCGGCGTGCGCGGCGGGGCCGTCGAAGGCCGTGGAGGACTGCGTCGCCGGCCTGCCCCGCGCGATGTCGTTCGCCGGGTCGTAGGTGTAGTCGCTGTCGTCGGGGGTGCTGGTGCCCGCCGGGGTGGTGACGGTGACGGTGCCGTCGAAGACGCCGGGCGGCAGCTGCGCCGCCAGCTGGTTCGGGCCGATGTAGGTGACCCGCGCCGCCGTCCTGCCGTCGACCGCGACGGTGGACGTCGGCGTGAAGCCGCTGCCGGAGACGAGCAGCCGGCCGTCGCCGATCGGGCTGACCACCTCCACGTCCGGGGGCGCGGAGGTCGTCAGCCTCCAAAAGCCCGGCCGCAGGCCGGCTCCGGCGAAGACCCGGTCCGGGACGGTGCCCGGCCCCGGGTCGGACGGGATGACGACGTTGCCGCCGCCGTCGACGAAGTCGGTGCCGACGTTGTCGCAGACGTAGCGGTTGAGGTCGCCGACCCGGTAGGAGTTGCTGACCACGATGTGGCCCGTGGTCGAGCAGCCGCCGTTGAAGGAACCGCTGTCGGCGTACTGGACGTTGCCGTCCATGACGATGTACGCGCCGCCCTCGTCGTTGTAGTAGGCGAAGTTGGTGTGCTTGTTGCCGAAGGTGACGTTGTCCCGGATCGTCAGGCCGTGCTGGAGGTTCTGTCCCTGGGGGCCGTTGGTGTAGATCGCCCCGCCGTCCTGCCGGACTCCCATCACGTTGTGGACGACGTTCCCGGAGATGACGTTGTCGGCCTGGATGTTCGGGTTCGTCCACGGGGTCACCGCGTTGGTGTGCCAGCCGGCCCAGCCGAAGCTGATGCCGCTGTAGGGCAGATCGCTGATCTCGTTGTGGCTGATCGTGGTGGCGCGCGCGTATCCGGCCCAGATGCCCACGGCGCCGGTGTACTCCACGCCGACGTCGTGGACGTAGTTGTCCGTGATGGTGTTGCCGACCGACATCTCCGCCCCTGAGCCGACCACGACCTTGGCGAGGGCCGGGGAGTGTCCTACGTCGGCTCGCTGGATCATGACGTACCGGCCGGTGACGTCGGTCGGCACGACGACCGGGCCGCTCGCCGTGCCGGTCCGGTGAGTGGCGTGCACGCCGGGTCGGGCCGCCTGCTGCTGCGGCGTCAGACGGGTGTCGAAGGGCGTGGCGGAGACGAACACCCAGAAGTCGCTCAGCTCCCTGCCGGCCACCGGTGTGACGGTCGTCTGCCAGAGCCGCTTCGCACCGCCGAGATCGACCTGCCACCAGGGGTTCTGTGTCCTGCCGCCCGAGGACCGGGTGACCGGCCGTCCGGCGGCGAGGTCGGTGGCGAACCGCGTCGGCTGCGGGTCGTCGGTGGTACCGAACTGGATCCCGTTCCCGGACACGTCCGTGATCTCGTTGCCGGAGACCAGGTCGTGGTCGGCACCGTGATAGGTGCCCAGACCGGCGCCGCCGAGGTGCTCGAAGACGTTGCCGGTGATCGAGACGTTCCGCGTGCCCACCAGGTCCACGGCGGCCGGCGGGCGGCTCCACGCGGCGAACGGGCAGCTGCCCGGCGGGGACACGTACTGGCACAGGCCCTGCCTCGTGGCACCGTCCGGTCCCGTGAGGTGCATGGTCGCCTGCATCTCGACGAAGCCGTCGTCGCCGCTGGGCGCACGCCAGGTGGTGTAGGCGAACGTGATGCCGCGGAAGACGACGTCGTGCAGCGGGTCGTCGGCCGTCGAGGAGGTGGTGACCAACTGCTCCAGCACGGGTGCGACGAAGTGCATGGCCGCCGGGTCCTGCCCGGGCCGTGGCTGGTAGTAGACGGTGTGCCGGGCCCGGTCGAGGTACCAGGTGCCGGGGCTGAGGAGTTCGTAGGCGTTCTCGATCCTGCTCGGGGTGGCCGAGTCGCCGAGTGAGGGGAACCCGCCCGCGGGGCTGTCGCCGTCCGGTGCCGTCGGTGTGCTCGGCAGCTTCATGTTCGACCAGCACGGCCGGCGCATGGTGACGGTCCGTCCGGTGATGGCGGCGACACCGCAGCGCGGCTGCGTCCACGCACCGTGACCGCCGTCGAAGACGAACTCGATGCCGGACGGGTTCCGCCAGGACGCGAGGGTGTCGTCGGCCGCCTGGAAACCGTCCGCGGTCTGGGTCAGCGCCACCGGGCTCGCACCCGAACTCCGCGGGATGCGCTGTCCGTCCGCGTACAGCTGACGAGTGTCCAGCCCTGCGGGCACCGGGGCCGACCAGAGTGCCGGACGGTCGGCGTCCCGGTGCCAGCCGTCGATGGGGACGCCACCGCTGACGACCGGCCGGGCGCCGGGGGCTGCCTCCCACACGATGCGGTGGCCGCCGCGGCCGGAGTCCCCCGGGCCGAAGCGCAACGGCGCGTCGAGCCGGTACGTTCCGCCGGCCAGCTGCACATGGACGTCACCCGCGGTCCGCGCGGCCAGGCGTGCGGCCGAGGCCTTCGCCTGCCGAAGGGAACAGGGCTGCCGCGCGGAACACGAGCCGCCGTGCCCGTCGGGCGCGGCGTGGACCCGGGCGCCGCCGTCGTCGGCCCGGGCGGCGCCCGGTCCGGCCGCGAGCGGCGGGGCGGACCCGAGCGTGGCGGCGGCGATCACCGCGAGACCGGCCAGGCGTGCCAGAACACGCCGGGCCCGCCTCGAGAACGGACGTGGCATGGGTTTCCCTCTCCTGCGGCGGGGACCGGGCGATGTCACGGGCAGGTTGTCGAGGGGCGGCTGACCGCGCGACGGATCCGGCTGACCGGTCATGATTCTGACGTCCCATCAGAAAGCAGGCAGGGCAAGCCGAACCGGCTGCGTACGACCCGCACCGAGCACAATGACAACGTTGCCAAAGGCTGTGATGGCAGGAGCTTCCTGTCAAGACCTGATGCGTGGATCGACAGGTGTCCGTAAGGTTTGGCGATCCCCGGTGCCGCCGGGGTGCCGGGCCTGTGCGTGTGCCGGGCACCGGCCGGTGATGCCGGACGACCGGTTCACCCGGTCATGGCCCACGGCGCCAGTGACCACGGCCGTTCCGCCCGCCGGAGCACGGGAACACCTCCGCCGGACGGGTGGCTCAGCCCAGATGCGTCGGCGCGAACATCCGGAGCAGGGCCGGGAGTACGACCACCGAGGGGCCGGGGGTGGCGAGGGCCTTCGCCAGGTCCGTCTCCAGGGTCTCCGGGGTGGTGCGGACGCCGGGCACGCCGAAGGACTCGGCCAGGGCCACGTAGTCGGGGCGGGCCAGTTCCGTCGCCGTGGGCTCACCGAAGGCGTCGGTCATGTACTCGCGGAGGATGCCGTAGCCGCCGTCGTCGACGATCAGCCAGGTCACCGGGAGGTCGTGCTGCCTCGCGGTCGCCAGCTCCGCGATGGAGTAGAGGGCGCCGCCGTCGCCGGACACCGCGAGGACCGGGCGGGTCGGGTCGGCGGCGGCCGCGCCGAGGGCCGCCGGGAAGCCGTAGCCGAGGCCGCCGGCGCCCTGGGCGGAGTGCATGAGGTTCGGGGACTGTGCGTCGAACGCCGACCAGGCCCAGTACGCCAGGATCGTCATGTCCCAGAAGGAGGGGGACGTCCGCGGGAGGGCCCGGCGGACCGCCGCCAGCACGTCCTGCTCCAGGGTGAGTTCCTGGGCGGCGATGCGCTCCGAGACCCGGGACAGCAGGTCCCGTACCCGGTCCGCCGCCTGGTCGTCCTCGCGCGGGGTCACCGTCTCCAGCAGCGCCTGGAGGGCGAGGCGCGCGTCCGCGTGGATGCCCAGCGCCGGGTGGTTGGACTCCAGTTTGCCGAGGTCCGCCTCGATCTGGACGACCCGGCCGCGCGGCTTGAACGTGTGGTAGTTGGAGGAGAGTTCGCCCAGTCCCGAGCCGACGACGAGAAGGACGTCGACGTCCTCCAGGAAGTCCGTGGTGTGACGGTCCTCCAGCCAGGACTGGAGGGAGAGCGGGTGGTTCCAGGGGAAGGCGCCCTTGCCGCCGAAGGTGGTGACGACCGGGGCGTTCAGCTGCTCGGCCAGCTGCCGCAGTTTGCCGGAGGCGTCCGCCCGTACCACTCCGCCGCCCGCGATGATCGCCGGGCGGGCCGCGCGCGAGAGCAAGTCGGCCGCCACCGCCGTCAGTTCGGGGCGCGGCGGGAGTTCGTCGGGGGTCGCGTCCACCGCCGTCACCACGGGCAGCGCGGTTTCCGCGAGGAGCACGTCCTGCGGGATCTCCACCCACACCGGGCCGTGGGGGGCGGAAAGGGCCGACTTCCAGGCCGCCGCGAGAGCGGAGGGGATCTGCGACTGGGTGCGGACGGTGTGCACCGACTTCACCACGCCCCGGAAGGAGGCCGCCTGGTCCGGGAGTTCGTGGAGGTAGCCGTGGCGGCCGCCGCCGAGGCCCGCGGTGGGGATCTGGCTGCTGATCGCGAGGACGGGCGCGGAGGCGGAGGCCGCCTCGTGCAGCGCGGCCAGCGAGGTCAGCGCGCCGGGGCCGGTCGACAGCAGCAGCGGGGCCGCCTCGCCGGTGATCCTGCCGTACGCGTCCGCCGCGAAGCCCGCGTTGTTCTCCACCCGCAGGCCGACATAGCGCAGCGACGAGCGGCGCAGGGCGTCGAACATGCCGAGGGCGTGCTGGCCGGGCAGCCCGAAGACCGTCGTCGCGCCGAGCCCGGCCAGCGTCTCCACGACCAGGTCCCCGCCGTTGCGGCCGGCGGGCGGGTTCAGGGCGGCCGCTGTCTGCGCCTCGGTCGGGCGGAGTACCAGGTCGTGGTCGTGGGTCACTTCGAACGAGCCTCGGCAATCTGTCGAGTCATGATCGTGGTCAGTTCGTACGCCGTGTGCGAGGCCGCCACCGACGTGATCTCCGCGTGGTCGTACGCGGGGGCCACCTCGACGACGTCCGCCGACACCAGGTTGCAGGAGGAGAGTCCGCGCAGGATCTCCAGCAGTTCCCTGGACGTCATACCACCGGCCTCGGGCGTGCCGGTGCCCGGGGCGTGAGCGGGGTCCAGACAGTCGATGTCGATCGAGATGTACAGCGGGCGGTCGCCGATGCGCTGGCGCAGCTGGTCGGCCACCTCGTCGGCGCCCCGGCGGTAGATGTCCGCCGAGGTCACGATGCCGAAGCCCATCTTCTCGTCGTCGGTCAGGTCCTGCTTGCCGTACAGCGGGCCACGGGTGCCGACGTGGGAGAGGGCCGAGGTGTCGAGGATGCCCTCCTCGACCGCCCGGCGGAACGGGGTGCCGTGGGTGTACTCGGCGCCGAAGTAGGTGTCCCAGGTGTCCAGGTGGGCGTCGAAGTGGAGGAGGGCGACCGGGCCGTGCTTCCTGGCCACCGAACGCAGCAGCGGCAGGGCGATGGTGTGGTCGCCGCCCAGGGTCATCAGCCGGGCGCCGGTGCCGAGCAGCTGGTCGGCCGCCGCCTCGATCGTCTCGACCGCCTCGTTGATGTTGAACGGGTTCACGGCGATGTCCCCGCCGTCCGCGACCTGCGCCAGGGCGAAGGGGGACGCGTCCTGCGCCGGGTTGTAGGGGCGCAGCAGCCGGGACGCCTCGCGAATGGCGTTGCCGCCGAAGCGGGCGCCCGGCCGGTACGAGACACCGGAGTCGAACGGCACGCCCACCACCGCGACGTCGGCGGCGGGGACCTCGTCGAGGCGGGGCAGCCGCGCGAAGGTCGCGGGACCGGCGTACCGCGGGATGCGGGAGGAGTCGACGGGGCCGCGGGGCGTCTCGTTGCTGCTCATGGGGTCATGCCTTCTTTCCTACGCTTCGTCGCGTATGCACTGCTTCTGTCTACGACTTTACTGGGCGGCCGGGACCGGTTCGGACACGAGTTCGGGAGCGGCGCGGCCCGCGAGCCGATCCCGCCAGTTGGCCAGCACGGTCGCGTCGGTCGGCCTGGTCGCCAGGGAGACGGCGACATACGCGGCCAGCGAGGAGAGGAGGCCGTAGTAGACGGGCTCGTTGGCGAGGATGCCGTAGCCCGCCATCAGGCCGATCACCGCGAGGCCGCCGACGGTCACGGCGGCGAGGGCGCCCTGGACCGTGCCGCGCTTCCACAGCAGCCCGCCGAGGATCGGCACCAGGAGACCGCCGACCAGCAGGTTGTACGCCACGGTCAGCGCCTCGACGACGTTGTTGAGCGCGATGGCCGTGCCGATCACCCCGACGCCCATGATCAGGATGAAGACGCGGTTGCCCCGCACCTCGTCATGGTCACCGGACCTGCCCTTCCCCCGGATCCGCGACCAGATGTCGTTGTTGGCGACGGTCGCGCAGGCGATCAGCGCGCCGGAGGAGGTCGACATGACCGCGGCCAGGGCGGCGGCCAGCACCAGCCCCCGCACCCCGATGGGGAGTTCGTCCTTGACGATGGTGGCGAAGGCGTCGTCCGGGCTGCCCAGCTTCGGGTACAGCACCTTGGCGGCCGTACCGATCACGGCACCGGCGAGGGCGTACACCAGGCAGTAGGTGCCGGCGACCGTGCCGCCCCACTTCGCCGTCCGGTCGCCCCGGGCCGTGAACACGCGCTGCCAGATGTCCTGGCCGATGAGCATCCCGAACGTATAGATCAGCACGTAGGTGAAGATCGTCTCGCCGCCGATGCCCAGCGGGTCGAAGTACGCCGTGGGCAGCTTGGCCTTCATCTCGGAGAAGCCGCCGGCCTTGACCACCGCGATGGGCAGCAGCAGGAGGAGCACGCCGATGGTCTTGACGACGAACTGCACCATGTCCGTCAGCGTGATCGACCACATGCCGCCGAGCGTCGAGTAGGCGACGACGATCGAGCCGCCGATGACGATCGCGAGCGTCCGGTTCATGTCGAAGAGGACGTCGAAGATCGTGGCGTACGCGATCGTCGAGGTGACGGCGAGCATCAGGGTGTACGCCCACATCACGACGCCCGAGATCACGCCGGCCCGGCCGCCGTAGCGCAGGTCCAGCATCTCGGAGACCGTGTACACCTTGAGGCGGGCGATCCGGGCCGAGAAGAAGACCGAGAGGGCCAGCAGCCCGAGGCCGATGGTGAAGACCATCCAGGCGCCGGAGAGGCCGTACTGGTAGCCGAGGCCCACGCCGCCGATGGTGGACGCGCCGCCCAGGACGATCGCGGCCATGGTGCCGGAGTACATGGCGGGGCCCAGGCGGCGGCCCGCCACCAGGAAGTCGCTCTTGGACCTGGCACGGCGCATGCCCCACCAGCCCATGGCCAGCATGCCGGCCAGATAGATCACGATCACTGCGTAGTCGACGGCCACAGGGCCCTCCTTCGCTGGGGGTCTCGCCGGCGGGTGACGGCCACACTAGGTGGCCGGAAAGCGGCTGCGAAGTGTACGTTTCATCTATTCGAGCCCCGCCGGATGGAGAGAACGCACACCATGCCGGACCCCGCCGTTCCGCCCACGCCCCCGGTGCCCCTCGCCGCCCTGCTGGCCCGTGAGGACCTCGCCCTGCGCCAGATCGCCGGGCCGTCCGACCCGTCCCTGGTGATCCACTGGGCGCACACCTCGGAAATGGCCGACCCGTACCCCTACCTGCTGGGCGGGGAGCTGCTGCTGACCGCCGGGGTGCACATCCCGGACGCGGCGGGTTCGGGCACCTACTTCGACGACTACGTCTCACGGATCGTGGCGGCCGGCGGCGCCGCCCTCGGCTTCGGGGTGGCCCCCGTCCACGACACCGTCCCGCGCGCGCTCGTCGCGGCCTGCGAGGCGTACGGCCTCCCGCTCGTCGAGGTCCCGCCGGGGACCACCTTCTCCGCCGTCGCCCGCGCGGTCTGGCAGCTGATGGCCCAGGCCCGCCTCGCCGAGCTGCGCCGGGTCACCGAGGCCCAGCAGAGCCTCGCGACCGCCGCCGCCCGCCCCGACCCGGTGCCGTCGGTGCTGCGGCAGCTGGCCCAGCGGGTGGGCGGCTGGACGGCCCTGTACGGCCCGGAGGGGGCGGAGATCGCGTCGGCGGGACGAGAGCCGGAGGCACCGGTACGCGACTCGCTGGCCGAGCTGACGGAGGTGGTACGACCGTCGGGCCCGGGCACCCCCACCTCGGCGACCCACGCCACGGCGGGCGTCCACCTCGCGGCCTACACCCTCAGCACCGGCTTCGTGCTCGGGGTGGCCGCCCCGGCCCGCGAACCGGGCGACCACACCATCGCCTCGGTGGCCACGGTCCTGCTCACCCTCCTCACCGGCGAACAGCACAGCGGCTCGGGCGCGGCCCGCAACGCGGCACTCGTACGGCTCCTGCTGGGTGGTACGGCGGAGGAGGTGGCGCCACTGCTGGGCAGGGGCGACACCTGGTTCGTCGTAGATGCCTGTCGGAATGACCAACGGGACGGTACCCACCTGCTTCTAGGGGCGCGGGGAACTGCGCGACCAGCCACACCCCACCCGCACCCGCCCGACCTCCTGGCCGCCACCGCACTAGGCGCCTCACTCGGCTCGACTCTCATCGACCCCGTAGGGGAAGTCATACGCATCCTGCTCCCCACCACCCAAGAACCCGAACCACAGCCCGGCTGGACCCTGGGCGTCAGCGCCCCCGTACCCGCACACCAACTCCCGGCCGCCGCCGCGCAAGCGGCCCACGCCCTGGCCCGCGCCCGAGCGACCCGCACCCCCCTGGTCCGGCACAGCACCCGCCCCGCACTGGGCGACCTGATCCCGGCAGAGGAGGCCCACGCCCACGCCCGCGCCCTCCTCGGCCCCCTCGCGGAGCACCCCGCCCTCGTCGACACCCTCCGCACCTGGCTCTCCCTGCACGGCAGTTGGGACCGCACGGCGGTGGCACTCTCCGTCCACCGCAACACCGTGCGCCAGCGCATCGCCCGCTGCGCGGCCCTCCTCGGCACCGAACTCGACGACCCGGACGTACGGATGGAGCTGTGGTTCGCACTGCGGCAGGAGTGATCACCTTCACCGCCAGGCAGGGAATGCCGACCGGTTGCCGTTCGGGCGACACGAATGTCTGATCACTCACTCGGGTGATACCGATCGATTGCCCGCGCGAGAGGGGAATGCAGTAGCTAGGTTCGCGGCATGGCACGGTTCCGGATGTACCCCACAAGCACGCAGGCGAGCATCATGCTCGACCATTGCGCGCACGCCCGGTACGTGTGGAACCTTGCCGTTGAGCAGCATGCGCACTGGCGTCCGGGCCGGAAGTCCGCGCCCGGCTTCGCCGAGCAGTGCCGCCAACTCACCGAGGCCCGGCGCGAGAACGAGTGGCTGGGAGCCGGGAACGCAGTCGTGCAGCAGCAGGCCCTGAAGGACTTCGCCAAGGCCAAGACTGCCCGGTTCAGATCCGGGTCCGGTGAGCCGACCTGGCGCAGAAAGCACGTGCACGAGGGCTTCCGCGTCATCGGCACCAACCTCGTACCCGAAGTCGATCCGGACGGCCGTCCGAAGCTGAACCCGAAGACGAGCAAGCAGGTTATGGGCCGCTCGGTAGTGGTGCAGAAACTCAACCGTCGGTGGGCGCAGGCAAAGGTGCCCGGCTGTGGATGGGTCCGGTTCAGACTGTCCCGCAAGGGCAAAGGCAGCGTGCTGCCGCAGGCGAAGACGTTCCGCGTCACCTTCCGGAGCAATCAGTGGCACATCGCGTTCGCTGTCATCCCCGAGCCGGTCGACGCACCCGGCACCGGCAAGGTCATCGGCATCGACCGAGGTGTGAAGATCACAGCCGCCCTCTCGGACGGCCGGAAGCTCAACTGTCCGCAGCTCACGGTCAAGGAACGCGCCCAGTTCCGCAAGCACGAGCGACGTGCCGCCCGTGCCCCGAGGGGCAGTGCGGCCAAGGCAGACTCACATGCGAAGGTCGCCCGACTCAAAGCGCGTGAGGCCAACCGGCGCAAGGACTGGGGCGAGAAGACGTCCACCATGCTGGCCAAGTCGTACGACCTCATCCGCTTCGAGAAACTGAACATCAAGGTCATGACCCGCTCCGCGAAGGGCACCGTGGAACGCCCAGGCAAGAATGTCCGGCAGAAGGCCGGACTGAACCGGGCCATCCTCGCCCAGGGCTGGGGCCTGCTCAGGCAGCGCACGGAGGAGAAGGCCCCCAGCCGAGTGGAGGATGTCCCCGCCGCCTTTACGTCTCTGCGGTGCAGTGCCTGCGGGAGAATCGAGAAGAAGTCGCGCAAGAGCCAAGCCGACTTCGTCTGCGTGTCCTGCGGCTTCACCTGCAACGCCGACGAGAACGCAGCAGTCAACGTCGCGGCAGGACAGGGCGGAATCCCCCGCCCCCGGCGAACAGCCGGTGCCGGAGGGGTGACAGCGGCCACTGGCCGTTCGAGCGCCCGTGAACCTCAACCCACATGGGTTGGGATCCCCATTTTCCAGAAGGGGGAGGATGTCAAAATGGAGCCATGCCGATACCCGGGACACCCAGCCGCGCCGAGCTCGTCGAGCACCTTGTGAAGACCCGTATCGCGGGCGATGTCGCCACGCCCCGCGAGAACAACCTGCTCCACTACCGCAAGCTGGCCAACGGCGAGCGCAACTGGTGGCTTGGACTGGAACTCGGCGACCGCTGGACCGACGAGCAGGACGTGCTGGCCGTGATGGCCGAGCGGGTCGGGGTGAACGACGACCCCGAGTACCGGTACGGCCAGGACACCATCGACCCCGAGCTGACCGTGGACGGTCTGGACCGGCTGGCGGCGCGGCTGCGCAAGGCCGCCGAGGGGCGGCAGCGGGTGCTGTTCGCGACCGGGCACCCGGGCGGCCTGCTGGACGTGCACCGGGCGACGGCGGCCGCGCTGCGCACCGCCGGCTGCGAGATCGTGGTCATCCCGGACGGGCTGCAGACGGACGAGGGATACGTCATGCAGTTCGCCGACGTGGCCGTCCTGGAGCACGGGGCGACGCTGTGGCACACCCACTCCGGTGAGCCGATGAAGGCCATCCTGAGCGGGCTCGAGCGCGAGGGCCGCCCGCGGCCCGACCTGGTCGTCGCCGACCACGGCTGGGCGGGGTACGCGGCGCAGGTGGGCCTGGACTCGGTCGGATACGCCGACTGCAACGACCCGGCGCTGTTCCTCGCCGAGGCGGAGGGCACCCTCCAGGTGGCCGTACCGCTCGACGACCACGTGCTCAGCCCGCGGTACTACGACCCGATGACCGCGTACCTGCTGTCCGAGGCGGGTCTGGCGTAACCGCGCCGGACCGGGCGAGGTGCGGCCCCCGCGCACGGGAACCGCACCTCGTGGCCTGGCCTAGACCCTGAATTGGCTTGGTGTCTGTTCGCGTCCGGTCGGCTCAGAACCCGAACCCGCCGTAGCCGAAGCCGCCGTAGCCGAGGCCACCGAAGCCACCGACGCCGTACCCGACGGTGGGGACGACCACGACGGGGACGACCGCGACGGGGGCGAAGCCGTAGCCGCCGCCGTAGCCGAAGCCGCCGTAACCACGGCAGTTGTTGAATCCGCCGCCGAAGCGGGAGTTGCAGCCGAAGCCGCCGGTGACCACGCTCTGGTGAGTGGAGGCGGGGGCCGCCGAGGCGGTGCCCGCGGCGCCGATCGCGGCTCCACCGGCCAGCATCAGGCCGGCGGCGGACATCGCGGCGATGCGCCTCGCGCGCTGTACTCGCATGGGAAATACCTTTCTGCCGGACTTACGTCCGCTACGCGGCACGTCCGCTATGCGGCACATGCACTGTGCGGCATTTCACTCATAGAGCTTAATCTCGGACAAGTCGCCCGGCACTTCGAGCGATCACCGCCCGTTATCGACCGAGGTCGCGGGCCCCGGAGTGGGGTCCAGGTAGACCCGGCCGATCATGGGGAACGCGGCCCGCAGCCGCTGTTCGGCCCGTTCGCAGGCCCACTCGATCTGGGCCGCCGTCGACACGTCCCGGAAGTCCACCTTGGCCGCGACCAGCGCCTCGTTCGGGCCCTGCACCAGGGTGGTCAGCTCCAGTACGGCCACGATGTGCTCGGACTCCAGCAGCTCCGCCCGGATCCGCTCCCGCACGGCCTTCGGCAGCGGCCGGCCGATGAGGAACTCGGCGTTCGACCGGCCCAGCACCCAGGCGACGTACAGCAGGAGCACGCCGATGAGGAGGGAGGCGAGGCCGTCCCAGACGCCGGAGCCGGTGAGCTGCCCGCCGAGCAGGCCGCCGGCCGCGAGCACCAGGCCGACGAGCGCCGCCGAGTCCTCCATCACCACGGCCTTCACGGCGGTGTCGGGGGTGCGCCGGAGATACAGCTTGAACGACACCCGGAACCGGGCCGCCTCCCCGTACGCCTGCTTGAGCCCCGTACGCAGGGAGAACGCCTCCAGGACGAAGGCGACCGCGAGGACGATGTACGAGACCAGCGGGTTGCCCAGCTCCTCGCCCGCGGTCAGGGTGTGGATGCCGTCGTAGAGGGAGAAGACCGCGCCGCCGACGAAGGTGGCGACGGCGGCCAGCATGGCCCAGATGTACCGCTCGGGGCCGTAGCCGAACGGGTGTTCCTCGTCGGCGGGTTTCTCGCTGCGTTTGAGTGCGGTGAGCAGCAGCAGCTCGGTGACCGTGTCGGCGACCGAGTGCGCCGCCTCGGAGAGCATCGCGCTGGACCCGCTGATCACCCCGGCGACCGCCTTGGCGAGGGCGATCCCGAGGTTGGCGACGGCGGCGACGATCACCGTGGCGGTGCTCTCGCCGCCGCCCTGTTCGGCTCCGCCGCGCTGGTCGGCTCCGCCACTCTGTTCGACTTGGGACATGCCCCCAGTTCTACCTGGGGACGCGGACCACACCCTCCTGGATCACGGAAATAGCCAGTGAACCGTCCTGGGTGTAGATCCGGGCCTGGCCGAGCCCGCGGCCGCCGTACGCCGACGGGGACTCCTGGTCGTACAGCAGCCACTCGTCGGCGCGGAACGGCCGGTGGAACCACATGGCGTGGTCCAGCGAGGCCCCCACCACGTCCCCGACGGCCCAGCCGCCGCGGCCGTGCGCGAGCAGCACGGAGTCCAGCAGCGTCATGTCGGAGACGTAGGTCGCGAGCACGACGTGCAGCAGCGGGTCGTCGTCGAGCTTGCCGTTGGTCCGGAACCACACCTGGCTGTGCGGCTCGCGCGGCTCGCCGAACTTCCCGTACGGCGGCTCGTCGACGTAGCGCAGGTCGATGGCCTCGCGGGCCTCGAGAAACTTCTCCACCACGGCGGACGGCAGATGGTCGTAGCCGCGCAGCCGCTGCGCCGAGGTGGGCAGGGTCTCCGGGTCGGGCGCGGGCGGCATCGGGGTCTGGTGGTCGAGGCCGTCCTCGTACAGCTGGAAGGACGCCGAGAGGGCGAAGATCGGCCTGCCGTGCTGGACGGCGACCGCGCGCCGGGTGGTGAAGGAGCGGCCGTCGCGGATCCGCTCGACGTTGTAGACGATGGGCGCGCCCGGGTCGCCGGCGCGCAGGAAGTACGCGTGCAGCGAGTGGGCGTGCCGGTCCGCCGGGACCGTGCGCCCGGCGGCGACCAGCGCCTGGGCCGCGACCTGCCCGCCGAACACGCGCGGGACGACGGCGGACCGGGACTGGCCTCGGAAGATGTTCTCCTCGATCTGCTCCAGGTCGAGCAGATCGAGGAGATCATTCAGTGCCTCGTTCATGGCACCTTTTCTACTGGCCGGTAATTACGCGGACCTTACAGGCCCATGTCCTTCGCGATGATCGTCTTCATGATCTCGCTGGTGCCACCGTAGATGCGGTTGACGCGGTTGTCCGCGTACAGGCGGGCGATCGGGTACTCGTTCATGAAGCCGTAACCGCCGTGCAGCTGGAGGCAGCGGTCGATCACCCGGTGGGCGACCTCGGTGGTGAACAGCTTGGCGCTGGCGGCCTCGGCCGGGGTCAGCTCGCCGGCGTCCAGGGCCTCCGTGGCGCGGTCGACGACGGCCTCGGCCGCGTCCACCTCGGCCTGGCAGGCGGCCAGCTCGAACTTGGTGTTCTGGAAGGCGGCGACGGGCTGGCCGAAGACCACCCGCTCCTGCACGTACTGCTTGGCGAACCGCACGGCGGCCTTGGCCTGCGCGTAGGCGCCGAAGGCGATGCCCCAGCGCTCGGAGGCGAGGTTGTGGCCGAGGTAGTAGAAGCCCTTGTTCTCCTCGCCGAGGAGGTCCTCGACGGGCACCTTGACGTCGACGAACGCCAGCTCGGCGGTGTCGGAGGTCTTCAGGCCGAGCTTGTCGAGCTTGCGGCCGACCGAGTAGCCCTCGGCCTTCGTGTCGACCACGAACAGGGAGATGCCGTGGCGGCGGTCCTCCTTGGTGGGCGCGGAGGTGCGGGCGCAGACGATCATGCGGTCGGCGTGCACACCGCCGGTGATGAAGGTCTTGGCGCCGTTGAGGACGTAGTGGGTGCCGTCCTCGGAGAGCTTGGCGGTGGTCTTCATGCCCGCGAGGTCGGAGCCGGTGCCCGGCTCGGTCATCGCGATGGCCCACATCTCCTCGCCGGAGACGAACTTCGGCAGGTACTTCTTCTTCTGCTCGTCGTTGGCGAGCAGCTTTATGTACGGCAGGCCGAGCAGCACGTGCACGCCGGAGCCGCCGAAGGAGATGCCGGCGCGGGCGGTCTCCTCGTACAGGACGGCCTCGAACTTGTAGGAGTCGATGCCGGCGCCGCCGTACTCCTCGTCGACGCGGATGCCGAAGACACCCAGCTCGGCGAGCTTGTAGTAGAAGTCGCGGGGCGCCTGACCGGCCGCGAACCACTCGTCGTACACCGGTACGACCTCGGCCTCGATGAAGGCGCGGAGGGTCTCCCGGAACGCCTCGTGATCCTCGTTGAACAACGTACGGCGCACGGCCGCCACCTCCAGGCACGGTTCATCTGTCTAAGCGCTTGCTCAGACTTCACCGTACCGGTGGGTAGGCGGGTGGGTCCAGGGCGCGAGCCGGGGGGATGGGGGTAACGCTCATCACGCCGCCGCGGCCTCGAACGCGCCCCTCGCCATCCGGTGCAGCAGTACCGCCGTCGCCCCGCGCCCCGGCAGGGAACCCGGCCGGCCCAGGTGCGGGGTCGAGTTCAGGAGGCCGAAGACCGAGTGGACCGCCGAGCGGGCCGCGGGTTCCGGCAGGGCGGGATAGACCTCGCGGAGGACCTCCACCCACAGTTCGACGTACTGGCGCTGGAGCTGGCGCACCAGCTTGCGGTCGCTGTCGCGCAGGCGGTCCAGCTCCCTGTCGTGCAGGGTGATCAGCGGGCGGTCGTCGAGGGCGAAGTCGATGTGGCCCTCGATGAGGGAGTCCAGGACCGTCGAGGGCACGGTCTCCCCGTCGGCCTCCGCCAGCCGCCGCTTCGCGCCCGTCAGCAGCTGCCCGCTGATCCCCACCAGCAGCTCCGCCAGCATCGCGTCCTTGCCCGGGAAGTGCCGGTAGAGGCCGGGCCCGCTGATGCCGACCGCGGCGCCTATCTCGTCCACGCCGACACCGTGGAAGCCGCGCTCGGCGAAGAGCCGGGCGGCCTCCTTGAGGATCTGCTCGCGACGGGTCGGGGCATCGGTTCTCGTGACCATGAGGGCAATTCTAGACAGGGAGGTTAGCGGTCGTTAACCTGAGGGAAATGCGTTAACGCTCATTAACAAAGTGAGGGGATCGCGGGCATGGACCAGGCACCGGAGCTGACGAGCGCGGCAGACCCCGCCTCGGAGGCCTGGCGGGCCAACGAGGAGGCGCACCGCGTCCTCGTCGAGGAGCTGCGCGGCAAGCTCGCCGCGGCCGCGCTGGGCGGCGGCGAGAAGGCGCGGGCCCGGCACACCGCACGCGGCAAGCTGCTGCCCAGGGACCGGGTGGACACACTGCTGGACCCCGGCTCGCCGTTCCTGGAGCTGGCCCCGCTGGCCGCCGAGGGGATGTACGAGGGGGCGGCCCCGGCGGCCGGCGTGATCGCCGGGATCGGGCGGGTCAGCGGGCGCGAGTGCGTGATCGTCGCCAACGACGCCACGGTCAAGGGCGGCACGTACTACCCGATGACCGTGAAGAAGCACCTGCGGGCCCAGGAGGTGGCCCTCGACAACCGGCTCCCCTGTCTCTACCTGGTGGACTCCGGCGGCGCCTTCCTGCCCATGCAGGACGAGGTCTTCCCGGACCGGGACCACTTCGGGCGGATCTTCTACAACCAGGCCCGGATGTCGGGCGCGGGGATCCCGCAGATCGCGGCCGTCCTCGGGTCGTGCACCGCCGGCGGCGCGTACGTACCGGCGATGAGCGACGAGGCGGTGATCGTCCGCAACCAGGGCACGATCTTCCTCGGCGGCCCGCCGCTGGTGAAGGCCGCCACCGGTGAGGTCGTCACGGCGGAGGAGCTGGGCGGCGGCGAGGTGCACTCCCGCGTCTCCGGCGTCACCGACCACCTCGCCGAGGACGACGCGCACGCGCTCAGGATCGTCCGGAACATCGTCGCCACCCTCCCCGCCCGGCGCTCCCTGCCCTGGGAGACCGCCCCGGCCGCCGAGCCGAAGGTCGATCCCTACGGCCTCTACGGCGCCGTCCCGGTCGACTCCCGCACCCCCTACGACGTGCGCGAGATCATCGCCCGGATCACGGACGGCTCCCGGTTCGCCGAGTTCAAGAGCGAGTTCGGGCAGACCCTGGTCACCGGCTTCGCCCGCATCCACGGCCACCCGGTCGGGATCATCGGCAACAACGGCATCCTCTTCTCCGAGTCCGCCCAGAAGGGCGCCCACTTCATCGAGCTGTGCGACCAGCGCGGCATCCCGCTGGTGTTCCTGCAGAACATCTCCGGCTTCATGGTGGGCAAGGACTACGAGGCCGGCGGCATCGCCAAGCACGGCGCCAAGATGGTGACGGCCGTGGCCTGCACGCGCGTCCCGAAGCTGACGGTGGTGGTCGGCGGGTCGTACGGCGCGGGGAACTACTCCATGTGCGGCCGGGCCTACTCCCCCCGCTTCCTGTGGATGTGGCCGAACGCCAAGATCTCGGTGATGGGCGGCGAGCAGGCCGCGTCGGTCCTCGCCACGGTGAAGCGGGACCAGCTGGAGGCCCGGGGAGAGTCCTGGCCGGCCGAGGACGAGGAGGCCTTCAAGGCGCCCGTCCGCGCGCAGTACGAGCGCCAGGGCAACGCCTACTACGCGACCGCCCGGCTCTGGGACGACGGGGTCATCGACCCCCTCGACACCCGCCAGGTACTGGGCCTCGCTCTGACGGCCTGTGGCAACGCGCCGCTGGGTGAGCCCCAGTTCGGCGTCTTCCGGATGTGAGGAGGGGACTCGTGTTCGACACCGTACTCGTGGCCAACCGGGGCGAGATCGCCGTCCGGGTCATCCGTACGCTGCGCTCGCTGGGCGTGCGCTCGGTGGCCGTGTACTCCGACGCCGACGCGGACGCCCGGCACGTCCGGGAGGCCGACACGGCGGTACGGCTCGGTCCGGCGCCGGCGGGCGAGAGCTATCTGTCCGTGGAGCGGCTGCTGAAGGCGGCCGCCGTGAGCGGTGCCCAGGCGGTCCACCCCGGGTACGGCTTCCTCGCCGAGAACGCCGCCTTCGCGCGTGCCTGCGAGGAGGCGGGGCTGGTGTTCATCGGCCCGCCGGCCGACGCGATCGCGCTGATGGGCGACAAGATCCGCGCGAAGGAGACGGTGAGCGCGGCCGGGGTGCCGGTGGTGCCCGGTGGCCGTGACCCCGAACTCGCGGACGCCGCCCGCGCGCTGGGTGCACCCGTGCTGCTCAAGCCGTCCGCGGGCGGCGGCGGCAAGGGCATGCGGCTGGTGCGGGACCTGACGCTCCTTGACGAGGAGATCGCCGCCGCCCGCCGCGAGGCCCGCGCCTCCTTCGGCGACGACACGCTCCTGGTCGAGCGGTGGGTCGACCGCCCCCGGCACATCGAGATCCAGGTACTGGCCGACGGCCACGGGAACGTGGTGCACCTGGGCGAGCGCGAGTGCTCGCTCCAGCGCCGGCACCAGAAGGTCGTCGAGGAGGCGCCGTCGGTCCTGCTGGACGAGGCGACGCGGGCCGCGATGGGCGAGGCGGCGGTGCAGGCGGCGCGCTCGTGCGGGTACCGCGGCGCGGGGACGGTGGAGTTCATCGTGCCGGGCGGCGACCCTTCGTCGTACTACTTCATGGAGATGAACACCCGCCTCCAGGTGGAGCACCCGGTGACCGAGCTCGTCACCGGCCTCGACCTGGTGGAGTGGCAGCTGCGGGTGGCGGCCGGGGAGCGGCTCGGGTTCGCGCAGGAGGACGTCCGGCTGACCGGGCACGCGGTGGAGGCCCGGGTCTGCGCCGAGGACCCGGCGCGCGGGTTCCTGCCCACCGGCGGCACGGTGCTGCTGCTGAACGAGCCCTCGGGCGACGGCGTCCGCACCGACTCCGGGCTCAGCGAGGGCACCGAGGTCGGCAGCCTCTACGACCCGATGCTGTCCAAGGTGATCGCGTACGGCCCGGACCGGGAGACCGCGCTCCGCAAGCTGCGCGGGGCCCTCGCGGAGACGGTCACGCTGGGCGTGGGGACCAACGCCGGGTTCCTGCGCCGGCTCCTCGCCCATCCGGCGGTGGTGGCGGGCGAGCTGGACACCGGGCTGGTGGAGCGGGTGGTGGACGAGCTGGTCTCCACCGACGTACCGGACGAGGTGTACGAGGCGGCCGCGGCCGTACGGCTGGAGGCGCTGAAGCCCGTCGCCGGTGCGGGCTGGACGGACCCCTTCTCGGTGCCCAGCGGCTGGCGGCTCGGCGGCACGCCCAGGCCGGTCGGCTTCCACCTGCGGGTGCAGGACCCGGTGGAGTACGTCCCGCGCGGCACGCACTCCGTCGCCCCCGACCGGGTGTCGGTCACCCTGGACGGCGTCCGCCACACCTTCGTCCACACCGCCGACTGGATCGGCCGCGACGGCGACGCCTGGCAGGTCCGCGACCACGACCCGGTCGCCGCGTCGCTGAACCGGGCCGCGCACGCGGGCGCCGACTCGCTCACCGCACCCATGCCGGGCACGGTGACCGTCGTCAAGGTCGCCGTCGGGGATCAGGTGATCGCCGGGCAGAGCCTGCTGGTGGTGGAGGCGATGAAGATGGAGCACGTCATCTCCGCCCCGCACGCCGGCACGGTCGCCGAACTGGATGTGAAACCGGGCGCCACGGTCGCCATGGACCAGGTGCTGGCCGTGATCGCCCCGCACGAGGAGGAGACCGCATGACCACCCCGGAGACCGGCCTCCCCATGGTCGTACCGGCCACCGACCTGCCCGCCCGCGTCAGGATCCACGAGGTCGGCGCACGCGACGGGCTGCAGAACGAGAAGTCGACGGTCCCCACGGAGGTGAAGGCCGAGTTCGTGCACCGGCTGGCCGACGCGGGCCTGACGACGATCGAGGCGACCAGCTTCGTACACCCGAAGTGGGTGCCCCAACTGGCCGACGCGGAGGACCTGTTCCCCCGCCTCTCGGATCTCCGGGAGGTGGCGCTCCCCGTCCTCGTGCCCAACCAGCGCGGCCTGGACCGGGCGCTGGCCCTCGGCGCCCGCCGGGTCGCCGTCTTCGCCAGCGCCACCGAGTCCTTCGCCAAGGCCAACCTCAACCGCACGGTGGACGAGTCGCTGGCCGTCTTCGACCCGGTGGTCCGGCAGGCGAAGGACGCCGGCGCCCATGTCCGCGGTTACGTCTCGATGTGCTTCGGCGACCCCTGGGAGGGCGCCGTCCCCCTCCACCAGGTGGTCCGCGTCTGCCAGGCGCTGCGGGACATGGGCTGCGACGAGCTGAGCCTCGGCGACACGATCGGTGTGGCCACCCCGGGTCACACCCTGGAGTTGTTGTCCCTCCTCAACGAGGAAGGCGTGCCGACGAACGTCATCGGCGTGCACTTCCACGACACCTACGGCCAGGCGCTCGCGAACACCTACGCGGCCCTGGAACACGGCGTGACGACGGTCGACGCGTCCGCCGGCGGGCTCGGCGGCTGCCCCTACGCCAAGTCCGCCACCGGCAACCTCGCCACCGAGGACCTGGTCTGGATGCTCCAGGGCCTCGGCATCGAGACCGGAGTCGACCTCGGCAAACTCACCGCCACCAGCGTGTGGATGGCCGAACAACTGGGCCGACCCAGCCCGTCCCGTACCGTCCGCGCCCTCTCCCACCAGGAGTGACGACCATGGACCACCGCCTCTCCCCCGAACTGGACGAACTCCGCCGCACGGTGGAGGAGTTCGCCCACGACGTCGTGGCGCCGAAGATCGGCGACTTCTACGAACGGCACGAGTTCCCGTACGAGATCGTCCGCGAGATGGGCCGCATGGGCCTGTTCGGGCTGCCGTTCCCCGAGGAGTACGGCGGGATGGGCGGCGACTACCTCGCGCTCGGCATCGCCCTGGAGGAACTGGCCCGCGTCGACTCGTCGGTGGCGATCACGCTCGAAGCCGGGGTCTCCCTGGGCGCCATGCCCATCCACCTCTTCGGCACGGACGACCAGAAGCGCGAATGGCTCCCGCGCCTGTGCTCCGGCGAGCTCCTGGGCGCCTTCGGCCTCACGGAGCCGGACGGCGGCAGCGACGCGGGCGCCACCCGCACCACCGCCCGCCTGGACCCGGCCACCGACGAATGGGTGATCAACGGCACCAAGTGCTTCATCACCAACTCGGGCACGGACATCACGGGTCTGGTCACCGTCACCGCGGTCACCGGCCGCAAGCCCGACGGCAAGCCGCTGATCTCGTCCATCATCGTCCCGTCGGGCACCCCCGGCTTCACGGTCGCCGCGCCCTACTCCAAGGTCGGCTGGAACGCCTCGGACACCCGCGAGCTGTCCTTCGCCGACGTCCGGGTCCCCGCCGCCAACCTGCTCGGCGAGGAGGGCCGCGGCTACGCCCAGTTCCTCCGCATCCTCGACGAGGGCCGCGTCGCCATCGCGGCCCTGGCCACCGGCCTGGCCCAGGGCTGCGTGGACGAGTCGGTGAAGTACGCGAAGGAACGGCACGCCTTCGGCCGCCCGATCGGCGCCAACCAGGCCATCCAGTTCAAGATCGCCGACATGGAGATGAAGGCCCACACGGCCCGCCTGGCCTGGCGCGACGCGGCGTCCCGGCTGGTCGCCGGGGAACCCTTCAAGAAGGAGGCGGCCCTCGCCAAGCTGTACTCCTCCACCGTCGCCGTGGACAACGCCCGCGACGCCACCCAGGTCCACGGCGGCTACGGCTTCATGAACGAGTACCCGGTGGCCCGCATGTGGCGCGACTCCAAGATCCTGGAGATCGGCGAGGGCACGAGCGAGGTACAGCGGATGCTGATCGCGCGGGAGTTGGGGCTGATCAGCTGACCCTCGCGCAGGCATCCCGCACGGCACGAACGCGCCCGCCCGGTGACAGGGGCGGGCGCTTCTGTGTGCGGGAAGGACGCCGACCAGCACCGAAGGTGACTCCCTGAGGGGCGATTCGGGGCCGATGGAGCGCAAAAGTCATGGAAGCCCATGTTTTATGACGTCGGTCACAGCGCTCCGCCAATCAACCGGCGTACTTAGTAGACACGACGTGGCAGACATTTAAGCATTTGTCCGTCTTGGCCCGGATGCGGATCGCGACGCGGGTTCCGGAACTCCGCCCGGCCGGCCGGCGCGCCCGCTGCCGTGTGGCGTAAGGCTTCTGACGCCGCGACAGATTTTCCGCCCGTCGCCCTATGCGGACCGGAGAGCCTCGCACTGCTCCGGCGAGGTCCTGGGACCTACTAGGCGACCTAGTGGCGGGGACCCTTTGCGCTCCCTGTCAAGCCGTCCTAAGAATGACGACCCACAGGACGTCGCCGCAGTTCAGCACCGGTGTTTCCCGCAGATTCGACCGCGCACCGGGCGCTCGGCGTCACCGAGTGAGTAGGAGCCCCCCACATGAAGTCGTCCCGAATACCCGCGAGACTCCTCGCTCTCGGTCTGGGGCTGGCCTCCAGCGCGCTGGGCGCGACGGTGCCGGCGAGTGCCCAGACGGCCGCCACCCCGTCCGCTTCCACCGGTACCTCCGTGGCGCGGTACGACGGGTCGGGTGAGGAGGCCGCGAACAACAAGGCGTTCTTCGAGGCCGTGCTCAAGTCGGTCGCCGAGAAGCGCGCCGCCCAGCCCGACGCGCAGGCGGTAACCATCTACTACGACGACACCCGGGCACCGAGCTTCCGTTCGCAGATATCGAGCGCGGCCGCGATCTGGAACAGCTCCGAGACCCACGTCAAGCTCCAGGAGGCGTCGAGCGGCGCCGACTTCTCCTACTACGAGGGCAACGACCAGCGCGGGTCCTACGCCTCCACCAACGGCCACGGAAGCGGCTACATCTTCATCGACTACACCCAGAGCCGGCAGTACGACTCGGTCCGCGTCGTCACCCACGAGACCGGGCACGTGCTGGGCCTGCCGGACGACTACGGCGGACCGTGCAGTGAGCTGATGTCGGGCGGCACCGCCGGCCCCTCCTGCACCAACCGCTACCCGAACGCCACCGAGCGCTCCCGTGTCGACCAGCTGTGGGCCACCGGAGCCGCACAGGCCCCGGGCACGGCGAACCAGCCCGCTGAACAGCCGGGCACTGAACAGCCGAGTGCTGAACAGCCGAGCGCTGCACCGCCGGTACTGACCGTGATACCGGGCCAAGGTCCGTGGGGTCGGCTCCCCAGCACGCCCTGGGGCTGATCGCGTTCCCACGCGGGAAGCGGCTCGCCGCCGAGGACGGCCTCAGCCGCATACTCAGCCGGTCGCCCGAGCACTCGTGCAGGCCGGCCGGCAGACCCTGGCACTCCGGGACGGACGCGGTGGCGGCCGTCATCCGCCCGGAGCCCGGGGCGGTGGGGTGGCGCCGAGGGCCCGTCGGGCGTCCAGCCATACCCTCTCGAACTCCTCGGCCGAGGTCGCGTCGGCGCGAGGCGCCTCCTCCCACCCCGTGATCCTGCCCTCCGAGACGGAACCGCGGCCAGGACCAACTGAGGCTACGTACCGTGACCTGGAGGTGAGGCGGGAAGGCTCGGGTCGCGACAGCACCTCATCCACACTTGCCGACTGAGCGTCTGCATGGCCAATCGGGCCAGCTACCCCGCCCCATCACAACAGCCGTGGTCGGCCAGTTGGCCACTGAGCACTTCAGTCGGCCAGCCGTGCGGTCAAGCCGCGTCTGCTCGGGCTGATGGGTCCCCGGCGACCCCGATGCGGCCGCCCGGGTCGGGGGGTTTCGGGAACCGATTGAGAGGCGGGCTGTCGGGCCGACTTCGAGCAGGCCCCTGACCCGCCGGCCTTGACGGGGCTACCGGTGATGCAGGACGGGAACGGCATCACGAGAACTACGAGTAGCCGTCTGTGCACATTCTGCGACCATGGTGTCAGGTGGTCGCGATCTCGCGATGACTGCGTGACCGGCCATTCGGCGAACCCGTGAAACGCGCAAGGAGTCGATCGATCATGTCCGCACCCGTCGTTGACGTCTGGGGCCCGGTCGCCCCCGGGGCCCGCTCCTCGTATCCCCCCGCTCCGGAACCCCATGACGAATGGCCCCTCGCCGGCGGAACGGCCTGGGTCTACTACAGCCCGCTGAACCGCCGGCAGCTCATCAGGCCCGTCATCCTCTCCGACGGCTTCTCCAGCGGGTCGAGCAACCTCGACCAGCTCTGGTACGGCCTGGAGGAGAACGGCGACTTCCGCTTCATCTCCGAACTGCACGCGGCCGGCCGTGACGTGATCATCCTCGGCTACCACGACCGGACGGCCTCGATCACGGACAACGCCGACACCGCCATCGACTGCATCCGGCGGGCCGTCGCCGAGCGGGTGGGCAGTGCGAAGCTGGTCGTGGGCGGATTCAGCATGGGCGGACTGGTCACCCGCTACGCGCTGGCCAAGATGGAGCAGGACCCCAAGCTTCCCGACCACGAGACGTCGGTCTACCTCTCCTACGACACCCCGCACCATGGTGCGTGGTTCCCCGTCGGCATCCAGGCGTTCACGCACTTCGCGACGGACGAGTGGGGGGACGCTCCCGGCGTGGGCCCCGTCCTGCGCCAGTTCTCCGGGCTGCTCAACAGCCCCGCCGCCAAGCAGATGGCGCGGTGGCACATCGAGAAGGTCGGCGACACCCCGGAGCAGGCATCGGAGCGGGTGGCGTTCCTCCGGGCGCTCGACGAGGTCGGGGGATGGCCGCGGAACGTCCGCAAGATCGGTGTCGCCAACGGCGTGGACACCGGCACCGGCAACGGCGTCAAGGCCGGCGCGACCGCGGTGAAGTGCAACGGTGACACGCTGCAGGACACGTGGCTCAAGACCCAGGCACAGGGCGAGCAGGTCGTCGCACGCCTGCAGAAGACCGGCGGCGAGCCGGTATCGGTTCGCACCAGCGGGCTGCCCGAGATCGACGGTGCTCCCGGGGGCCTGTTCACCATGCCGTCTCCTGCGGGCGACACCGGCAGCTTCGGCCTGGCCGCCCTCCTCATGGCCCTCATCGGCAACGAGGTGGACCCGGACGTCATCACCACGTCCTGCTTCATCCCCAGCATCAGCGCCGTCGCCGCCGGCGACATCAAGGACCCGAAGGCGCTCTACCGGCCGGTCACACCGGACCACAGCGCACTCGACGCCTTCGCGTGCGCCGGCCGCAACGAAGGACACACCACCATGACCGAAGAACTCGGCGCGTGGATCGTGAACGAGATCGTCGCGGCCGACTGACCGCCGGGGTGGGCGGGCCGTACCGGCAAAAGTCCGCCCACCCCGGGCCTCGGCCCACGTCTCTTAGGCGAGGCACCACGCCTCTCCGCGCCCTGACCTGCGGCAACAGCTGCTCAGTCACAACCACGCGGCCGCCCGTCGCCTTGATGCTGGCCCCAAAAATCGAACACGTGCTTGAATCTGGTCATGCGACAGTTTCCCGCCGACCTTGCCCAGGCACAGCAGGAGTGGAGCGCCACCTACCGACAGCTCGCCCAGCAACCCGGTCGCACCGAGTTGCGCCGACGCCTGTACCGGCTGTCGGCTCAGCTGTACTTCCATGCCTACTGGCGGCAACGGCGCCCGAGCCCCGCCGCGTGGCGGGACCTGCGCGACCTGGGATGGTCGGACCGGAACGTGAACGAGCGGCATCACCCATGACGACCTGGAATGCGGGTCCGCATGTCCCGGATGATCCCGAAGGCATACCCGGACCGATACGTGTGACCGTGCATCCACCGTCGCCCACGGGGGGCCGCCGCGTGCGCGTGGACGGCGTGATCCTCGGGCTGGCTCACCATGCAGTCGACATCGCGGAGTTCCTCCGCCGGGCCGGGCTGGAGATCGACCCGGCGGAGGTGGCCGAGTCACCGTGGATCGACTGGCGCGGAGTGGGACCTGAGCACTGGGGGCCGGAAACGATCAGTTGACCGCCCCGCGGCTTCCGCCAACGGATCCCACCGCGCTCGCCCAGGCCTCCACCTGGCACTCGGCGAGTCGGTGAGGCCAGGCGGCTACTTCGGCGGTTGTCCGACCGCACGCGAGCACCTGCCCCAGGCCACAACACCGGACGGCCGGTCCTACGCCCTCTGCATGCACGTCACCCTGGCGTGAGGCGTTGCCGATCACGCGGCGCACCTCAACGGAGTGTGGCCACAGCTCCGTGCCGCCCGGAAGGCAGAAGGTCGACGGCGAGGTGGAAGCACAGCTCGGCGCTCAGCGCGAACAGGGCCATCAGCAGTGAGTTGAGGGTCTTGCCGTGGGCGAGAAAGCTCCCACCGAACGCAGCGGCACCGATGACGAGGAGCGCCCCGAGCACGGTCCAGAACGCGACCGCGCGCCGACGGAGCAGCACGGCGCGCACTGCCGCGACGATCGACAGCAGGACGAGCACGAGGCCGAGCGCGGTGTGCACGGCAAGGGCGAAGGTGCCGTGCCCGACCGCCCAGGCGAAGCTCTCGTAGGCCCTTATACGAGGGGCCCCCGCCTGAGAGCCCCGATGGTGAACCGGAAAGAGGCCGTAGAGATTGATGACCAAGCCGACCCCCGCCTGCACAAGCACCAGAAAGCCGGTGACGAGCAGGAGCCGGCGGACGGCACTGGGAGCGGCCATGAGAAGACCATACACAGAGTAATCATCGAACGCAGAAAGTGACGATGCCGATCGGATGCGGTGCCTGCCGGGACTCCGGCCCGGACGTCCGATCGCATAAAAGCTCGCAGCAAAACGGCTGGTAGGGGGTCGACCAGTCAGGGTTGCTCACATACGGGCCTTCGGGGTTCGTCACAGCGTCCAGGATGCACAGTCCTTCCGCACAAGTCGCAGGTGGGTTCGTGGGTCTTCGATCTTGAGCGGTGCGCCCGCTCAGGGCGTCTGACGTTTCGTTACGCTCAGTGAGGGCGCCTGGCGGCTGCCGCCGGGGCCGCAGGCGCGCCGGGACCCCAAGGCACTACACGGCTGCGGTCCCTCTCCGTGACTACGGGTACAGCTTCTCGCCCTTCGCCAGCATCGCCACGTACTTCTCTATCCGGCGCGCCCGGGTCTCGGGCTTCTTGGCGTCCTGGACCCGGTACAGGATCGCGTAGCGGTTCTGCCGGTCCAGTGTCCCGAAGAACTCCGCCGCGGCCGGGTCGGCGGTCAGGGCCGCCGTGAGGTCGTCCGGCACCGTGGCGGTCTTCGCGCTGTCGTAGGCCGCCTCCCAGCGGCCGTCTGCCTTGGCTCGGTCGATCTCGGCCTGCCCCGGGGGATGCATCCGGCCCTGCTCGATCAGGGCGGCCACCTTGTCCCGGTTGACCTTGGACCACTTGCTGCGCGGCTTGCGGCGGGTGAACCGCTGGAGCCACCACTGGTCGTCGAACTTGGCCTTCTGGCCGTCGATCCAGCCGTAGCAGAGGGCCACGTCGAGCGCCTGGGCGTAGTCCAGCGCGACGATTCCGGGGCCCTTCTTGCGAAGCTTGAGCCAGATGCCGGGCGAGACGGCATGGTTCTCGCCGAGCCATGTCCGGAATGCCTCGGCGGATTCGAATACGACGGTCTCCAAGTCCTGAGTCACCCCAGCAGCGAACCACACCCGGCCGATCGCCATGACGCATTCGGGCACGGCCCCGGATGCAGGATGCCCGTGGACCTGCGTGATCATCTCCGTTCCCGACGCAGAACGATCGCGCAGGAGCCACGGGCTTGCCCAACGACGACGTTGCTGTTCGACCCCGACGGGGTGTCCGCCGCGCGGGTCGAGCGACCGGCCGGCGGAACGACCAGTTCGCCACCATGTGGAACACGCTCCCGGGCGAGGGGAAGATCGGGCAGACACCGCTGACGGCCTGGATCGCCAAGGAGAACCTGCGCACCCTCCTCGCCCTGGCCCGCACCGGAGCCGACCGCCACCAAGTCGGCGACGCCCGCCGGAAGTTCCTCACCATCGGCGTCCCCCGGCAACACAGCGTCTCCTACTCGCCGTCCACCCGCCTCGGCACACCACCAGGCGTGAACCCCGCCTCCACCGCGCGGCGGTACCAGTCCTGCGCCTCGTCCTCCTCACCACGTCGGCTCAGGCCGTACGCCAGGTTCGCCATGGCCGGCGGAAATCCGCACTCCGCCGCGCGCCGGTAGACCGCGTGGGCGCCGTCTTGATCGCCCGCGCGATCGAGGGCGAGGCCGAGGTTGAACAGCTGAAGCCCGGCCCTGCGAGGGGCCAGCCTGGACAGATACTCCCGTTCGGCAGTCTCCAGTCCCTCGCGGCGATAGGCATTGAGCAGGAGGTGCGTGGCCGTTCTGGTACCCAGCGGGGTGGAGCCCCAGGCAAGCGGCAGACCGACGCAGATCGCCAGCGCCGCGATCGTCCACGCCGCCCAAGTCGGTGTACCGATCACCGAATGGCTCCACCCCGTGACGGCTCCGAGGACGAGCACCGCCGGAACTCCCACCGAGACCACGAAGAGGGACACGAGCGAGCGTCTGCTCCAGCCGTATGTCACCACACAAGGTGAGCACGCCGACCAGCGCGCATCAAGGGTCGGTCACGCAACGGCAAGGACACACATGCGTCCGGGAGTTGGAAGACGTGAGCCGGTCTCGCGCGGAAGGCGTCAGGGGCGGCCCTGGACAAGATCTGAGGTTAGGCTAACCTAATCCACGACTTGTCCGGCGGTGTTTCCGCACGTCCGAAAGCAGCCACACCTATGTCCAACGTCAGAGCAGCCCACCTCACTCGCCGCGGCATCCTCGCCGCCGGTGGCGCCCTCGGCCTCGGTGCCGTGCTCGCCGCCTGCGGGGACGACGACGCGAAAAGCGGTGGTTCCTCCGACAAGGAGACGACGGCCGCCAAGTCCGGCCCCTGGACGTTCAAGGACGACCGCGGGACCACGGTGAAGCTGGACAAGGCCCCGGCGAACATCGTCGCCTTCGTCGGCGTCGCCGCCGCGCTGTACGACTACGGCATCGACGTCAAGGGCGTGTTCGGCCCGACGAAGACCAAGGACGGCAAGGCCGACGTCCAGGCCGGCGACATGGACATCAGCAAGGTGACCGTCCTCGGCAACACCTGGGGCCAGTTCAACGTCGAGAAGTACGCGGCCCTCGCCCCCGAGGTCCTCATCACCACGTTGTTCGACGGCGCCGGCACCCTCTGGTACGTCCCGGACGAGTCCAAGGACAAGATCGCCAAGCTCGCCCCGAGCGTCGGCATCTCGGCCTACGACCGCCAGCTGACCGTCCCGCTCCAGCGCGTCTGGGCCCTCGCGGAGTCGCTCGGCGCGGACATGACGGCGAGCAAGGTCACGGACGCCAAGAAGCGTTTCGAGGCGGCGTCCAGCCGGCTGCGCGCCGCCGCCAAGGCGCACCCCGACATCAAGGTGCTGGCCGGCTCGGCCGCCCAGGACCTGTTCTACGTCTCCGGCTCCAACCTCTCGGTGGACCTGGAGTACTTCAAGGCCCTCGGCGTGAACTTCGTCGAGCCGTCGGCCTCCGTGCTGAAGAAGAGCGGCGGCTGGTACGAGGACCTGAGCTGGGAGAACGTCGACAAGTACAAGGCCGACGTGATCATGATGGACGACCGCTCGGCGACCATCCAGCCGGCCGACATCACCCAGGCCACCTGGAAGAAGCTCCCCGCGGTCAAGGCCGGCCAGGTCATCGCCCGCTCCCCCGAGCCGATCTTCTCCTACGACAAGTGCGTCGCGATGGTGGAGAACCTCGCCAAGGCGCTGGAGACGGCGAAGAAGGTCAGCTGACCTCCGGTCCCGAGCACGTCCACACAACTTCCTGAGTCTCAGGAGCTCATATGACGACGGCCGTAGCCGCCCCGTTCCGTTTCTTCTCCCTCCAGGTCGTACGGACGAGGCGGCTCGGTCCGTCCCTGGTCCGGGTCACCTTCGCCGGCGCCGATCTGGAGCACTTCCACTCCCACGGTCGCGACCAGTCCCTCTCCCTGTTCATCCCGGCCGAGGGGCGGTCCGAGCCAGCGGTGCCGATCGAGCTCGGTGAGGGCTGGTGGCAGGGCTGGCGTGAACTCCCGGACGACGTACGGGCCGTGATGCGCTCGTACACGCTCCGGGAACTGCGCCGCGGCCCGGACGAGATCGACATCGACTTCGTGCTGCACGGGGTCGAACCGGGAGCCTCCCCCACTCTCGGCTCCGCTCGAGCGGGGGGACCCCCATCCCCCGCCGGGCCCGCCTCCCGGTGGGCCTCCCGGGCCGCCGCCGGGGACCGGGTGATCCTGCTCGGACCCGCGGTCGCCGACAACCGGGCGATCCGCTTCCGGCCGCCCGCGGACACCGATCTGGTGCTGGTCTGGGGCGACGAGACCGCCGTACCCGCTGCGACCGCCATCCTCGAGTCCCTCCCCGCCGGCACCCGGGTGCGCGCCTGGCTGGAGGTGCCGCGCGCCGGGGACATCCAGGACGTGGCGACCGCGGCCGACGCGGAGATCGACTGGGTGGTGGGCGGCACCGCCGAGGCGGCGATCCGGGGCGCCCAACTGCCCGCCGCGGAGCGCCCGTACGTCTGGATCGCCGGTGAGTCCGGGCGGGTCAAGGAGCTGCGCCGGCACTTCGTCGGGGAGCGGGGGGTGGACCGGCGCCGGGTCACCTTCGTCGGCTACTGGCGACAGGGCCTGACGGAGGAACAGCTCCGGGAATCCGGCGAGTAGTCCGAGTCGGACGCGTAGTCCGAGGCCGAAGTGACGGCTGTCACGGGAGGGGCAGCGTTTCCGTCGCGTTACTTAGGTTAGGCTAACCTAAGTGGAGCCGATTGCTCCCCTCCCCCGCACGGATCGTCCCCGGAGGACCCCCACATGCGCTCGCACCTGCTCAATGACCTGACCGCGGAGCAGTACCGCCGCTCCGTGACCGAAGGAGTAGAGCGGGTGGCGGCCAAACTCGCCACCACCGAACGGCCGTTCACGGGTGTCACCGTCGACGCCCTCGCCCCTCTCATCGACGGCATCGACCTCGACCGGCCGCTGCACGACACCACCGCGGTCCTGGACGAGCTGGAGGACGTCTACCTCCGGGACGCCGTCTACTTCCACCACCCCCGCTACCTCGCCCACCTCAACTGCCCGGTGGTCATCCCGGCGGTACTCGGCGAGGCGGTGCTCACCGCCGTCAACTCCTCCCTGGACACCTGGGACCAGTCGGCCGGCGGCACCCTCATCGAGCGGAAACTGATCGACTGGACGACCGCCCGCATCGGCCTCGGCGAGGCCGCCGACGGTGTGTTCACCTCGGGCGGCACCCAGTCCAACCTCCAGGCGCTGCTGCTGGCCCGGGAGGAGTCCAAGACCGACTCCCTGGCGAAACTGCGGATCTTCGCCTCCGAGGTCAGCCACTTCAGCGTGAAGAAGTCGGCGAAACTGCTCGGCCTCGGCCAGGACGCGGTGGTCTCCGTCCCCGTCGGCGCCGACAAGCGGATGCGGACCGTCGCCCTCGCCCGCGAACTGGAGCGCTGCAAGAACGACGGCCTGGTGCCCATGGCGGTCGTCGCCACCGCCGGCACCACCGACTTCGGCTCCATCGACCCGCTGCCGGAGATCGCCGAGCTGTGCGAGCAGTACGGCGTCTGGATGCACGTGGACGCGGCCTACGGCTGCGGTCTGCTCGCCTCCCTCAAGCACCGGGACCGGATCGCCGGGATCGGGCGCGCCGACTCGGTCACCGTCGACTACCACAAGTCCTTCTTCCAGCCGGTCAGTTCGTCCGCCGTGCTGGTCCGGGACGCCGCGACCCTGCGCCACGCCACCTACCACGCGGAGTACCTCAACCCGCGCCGGATGGTCGAGGAGCGCATCCCCAACCAGGTCGACAAGTCCCTGCAGACCACCCGCCGCTTCGACGCCCTCAAGCTGTGGATGACGCTGCGCACCATGGGCGCCGACGGGATCGGCCGGCTCTTCGACGAGGTCTGCGACCTGGCCGCGGAGGGCTGGCAGCTGCTCGCCGCCGACCCCCGCTTCGACGTCGTCGTCCAGCCGTCCCTGTCCACCCTCGTCTTCCGCTACATCCCGGCGGCCATCACCGACCCGGCCGAGATCGACCGCGCCAACCTGTACGCCCGCAAGGCCCTGTTCGCCTCCGGCGACGCGGTGGTCGCGGGCACCAAGGTCGGCGGCCGCCACTACCTCAAGTTCACCCTGCTCAACCCCGAGACCACGACGGCCGACATCGCCGCCGTCCTCGCTCTGATCGCCGGCCACGCCGAGCAGTACCTGGGAGAGTCCCTTGACCGCGCGTCCTGACAACCCGACCAGAATCCATGACTTCGTGGGGATCGGGCTCGGGCCCTTCAACCTCGGCCTCGCCTGCCTGACCGAGCCGATCGCCGAACTCGACGGCGTCTTCCTGGACTCGAAGCCCGACTTCGAGTGGCACGCCGGCATGTTCCTGGACGGCGCCCACCTCCAGACCCCGTTCATGTCGGACCTGGTCACGCTGGCCGACCCCACCTCGCCGTACTCCTTCCTCAACTACCTGAAGGAGAAGGGCCGGCTGTACTCGTTCTACATCCGCGAGAACTTCTATCCGCTGCGGGTGGAATACGACGACTACTGCCGCTGGGCCGCGAACAAGCTGACCAACGTCCGCTTCAGCACCACGGTGACGGACGTCCGGTACGAGGATGAGCTGTACGTCGTCGCCACGGCCGCCGGTGACACCTACCGCGCCCGCCGGCTGGTCCTCGGCACCGGCACCCCGCCGTACGTCCCGGAGGCGTGCCAGGGCCTGGGCGGCGACTTCATCCACAACTCGCGCTACCTGAGGCACAAGCAGGAACTCCAGTCCAAGGAGTCGATCACACTGGTAGGCAGCGGCCAGTCCGCCGCCGAGATCTACTACGACCTGCTCGGCGAGATCGACGTCCACGGCTACCGCCTGAACTGGGTCACCCGCTCCCCGCGCTTCTTCCCCCTCGAATACACCAAGCTCACGCTGGAGATGACCAGCCCCGAGTACATCGACTACTACCACGCCCTGCCCGAGCAGACCCGCTACCGGCTGACCGCAGAGCAGAAGGGCCTGTTCAAGGGCATCGACGGCGACCTGATCAACGAGATCTTCGACCTGCTCTACCAGAAGAACCTCGGCGGCCCGGTCCCCACCCGGCTGCTCACCAACTCCAGCCTGAACGCGGCCGCCTACGACAACGGCACCTACACCCTCTCCCTCCGCCAGGAGGAGCAGGGCAAGGACTACGAGCTGGAGACCCAGGGCCTGATCCTGGCCACCGGCTACAAGTACGCCGAGCCCGAGTTCCTGAAGCCCGTCCAGGACCGGCTGCGCTACGACTGGCACGGCAACTTCGACGTGGCCCGCAACTACGCCATCGACGTCACCGGCCGCGGTGTGTTCCTGCAGAACGCCGGCGTCCACACCCACAGCATCACCAGCCCCGACCTGGGCATGGGCCCCTACCGGAACGCGTACATCATCCGCGAGCTGCTCGGCTCGGAGTACTACCCGGTGGAGAAGACGATCGCCTTCCAGGAGTTCGCCGTATGAGCGCCACCGCCACCCTGACCTTCACCTTCCGGCCCCTCGATCCGCTCAAGGACGCCGAGCTGCTGCACCGCTGGGTGACACACCCCAAGGCGGCCTACTGGATGATGCAGGACGCGAAACTGGAGGACGTCGAGCGGGCCTACATGGAGATCGCGGCCGACGAGCACCATCACGCGCTGCTGGGGCTCGGTGCGGACGGCGAGCCCGCCTTCCTCATGGAGAAGTACGACCCCGTCCACCGCGAGCTGGCCGGGCTGTACGAGCCCGAGCCGGGGGACGTCGGGATGCACTTCCTGACCCCGGCGACCGACACGCCCGTGCACGGGTTCACCAAGGCCGTCATCACGGCCGTGGTGGCGCATCTCTTCGAGGATCCGGCGGCCCGCCGGGTCGTCGTCGAGCCGGATGTGCACAACACGGCCGTGCACGCGCTGAACGAGGCCGTCGGGTTCGTGCCCGTGGGCGAGATCCAGAAGCCGGAGAAGCAGGCGTTGCTGAGTTTCTGCACCCGGGAGCGGTTCGAGAAGGCGGTGTCCGGATGACCCTCGCAGACGCGGTCGCCCATCTCTCCCCCGAGCGCTGGGAGAAGGCCAACCGGCTCCTGATACGCAAGGCGCTCGCGGAGTTCGCCCACGAGCGTCTGGTCACCCCCGAGCAGGACGGGGAGTCGTATGTCGTCCGCAGCGACGACGGGCTCACCCGCTACCGCTTCACCGCCGTCCGCCGGGCCCTGGACCACTGGCAGGTGGACGCCGACTCCGTCAGCCGGGTCCGCGACGGCGCCGAACTCCCGCTCGCCGCCCTCGACTTCTTCATCGAGCTGAAGGACTCGCTGGGTCTGAGCGACGAGATCCTGCCGGTCTACCTGGAGGAGATCTCCTCCACCCTCTCCGGCACCTGCTACAAGCTCACCAAGCCGCAGATCCCGGTCGCCGAGCTCGTCAAAAGCGGTTTCCAGGCCATCGAGACCGGGATGACCGAGGGCCACCCCTGTTTCGTCGCCAACAACGGGCGGCTCGGCTTCGGCGTCCACGAGTACCTGTCGTACGCCCCCGAGACCGCGAGCCCGGTCCGGCTGGTCTGGCTGGCGGCCCACACCTCGCGCGCCGCGTTCACGGCGGGCGTCGGCATCGAGTACGAGTCCTTCGTACGCGACGAGCTGGGCGAGGAGACCGTGCGGCGCTTCCACGGCGTCCTGCGCGACCAGGGCCTGGACCCCGCCGACTACCTCTTCATCCCGGTCCACCCCTGGCAGTGGTGGAACAAGCTCACGGTCACCTTCGCCGCCGAGGTGGCGCGCGGGCACCTGGTGTGCCTGGGCGAGGGCGACGACGAGTACCTGGCCCAGCAGTCCATCCGGACCTTCTTCAACAGCAGCCACCCCCAGAAGCACTACGTCAAGACCGCCCTGTCGGTCCTCAACATGGGCTTCATGCGCGGTCTTTCGGCCGCCTACATGGAGGCCACCCCGGCGATCAACGACTGGCTGGCCCAGCTCATCGACAACGACCCGGTGCTCAGGTCCACCGGCCTGTCGATCATCCGGGAGCGGGCGGCCGTGGGCTACCGGCACCTGGAGTACGAGCAGGCGACCGACCGCTACTCGCCGTACCGGAAGATGCTGGCCGCGCTCTGGCGGGAGAGCCCGGTGCCGGTCCTCCAGGAGGGCGAGTCGCTCGCGACGATGGCCTCCCTGGTCCATGTGGACCACGAGGGCGCGTCCTTCGCGGCCGCGCTGATCGAGCGCAGCGGGCTGACCCCGAAGGACTGGCTGCGGGCCTATCTGAAGGCCTACTTCACCCCGCTCCTGCACAGCTTCTACGCCTACGACCTGGTGTTCATGCCGCACGGCGAGAACGTCATCCTGGTCCTGAAGGACGGCGTGGTGCAGCGGGCGGTCTACAAGGACATCGCCGAGGAGATCGCGGTCATGGACCCGGACGCGGTGCTGCCGCCGGCGGTCGAGCGGCTGCGCGTCGAGGTCCCCGAGGACAAGAAGCTGCTGTCCCTCTTCACGGACGTCTTCGACTGCTTCTTCCGTTTCCTCGCCGCGAACCTCGCGGCCGAAGGGGTCCTGACGGAGGACGACTTCTGGCGGACGGTCGCCGAGGTCACCCGTGCGTACCAGGAGTCGGCGCCCGAACTCGCCGGCAAGTTCGCGCAGTACGACATGTTCGCGCCCGAGTTCGCGCTGTCCTGCCTCAACCGGCTCCAGCTGCGCAACAACAAGCAGATGGTGGACCTGGCGGACCCGTCGGGCGCCCTCCAGCTGGTCGGAACCCTGAAAAATCCCGTCACGGGGTTCTGATCCGGGCAGACGGGCTCCCCCGAGTACGGTCCTCGGGGGAGCCCGTCGTCTTCTCTCAGCCTACGCCGCAGGCCAGGGCACCTGCGGTGAGCGGTAGTAGCCGATGCCGAGGGCGTCCCAGCGGGGCGCCTGCGCGGCGAGCCGCACCTTGTAGGCGTCCCAGTCGTGCGTGGCCGCCGGCGACCAGCCCAGCTCGGCGACCCCCGGCAGCCGCGGGAAGGCCATGTAGTCGATGTCGGCGCCGGTCACGATGGTCTCGGTCCACAGCGGCGCCTCGACCCCGCGGACCGCCGAACTCGGCGCACCGGCCAGGTAGTTGCCCGGGTCCCAGTCGTAGGACCGCCGTACCTCCACCAGGCCGGCCCAGTCCTGGCCGAGCGGGGTGTCCGCGTCGTACTTCATGTCGAGGTAGACCCGGTCGGCGGGCGAGAGGATCAGCCCGGTGCCGTTCCGGGCGGCCTCGACCACCTGGGCCTTCTCGTCCGCGCTCGTGTCGTCCAGCCCCCAGTACTGGGCGATCGCCCCCTTGGCCGGATGCGCGCCGGTCAGCTGGTGCCAGCCGATCACCGTCTTGCCGTACTCGGCGACGAGCGGCTGCACCCGGTCCATGAACGCCACATAGTCCTCGTGGGCGGTGGAGTGCGCCTCGTCGCCGCCGATGTGGAGGTAGCGGCCCGGGGTGAGGGCGGCCAGCTCGCGGATGACGTCGGCCGCGAAGTCGTACGTCACCGGCTTCGACACGCACAGCGAGCTGAAGCCGACGTCCGTGCCGGTGTACAGCGGCGGTGCGGTGCCGTCGCAGTTGAGGCCGGCGTAGGAGGCGAGGGCCGCGTTGGTGTGGCCGGGCATGTCGATCTCGGGGACGACTTCGAGGTAGCGGGAGGCCGCGTAGCGGACGATCTCCTGGTAGTCGGCCTTGGTGTAGTGGCCGCCCTGGCCGCCGCCGACCTGGGTGGAGCCGCCGTAGGCCGCCAGGCGGGGCCAGGAGTCGACGGCGATCCGCCAGCCCTGGTCGTCGCTGAGGTGCAGATGCAGCTCGTTGATCTTGTAGAGGGCCAGCTCGTCGATGTACCGCTTGACCTGGGCCACCGTGAAGAAGTGCCGGGAGACGTCGAGCATCGCGCCCCGGTAGGCGTAACGGGGGCGGTCGGTGATGGTGCCGCCCGCGACCAGCCAGGGGCCGGGCTGCACGGTGTCCTTCTCGACGGCCGCCGGGAGCAGCTGGCGCAGGGTCTGGACGCCGTGGAAGAGGCCGGCGGGTTCGGCGGCGGTGAGGGTGACGCCGTCGCGGCCGCTGTCGAGGCGGTAGCCCTCGGCGCCGAACGGGCCGTCGGCCAGCCGGAGTCGGATGCCCGAGGTGCCGTGCGCGGTCAGGGGCAGCCGGTAGCCGGTGGACGGACGCAGCAGGTCCGCCAGGTACTCGGCGACCCGGCGCACCTCCCGGGAGCCGTCGACGCGGATCGCCGTGTCACGGGTGATGCGGTACGGCGCTCCGCCCGCGCTGACCGAGGCGGGCGCCGGGACGACCCGGTCGAGCGGGACCGGGACGGACCGTGGCGACGCCGGGGTGGCGCCGACCGTGAAGGCCCCGGCCGCCGCGACCAGCAGCAGGGACCCCAGGACGCGGGCCAAACGGGGGGTGGGGGAAGTGCGGGAAGTTCCGGGAGTCGTTCTGTGGTGCCGTCTCACATGCGCTCCCTTCTCGGCTGTGACTCGGTGAAGGAGTCACCAGAGAGGATTCACCAGAGACCGGGATTGGTCGAGACCATCCGGCGGTACTTCCGGTGGAACAATCCCCGCATGGCGGAAATCATCCAGAAGGACGGTATCTGGGCCTTCGACTCAGACGCCCTGCGGCTGACTCCCGGGCGGGACAGGAACGTCAGTGTGCTGCGCCGGACGCTGGGTGAACTGGTCGTCCCGCTGGGCGCGTTGGCGGGCATCTCGTTCGAGCAGGGCCGCCGGTCGGGGCGGCTGAGGCTGCGGCTGCGGGACGGCGCCGATCCGCTGCTGCACGCCACCGGCGGCCGGCTCGCCGAGATCCACGACCCCTACCAGCTGACCGTGGAGCCGGACCGGTACGGCGTCGCCGAGTACTTCACGGACGAGGTGCGCGACGCGCTGCTCCTTGAGCAGGTCCCGGGCACGCCGGTGACCGGGTACCTGCTGCCGGGGCCGCGGCTGCCGCTGTCGGTCTCCGCCGGGGACGGCACGGCGGGCTTCGACGGCGAGCGGGTGCGGCTGGAGTGGAACTGGAAGACGGAGGACGCGAAGGCGGCCGCCGGCCCCCGCACGCTGGCCCTGGCGGACATCCTGGCCGTGGAGTGGCAGCCCTCCGCCGGACTGGAGAACGGCCATCTGCGGTTCCGGGTGCGCGGCGTTCCGGCCAAGGTGCGGGCCAAGTACGACCCGAACGCGGTGGAACTGTGGGGGTTCAAGCGGGATCCGCTGATGGCGCTGGTCGCGGCGGCGGTGCAGGCGCGGCTGCCGCATCCATCGGCGGCCCTGCCCGAGGCGCCCCCGACGGCCGAGGAGCCCGAGGCCGATCACGACGCGCTGCTGCGGCGGCTGCGCGAACTGGGTGAGCTGCATCGCGAGGGCGTGCTCACGGACGAGGAGTTCGCGAGGGCCAAACAGGCGGTGCTGAAGAGGATGTGAGGCCGAAGAGCACGCGAAAAGGACGGGGCGGGTGATCCTCATACGGCCCGAGGACCACCCGCCCCTTTCCTCACGGGTGTTGCTTGGTCTTGCCCGGCCTTACTTGGCCTTGCGGGCCACCGTGAAGTGGTCGATGCGGTCGCCGGTCTCGGCGATGCCCGACACCTTCAGCTTGGCGTACTGGCCGCGCGGCGCCGGCTCGACGTCCACGCGCAGGAACGAGTAGTTGAGGTAACGCACCCGGGACCAGGTGACGGTCTCGTTGACCTTGCCGTCCTTGGTGTTGATGAAGGAGGCGACGGAGTCGACCTCGTTCAGGTGCCCCTCGTAGGAGTCCGGCGCGGTGAACGCGTACAGGCTGCGGCCCGCGGCGCCCGCCGTGACGTAGACGACACCCTCGGTCTCGGAGTAGGCCGTTTCGCCGATCGGGAGCTTCTTGACGACCTTGTCGCCCTTGATGACGTCGGTGCGCTCGTACTGGTGGTTGTGGCCGTTGATGACCAGGTCCACCGTGTACTTCTCGAACAGCGGCACCCACTCCTGTCGCACGCCCCCCTCCGAGGCGTGCGCCGTGGAGGTGCAGTAGGCGCAGTGGTGGAAGAACACGACGATGAAGTCGATGTCCTTCGAGGCGCGGAACTTCTTCAGCTGCGCCTCGAACCACTTGGTCTGCGTGCCGCCCGAGATGCCGAGGTTGGCCGGGATCTCGAAGGAGACGTCGTTCGGGTCGAGCGAGATGATCGCCGTGTTGCCGTGGACGAAGGAGTAGACGCCCGGCAGGTTCTTCTTGTCCGGCCCGTTGTCGGGCAGGGTGAAGCGGGCCTCCTCGCCGCCGTATCCGTTCGGCGAGTACCAGGCCTCCATGTCGTGGTTGCCGTACGACACCATCCACGGCACGGACTTGGCGACCGACTCGGTCTGGGCCAGGAACTGGTCCCACACGCGGGAGTCGAAGCCGGTGTCGGCGGTCTTGCCGGCGCCGGCCGGGTCGGCGTAGGCGATGTCGCCGGCGTGCAGGTGGAAGCTGGGGTTCTGGCCGAGGATCAGGCTGTCGTTGGCCAGGCCGTGGTAGCTGACGCCCTGGTCGCCGAAGGCCGTGAAGGTGAACGGCTCCTTGTGCGAGGGCGCGGTGGTGAAGGTGCCGATGGTGCTGGCGAACTGCGGCGAGGCCGGGTCGAAGCCCTCGTGGCCGACGCCGTAGAAGTAGGTGCGGCCGGGCTTGAGGTTGGCCAGCTTGGCGTGCACGTAGTACTGGGTGTGGTCGCCGCTGGCGCCGATACCGGCCGGGGTGTACAGGGTGCGGATCTCGGCGTCGATCTTGACCGAGAGGTGCGAGGCGTGGGTGCCGATGCGAACGAAGGGCTTCTTGACCGCGACCGGGACCTGCCAGGAGATCGTCATCTCCGTGCTGGCGTCGTTGCCGTAGGCCAGGTGACGGCCGAACGGGGCGACGAAGGCGCCGTCGACGTACTGGGTGGCGGGGGCGGAGGACTGGGTGGGGACGGCGGCCTGGGCCGTGCCGCCCATGACGAGCGAGCCGCCCGTGACGGCGCCGAGCGTGACGGCGCCGCCTCTGATCATGGAGCGCCGGGAGAACTTGGCGCGGAGGTACTCGTGCTGCTCGGCCATGCTCATGCGCTCGGCGAGCTCATCGGGTACGCCCATACGAGGAATGTCCATGGCGTCTGAAACTCGTCTCCACAAACGACGTGGCGCAAGACACAGGATGGACAGGCTGCGAACAGAGCCCCATAAGAGATTCAACAGGCTGTTGCCCGGAATCGGGCAGGATTCTTGCTAAACCGCCATCCCGTACTCCAGGATCTACGGGTGCACGACGAACTTGTTGATCATCTGACGCGGTCCACGCCTCTGAGCCGGGGCGAGGCGCTGCGGGTGATACAGGACGTGCTCGCCTACTTCGACGAGACGACCGGGGACTACGTCCGGCGCCGCCACCGCGAACTGCAGGCAGAAGGCCTGGTGAACGCGGAGATCTTCGATCGGATCGAGGCGGATCTGAAGTACAGGGCGGTCGCCCCGCCGGAGCTCACCCTCCGGCAGCTGCGCCGCATGGTCTACGGCTGAGGAATACGGAACACCTATATATGTGCGGAATTGTCGGATACATCGGTAAGCGTGATGTCGCTCCCCTGCTCCTGGAGGGGCTGCAGCGGCTGGAGTACCGCGGCTACGACTCGGCGGGCATCGTCGTCACCTCCCCGAAGGCGGCCGGCCTGAAGATGGTCAAGGCCAAGGGCCGGGTCCGGGACCTGGAGGCCAAGGTCCCCGCGCGCTTCAAGGGCACCACCGGCATCGCCCACACCCGCTGGGCCACCCACGGCGCGCCCTCCGACGTGAACGCCCACCCGCACATGTCCGCCGACCAGAAGGTCGCCCTCGTCCACAACGGCATCATCGACAACGCGGCCGACCTGCGCCGCAAGCTGGAGGCGGACGGCGTCGAGTTCCTCTCCGAGACCGACACCGAGGTCCTCGTCCACCTGATCGCCCGCTCCCAGGCGGAGACCCTGGAGGAGCGGGTCCGCCAGGCGCTGCGCCTGATCGAGGGCACCTACGGCATCGCGGTGATGCACGCCGACTTCCCCGAGCGCATCGTGGTGGCGCGCAACGGCTCCCCGGTCGTCCTCGGCATCGGCGACAAGGAGATGTTCGTCGCCTCCGACATCGCGGCCCTGGTCACCCACACCCGCCAGATAGTGACTCTGGACGACGGCGAGATGGCCACCCTCAAGGCCGACGACTTTCGGACATACACCACCGAGGGCACCCGGACGACGGCCGAGCCGACCACCGTGGAGTGGGAGGCCGAGTCGTACGACATGGGCGGCCACGACACCTACATGCACAAGGAGATCTTCGAGCAGCCCGACGCGGTCGACCGCGTGCTGCGCGGCCGGATCGACGACCGCTTCTCCACCGTGCACCTGGGCGGCCTCAACCTGGACGCCCGGGACGCGCGGGCCGTGCGCCGGGTGAAGATCCTCGGCTGCGGCACCTCGTACCACGCGGGCATGATCGGCGCCCAGATGATCGAGGAGCTGGCCCGGATCCCCGCGGACGCCGAACCCGCCTCCGAGTTCCGCTACCGCAACCCGGTGGTCGACCCCGACACCCTCTACATCGCGGTCTCCCAGTCCGGTGAGACGTACGACGTCCTCGCCGCCGTCCAGGAGCTGAAGCGCAAGGGCGCGCGGGTGCTGGGCGTGGTGAACGTGGTCGGCTCGGCGATCGCCCGCGAGGCGGACGGCGGCATGTACGTGCACGCGGGCCCCGAGGTCTGCGTGGTGTCGACCAAGTGCTTCACCAACACGACGGTCGCCTTCGCCCTGCTCGCCCTGCACCTGGGCCGCACCCGCGACCTCTCGGTCCGGGACGGCAAGCGGGTCATCGACGGCCTGCGCAGGCTGCCCGCCCAGATCGCCGAGATCCTCGACCAGGAGGCGGAGATCGAGAAGCTGGCGAAGGAGTACGCCGACGCCCGCTCGATGCTCTTCATCGGCCGCGTCCGGGGCTACCCGGTGGCCCGTGAGGCCTCCCTGAAGCTCAAGGAGGTCTCCTACATCCACGCGGAGGCCTACCCGGCGTCCGAGCTGAAGCACGGCCCGCTGGCCCTGATCGAGCCGGCGCTGCCCACGGTGGCGATCGTCCCCGACGACGACCTGCTGGAGAAGAACCGGGCGGCCCTGGAGGAGATCAAGGCCCGCAGCGGCAAGATCCTGGCGGTGGCCCACCAGCACCAGGAGAAGGCGGACCGCACGATCGTCGTCCCCAAGAACGAGGACGAACTCGACCCCATCCTGATGGGCATCCCCCTCCAACTCCTCGCGTACCACACGGCGAAGGCACTGGGCCGCGACATCGACAAGCCGCGCAACCTCGCCAAGTCGGTGACGGTGGAGTAGGACCGTTTGCTTGTGCGGGCCGGTGGGGGCTGGTCGCGCCCACGCGGCGGAGCCGCAAATTGATACAGCCCCGCGCCCCTTTCTTTCAGGGGCGCGGGGAACTGCGCGAGCAACCCCCCACGCACCCGCACCCGCCGGACAACCGAACGGACCCCCGCGTGTGCCGTCAGGCCACGAAGGGGTCCGTTCATTGGATCGCCGGGGACGCCCAACTCCCCGGCGCCGGCTGCCATATCAGCCGTGGGCCGTCACCCCCCGACCGGCAGCCCGCCTCGGAAGGACCGTCGGCCAGTGCGCCAGCGCGGCGGTCGCCGCGTACCAGGCCACCGCCCCCGCCGCCACGGCGGCCCAGCCGCCCACCTTGACCAGCGAGGAGCTGTCGGCGAAGTTCGCGACAGCGAGGAGCAGCATCGACAGGAACAGCAGCGCGTGCATGGCCTGTCCGAGCGTGTCGCCGCCCGCGAGGGTCAACGACAGTGCCACGAGGGCGAAGAGGAGCAGGAAGAGCCCGGCCGCGTTGGCCGAGGCGTTGCCGCCGGACGAGACGGCCCAGGTGAACCAGAGGGCACCGAGGGCCACATAGCCCGTGCCGTTCACGGTGTCACGGTCACGGAAGGCCAGCAGGCCGACGAGGAAGAGGGCGACTCCGCCCACATAATGGGCGACTGACACGGCGTCGGACGTGGTGACATCGTCGATCACGCCGGTGGTGCCGAGGCCGAACGCCAACAGGGTGATCCCCAGGGCGAGTCGGCCGGCCACGGTAGTGGTTCCGCTTCCCGCAGAGACGTCATTGTCCACGGCGGGCTCCCTTCATGCTTTGTGCAGTTGTGCGCGGTGACCGGTATATGCCCTTCACAAGGGCACAAACACCTCTACGCACGAGTAGATTTACGCACGGCACAAAGGGAGCCTGGCCGTACCCACGGCGCATCTCACCTGGGAGAACGCGGAGTTACGGAATGACAACGACAGGCCGCTTGGCCCGCTTGGCGAGTCTGCCCGCGACGGAGCCGAAGATCCGCCCGACGATGCCGTGGGTCGACCCCACGACGATCGCGTCGGCCTCGTACTCCCGCCCCACCTCTTCGAGTTCGTGGCAGATGTCTCCGCCGCGCTCGACGAGGATCCAGGGCACCTCCGCCAGATAGTCGGCACAGGCGAGTTCGAGACCGAGCACCTCGGTGCGGTGGTCCGGTACGTCGACGAAGACGGGTGGCTCGCAGCCGGCCCACACGGTGGTCGGCAGTCGGTTGGCGACATGGACGATGATCAGCCCTGCGCGGGAGCGATGTGCCATCCCGATCGCATAGGCGAGGGCGCGCTCACTGGAGGTGGAGCCGTCGAAGCCGACGACCACTCCGTGTTTGAAGGCGGGATCGCAGGAAGCGCGTGGCTCTTCCGCCGCCAGCGCATCGGCCGCCGTGGGGTCGGCGACCGGCCGCTTGCGGTCCGCTGGATCGAAGAATTCGTGACCGGCCATGGCTGTCTCGGCGTTGTGATCCTTTGTGGGAGGGACGACAGTGTGCGGCGGAGCTGTGTCCGGGAAACATCTTCCCAACCCCATACCCCCAAGGGTACGGCGGCACGCCTCCTCGGCCCAGATCCCGCGCACTCTCCGTAGGGGACCGTCCCCGGAGTCGGTTAGGGGTTCCAGGGAGCATGCACGAGCCGCGCCCGTAACGCAATGGTTGCTGCCCCGTACAGGCGGTTTGCACAGGATTCGGACAGGAGCAGGGTCCACGCACGGTGACCGACCGCTCGAACACGCGTTGAACCCGGCGGCAGCACCACCAGGGAGCCCGCAGGAGCACGACACCGCCAGGGAGACCAGGGAGATACGCACATGTCCGGACCGCGCCCGAAACCCGACCCGCACTCCGCCCAGGACAGCGCGGGTGACGTCGTCCGCTGGGCCGCGTTCTCCTGTGTCCTCGTCCCCGTGGTGCTGCTCTGGTACGGCACCTCACTGGCCGGTACCGCCGGCACCGCCCTCGGCCTCGCCGCCGTCACCGCCGCCTGCCGGTACCTGCTGCGCCGCTCGGAGCGCGGCACGGCACCGCCCGCCACACCCCATGGCACACACCGCGGAGCGCCGCACCGGGCGCCGCACCGGGCACCCCGCGGAGCGGTCCGGGGAGGTGGACGTCACACTAGGGGCACTACACCGGTCGACTGACCGGTTTCCGCGCACGGGAACGCTTCTTTTCAGCCAACTTCCCGCCCCTGTGCAAGTGGCGCCCCGACCACCCCCCAACCCCCGTTCCACCTGCACGGAAAGGGTCCACGGGACCCTTCGCACCCTACGCGGTTTGGCCACTGCCACGAGGCGCACTTCCCTGCACGGCCCGGGAGTGCAACGCTTCGTGATCGAATGCTTCACGCCAAGTTGTCATGTCGACAATCTACGGCGTGTCGAACTGGTCAACGCGACACCGCGGAAACCAGTAGATTCGATCTTGACGTCTTACGGCGGGGGACTCGTGCAGGACCGAGGGGAAACGTGCAGGAGCGACACAACCGAGGAGCCGCGACCACCGAGGGGGGCTTAGCAGGATGAGCCACGACTCCACTGCCGCGCCGGAAGCCGCGGCCCGGAAACTCTCCGGGCGACGCCGCAAGGAGATCGTCGCGGTGCTGCTGTTCAGCGGCGGTCCCATCTTCGAGAGTTCCATACCGTTGTCGGTGTTCGGGATAGACCGCCAGGACGCCGGAGTGCCGCGCTACCGACTGCTGGTGTGCGGCGGCGAAGAAGGCCCGCTGCGGACCACAGGGGGCCTGGAACTCACCGCGCCGCATGGGCTGGAGGCGATCTCACGCGCCGGCACGGTCGTCGTACCGGCCTGGCGTTCGATCACCGCGCCACCGCCCGAAGAAGCGCTGGACGCGCTGCGCCGCGCCCATGAAGAAGGGGCCCGCATAGTCGGGCTGTGCACCGGCGCGTTCGTGCTGGCCGCCGCCGGACTGCTGGACGGCCGCCCGGCCACCACCCACTGGATGTACGCGCCGACGCTGGCCAAGCGCTATCCGTCGGTGCACGTCGACCCACGCGAACTCTTCGTGGACGACGGCGACGTCCTGACGTCCGCCGGTACGGCGGCCGGAATCGACCTCTGTCTCCACATCGTGCGGACGGACCACGGCAACGAGGCGGCGGGCGCGCTCGCCCGGCGCCTGGTGGTCCCCCCGCGCCGCTCTGGCGGTCAGGAGCGCTACCTCGATCGATCTTTACCAGAGGAGATCGGCGCCGACCCGCTCGCCGAGGTCGTCGCCTGGGCGCTGGAGCACCTCCACGAGCAGTTCGACGTGGAGACGCTGGCGGCACGCGCGTACATGAGCCGCCGGACCTTCGACCGCCGCTTCCGCTCGCTGACCGGTAGCGCCCCGCTGCAGTGGCTGATCACGCAGCGGGTCCTGCAGGCGCAGCGCCTGCTGGAGACGTCGGACTACTCGGTGGACGAGGTGGCGGGCCGCTGCGGCTTCCGCTCCCCCGTCGCCCTGCGCGGCCACTTCCGCCGCCAGCTCGGTTCGTCCCCGGCGGCGTACCGGGCGGCCTACCGGGCGAGGAGGCCGCAGGCCGAGCGCGCCGACACGCCGGAACCGGCACCGATGCCCCCGACGGGCCCGCTGACGGTCCAGTACCCCGAGGGGGTACTCCCGATGCAGACCCGCAGGACAGCGGCGGTAGGCCTGTCGGCCAGCCTCCCGGGCCCGCGCACGGGCAGCTGACGCACCCGGACGCACCCGGCCCCTGCCCACCCGACCGCCTCGGGTAGGCAGGGGCCTCCGCGTTCCGCCCACCCACCCCCCGCCCCGGTGGGACAAAAGCCCCCACTCAGCCCGTCCGGCGACCGAGGACGAGGCCGTTCAGGCCGAAGCGGGGACCTGGGGGCGGCAGCCCCCGGAAGGCGGCGGCACCGACCGCGGGGGCCACAAACGGCGACGTCAGCTTTAGGGTGGTCGCATGAACGATCGCATGGTGTGGATCGACTGCGAGATGACCGGCCTCTCGCTGTCCGACGACGCGCTCATCGAGGTGGCCGCACTGGTCACCGACTCCGAGCTGAACGTGCTCGGCGAGGGCGTGGACATCGTCATCCGTCCGCCGGCCAAGGCACTGGAGACGATGCCGGAGGTGGTGCGGCAGATGCACACCTCGTCCGGCCTGCTCGACGAGCTGGCCGGCGGCACGACGCTCACCGAGGCCGAGGAGCAGGTCCTGGCCTATGTACGGGAGCACGTGAAGGAGCCCGGCAAGGCCCCGCTGTGCGGCAACTCCGTCGGCACCGACCGCGGCTTCCTGTCCCGGGACATGCCGGCCCTGGAGGGATACCTCCACTACCGGATCGTCGACGTGTCCAGCGTCAAGGAACTGGCCCGGCGCTGGTATCCGCGGGCGTACTTCAACAGCCCGGAGAAGAACGGCAACCACCGCGCCCTCGCCGACATCCGCGAGTCGATCGCCGAACTGCGCTACTACCGCGAGGCCATCTTCGTACCGCAGCCCGGCCCGGACTCGGACACCGCGAGGACGATCGCGGCCAAGCACGTCCTGCCTGCGGAATAGGCGTCCGGGAGGCCCCCGCGGGCACTCCCGTAAAGCCGTGCGCGAGCACCCCTTCGGACCCTGTACACTTTTTCTCGGCCGGTCGGAGAGACCACGGAATCGCTACCGGTCGTGGTGGGTGTAGCTCAGCTGGTAGAGCACCTGGTTGTGGTCCAGGATGCCGCGGGTTCGAGTCCCGTCACTCACCCTTGCATGAGAGGCCCCTGGCTTGCGGAAACGCAGGCCAGGGGCCTTTCGGTTGCCCGACATGGCCGCCTTTTCGATGTGGTGCCCCATAGTGATCATCAGGAATCGGATCCACAAGGACGGCACGGCGAGTTTCCAGGTCCGTGGTCCAGGGAGGGCGCCGACCGGGCGGCCCGATGAGCGGCAAGTACCAACAGGCGTACAAGGCCCTCTGGAGGGTGGCTGGTCACGAAACAGTCCTCCACACCGACGACATGCGCCGCAACCGAACGCTCATCGAAACTCAGTGGCATGTAGCGGTAGTCGGGAACCCGAGGTCAGGCCTCCCCAAAGGATGGGGGAGTAATGGTCAATGCCTGTGGATCAGTTGGGTTCGCTCAGGCGGCGACAGGTGTCTGTCGTTCTTCCAGGGGCGGCCCCTGCGGCCGGTCGGTGCGGGGGCGGATGCCTGTGCCACGATCGTGGCGTGAACGATCTACGCTTCCGTCTCGCTGACGACGCCGATCTTGCCGCTGTCGTGCGTCTGCGCGACGACGCGGCCCGCTGGATGCTTGCCCAAGGCGTCACCGGTCAGTGGCAGCCTGGTGAGCTGGGCGAGGACCACTTCCGCCGGATCATGAAGAGCGGGGAGGTATGGCTCGCAGAGGCTGCCGGTCGGGTGGTCGGGGCCTGGGAGCTCTGGTGGGAGGACGAGGACGCCTGGGGGCCGCAGCCGCCGACGGCCGGCTACGTGCACCGGCTGATGGTGGACCACGGATGTGTCCCGCCCGGGACAGGGCGGCAGCTTCTGCGAGTCGCGGAGCGCCGCGTGGCCGAAGCGGGCCGGCCGTTGGTTCGTCTGGACTGCCTGGCGACCAACGCACGCCTGAGTGCGTACTACCTCGGCGCCGGCTATCGGGTTGCGGGACGCAAGGAGGGCAAACCGCAGCCGGGCGGTACGCCCAAGTCGTTCACGCTCCTCGAAAAGTTCGTCCGGGATGAGTTGAGGTAGGTCGAGCGGCGAGGGCCTCGGGACGCTCTTCCCGGGCTGATCCGCAGGTCCTGAGCAGTGCCCAGGGTTGGGTTCGAGTGCCGGCACTCGCCCTGCGCCGTCAGCCGTCGTTCCCCTGCCGGGCCCTGGCCACCCCGTAGCCGTCCATGTAGTCGCGGACCCGCACCAGCCGCCCGCCCCGGACGCGCAGCACCAGCAGCCCGGGGATATCGAAGCCTGTACCACCCGTCGGCGGACCGGCGACCACCGTCTGCTCGGCGACGATCACCTCGGGGTCGGCCGTCTCGTGGACGGCGACCTCCTTGATCTCCGTCACACGCACGGGGCTGGCGCCCCAGGCCGCACGGTATCCGGTGCGGATCTCCTCCCGGCCGTCGTAGCGCGCGGGGAAGCCGGGGCTCGTGAACGGGAACTCGTGCACCGCGTCCACGGCGTACAGGTCCGCCAGGTCGTCGGCCGACTTGTCGCGCATGGCCTGGCGGTAGAGGGCCAGCACCTCACGGGGCGTGCGGGTCAGCGGCGGTTCGGACACCGTCATGGCGATCATCCATATTCAGTCAACGCTTGTTGAGTGAAGACTCTAGGACTGTCCGCGGCTTCGGTCAACGCTTGTAGAGCGAGTGCTTGTAGAGTGACCACGTGCCCGACCGCCCCGGCTCTCCCGCCCCGCTCTCCCGTGCCGCCCGTCGGCAGGCCACCCGGGCCCGCATCCTCGACAGCGCCCGTACGCTGTTCGCCGAGCGCGGCTTCGAGCGGACCACCGTCCGGGCCGTGGCCGCCACCGCACAGGTGGACCCTGCACTGGTCATGCAGCACTTCGGCAGCAAGCGCGAGCTGTTCACCGAGGCCGTCCAGGCGGGCCCGGCCCAACCGGCGGATGCCGGCACCGGCACCGACGCTCTCGTCGACCAGCTGCTGACAACCCTCGACATGAAGCTCGGCGGCCTGCCCGAGGGCACGCTCGCGACCCTGCGTTCGATGCTCACCGACCCGGACGCGGCCGAGCACGCCCGCCGGGCCATGGGCCGGCAGATCGAGTCGATCGCCAGGGCCCTTCCCGAGGAGGAGGACGAGAACGCCGCCGAGGACGCCGAGCTGCGCGCGGCCCTCGTCGTCACCGCCCTGGTCGGTGTCACCATCGGCCATCAGCTCCTCGCGCTGCCCGTGCTGCGCGACGCGCCTCCCGAACACATCGCCGCGCTCCTGCGCCCGGCCCTCAGGTCGCTGACGGAACCCTCACCGCCACCGGACCCGACCGGCTCCACCGGCCGGAGAAGACCGACAGCCAGGCCGCCCGGGTGCACATGAGAGGTCTGGACAAGACCTGGTGAGTGATCGCCACCACCACGTAAAGACCCCCGAGAACCGCGGCCGCGCAGACAACGGCCAGGGCGGCCGGCGCACAGCCCGGCGCTCCCGCGGTTCCGGCGATCGCCGACCAGCCGATCCGCGCCGCCCGCTCGGATCGTCCGGACAGATCCTACGAGGAGGCGCGGGTCACCAGTTCCGTCGGCAGGACCGCGTGCCGGCGCTCCAGGCCCCGGGAGACGGCAGGGCGGCGGTCGGCGATCTCCGCGAGGAGGAGGTCGATCATCGCGCGGCCCATCTCCTCGATGGGCTGGCGGACGCTGGTGAGCGGCGGGTCCATGTGGCGGGCGATGGCCGAGTCGTCGTACCCGACCAGCGCCACGTCCTCGGGGATACGGCGGCCCAGTTCGCGCAGCACCTGGCGGGCGCCGGCCGCCATCACGTCCGAGCCGGCGAAGACGGCGTCCAGGTCGGGGCGCCGCTCCAGCAGCAGGGTCATGGCCCGGCGGCCGCCCTCCTCGGTGAAGTCGCCGGGGACGACGAGGAGTTCGTCCACCTCCCGGCCCGCGTCCCGCAGGGCGTCGCGGTAGCCGTCGACGCGGCACTGGGCGCCGTACACGTCCAGGCGGCCGGTGATGTGCGCGATCGTCCGGCGGCCGCCGGCCAGCAGGTGCTCGACGGCGGAGCGCCCGCCGCCGTAGTTGTCGGAGTCGACGGAGGTCAGCGTCTCGGCGGCGGAGCGCGGGCCGCTGATCACGGCGGGGATCTCCAGCTGGGCGAGGAGGTCGGGCAGCGGGTCGTCGGCGTGGACGGACACCAGCAGGACGCCGTCCACGCGGTGGGCGGCGAGGTACTGGGCGAGCCGTTCCCGCTCCCGGTCGCTGCCGGCGAAGATCAGCAGCAACTGCATCTCGGTGTCGGAGAGTTCGGCGCCGACACCGCGGAGCATGTCCGAGAAGTACGGTTCCGCGAAGAACCGGGTCTCCGGTTCGGGGACGACCAGGGCGATGGCGTCGGTGCGGTTGGCCGCGAGGGCCCGGGCGGCGGTGTTCGGCACGTAACCGAGTTCGGCGACCGCGGCCTCCACGGCGGCCCGGGTGGCGTCGCTGACCCGCGGCGAGCCGTTGATCACCCGCGACACGGTTCCCCGCCCCACCCCGGCCCGGGCGGCGACCTCCTCGAGGGTGGGCCGACCACCACCACGCCCCCGCGCTCCGTGGCTTGCCATGGGCTCCGCCCTTCTCACCGCGTTCTTGTTGCCGGCCTGGAATGTAACAGCCCCGTCTTTCGGGACGACCGCTCCCGGGAGCTGCCGCCCCCGGCCCCGCTCCGGTCCGGACGACCCCGCCTTCGGACGCCGCACGGGCCCGCGGGCGACGCCGGCCGGCCTTCAGCCGTTGTCGCCGCCCCGCCGCCCCGGCTCCCAACCGCGGTTAGCTAACAGCCGGATAACCGAACACACCCCTCCGCGTCCGCTCCCTTGACACCCCGCTCCGAACCGACGACCCTTCAACACATCATCGGTGGGAGCGCTCCCACAGTACCTGACACATACACATCCCGCACGTTCCCCGCCCGAGCCGCAGCGAGAAACAGACGGGCCCAACCATGCAGTTGGCCGGGGGGTCGGCACGTCAGGGCAACAGGAGGACGTAATGCGAGCACGTACCCGAACCGCCTCCCGCAAGGCGGTGGTCCTGGCGGCCGTCGTGTCGCTGGGAGGAGCGTTGCTGGCCGGCTGTGCCGACGACGGTGGTGGCGGCAGTGACGACACCAGCGGCGGCAAGGGCAAGACGACGATCACGCTCGGTCTGTTCGGCACGTTCGGCTTCAAGGAGGCCGGGCTCTACAAGGAGTACGAGAAGCTCCACCCGAACATCGTCATCAAGGACACCTCGGTCGAGCAGAACGCGAACTACTACCCGGCGCTGGTCAACCACCTGACCACCAACAGCGGCCTGATGGACGTCCAGGCCGTCGAAGTCAGCAACATCGCCGAGGTCACCAGCACCTTCGCCGACAAGCTGGAGGACCTGTCCAAGGTCAGCGGCGTCTCGGAGAGCAACTGGCTGGACTGGAAGTGGAAGCAGGCCACGACCAGCGGCGGCCAGACCATCGGGCTCGGCACCGACGTCGGCCCGCTCGCCATCTGCTACCGCAAGGACCTCTTCCAGCAGGCCGGTCTGCCCACCGACCGCGACGCGGTGAGCAAGCTCTGGGCGGGCAGCTGGGACAAGTTCGTCCAGGTCGGCGAGAACTACAAGAAGAAGGCGCCCTCCGGGACCACCTTCATGGACTCCCCCGGCGGTCTCCTGAACGCGATCCTCTCCAGTGAGAGCACCAAGTTCTACGACTCCTCCGGCAAGATCATCTACAAGACGAACCCGGCCGTGAAGACCGCGTTCGACCAGACCGCGAAGGCCGCGCAGGACGGGCTGGTCCAGGCGCAGACCCAGTTCCAGCCGTCCTGGAACAGCACGATCGCCAACAACAAGTTCGCGGCGATGTCCTGCCCGCCGTGGATGCTCGGCTACATCAAGGGCCAGTCGAAGGCGGACGCGGCCGGCAAGTGGGACGTGGCCCAGGCGCCGAAGGCCGGCAACTGGGGCGGGTCCTTCCTGACCGTGCCCAAGAGCGGCAAGAACGTCGCGGAGGCCGAGAAGCTGGTCGCCTGGCTGACCGCACCCGAACAGCAGGCCAAGCTCTTCAGCGTGCAGGGCTCCTTCCCGAGCGCGCCGTCGACGTACACCTCGGCGGCGGTGACCGGCGCCAAGAACGACATGACCGGTGACGCCCCGATCGGCACGATCTTCGCCGCGGCCGCCAAGAGCAGCCCGGTGCAGGTCATCGGCCCGAAGGACCAGATCATCCAGGACGGTCTGGCCAACAACGGCGTCGTCCTCGTCACCAAGGGCAAGTCGGCCGCGGAGGCGTGGAACACAGCGGTCAAGACCATCGACAACAGCCTGGACAAGTGACCGCCATGGCCACCCGGCACGACACCGCCGCCCCCCTCGCGCAGGAGGGGGGCGCGGCCCCGGTCCGTCCGCCCGCCGCTCCCACGGAGGCGGAGCTGCGGCGCCGCACCCGTCTCTCGCGCCGCTGGCAGCGGGACATCAAGTGGAGCCCGTACGGCTTCATCTCGCCGTTCTTCCTGCTCTTCGTCGCCTTCGGGCTCTTCCCGCTGGTCTACACGGGGTGGGCCTCGCTGCACACGGTGGAGCTGACCGCGCCCACCGACATGCAGTGGGCGGGGCTGCACAACTACACCCGGATCTTCGGCGACGACTTCTTCTGGAACGCGGCCAGGAACACCCTGACCATCGGGATCATCTCGACGGTTCCGCAGCTGCTGATGGCGATGGGGCTCGCCCACATCCTCAACTACCGGCTGCGTGCCTCGATCTTCTACCGGGTCGTGATGCTGGCGCCGTACGCCACGTCGATCGCGGCCGCCTCCCTGGTCTTCGTGCTGCTGTTCGGCCGGGACTACGGCATGATCAACTGGGCGCTGCACTTCTTCGGCGTCGGCCACATCGACTGGCAGAACGACAAGTGGCCCTCCCAGATAGCGGTCTCGACGATCGTGATCTGGCGCTGGACCGGCTACAACGCGCTGATCTACCTGGCCGCGATGCAGGCGATCCCGCAGGACCTGTACGAGTCGGCGGCCCTGGACGGCGCCTCGCGCTGGCAGCAGTTCCTCCATGTGACGCTGCCGCAGCTGCGCCCGACGATCCTGTTCACCTGTGTCGTCTCCACCATCGGGGCGAGCCAGGTGTTCGGCGAGCCGCTGATCTTCGACGCGAACAAGGGGGCGTCGGGCGGCGCGGAGCACCAGTTCCAGACGCTCGGCCTGTACCTGTACGAGCAGGGCTGGGTGAACCAGCACCTGGGCCGTGCCTCGGCCATCGCCTGGACGATGTTCCTGATCCTCATCGTGATCGGGCTCGTCAACTACGTCATCTCGCGCCGGCTGCGCGCCAGTAGTTAGGAGACCGGCCGTGACGACGACAACCCTGACCACCACCCCCTCCGACGCCGAGCCCAAGCGCGTGCGGCGCCCGAAGTCCGCGCGCGCCGGCGGCACCATGCACGCGGGCCCGATCGCCTACACGGTCCTCGTGCTGTTCTCCATCGGCTCGCTGTTCCCGCTGGTGTGGACGGCGATCGCCGCCTCCCGGAACAACAACCGGCTGGCGGAGACCCCGCCGCCGTTCTGGTTCGGCGGGAACCTCTTCCACAACCTCGACGTCGCCTGGACCGAGGCCAATCTCGGCAAGGCGTTCCTCAACACCACGATCGTGGCGGGGACGTCCGCGGTGACCATCGTCGTGCTGTCGACGATCGCCGGGTTCGCCTTCGCCAAGCTGCGGTTCCGGGGCCGCAACATCCTGATGCTGACGGTGATCGGCACGATGATGGTGCCGCCGCAGCTCAGCATCATCCCGCTCTACATGATGGTCGCCAAGCTGAACTGGGCGGACCAGTTGCAGGCGGTGATCTTCCCGTCCCTGGTGAGCGCGTTCGGCGTGTTCTTCATGCGGCAGTACCTCATCCAGGCGCTGCCGGACGAGCTGATCGAGGCGGCCCGAGTGGACGGCGCGAGCAGCTGGCGGGTGGTGTGGCACGTCGTGTTCCCGGCGGCGCGCCCGGCGATGGCGGTGCTCGGCATGCTGATGTTCGTCCAGGCCTGGAACGACTTCCTGTGGCCGTTCCTGGTCCTGACGCAGACCGGCAACCCGACCGTGCAGGTCGCCCTGGCGGGCCTGGGCCGCGGTTACACCCCCGACCAGTCCCTGATCATGGCGGGCGCGCTGCTGGGCACGCTGCCGTTGCTGCTCGTCTTCGCGATCTTCGGCAAGCAGATCGTGGGCGGCATCATGCAGGGCGCGGTGAAGGGCTGACCGCCCGCGGAACGACGGGGGCCGGGTCACCGCCGCCCCGGCCCCTCCCGTCCCGCCCGCCCCTTTCTCTCTCCTCATCTACCCGTCGGTCTCCACGACCTCCTATGGGAGCGCTTCCATGCCTGAGCCCATGACTTCCGTGACCTTTCCTCCCGCCTTCCTCTGGGGCGCCGCGACCTCCGCGTACCAGATCGAGGGGGCGGTGCGGGAGGACGGCCGCACCCCCTCGATCTGGGACACCTTCAGCCATACGCCGGGCAGGACGGCCGGCGGCGAGACCGGTGACATCGCTGTCGACCACTACCACCGCTACCGCGACGACGTGGCGCTGATGGCGGACCTCGGTCTGAACGCCTACCGGTTCTCGGTCTCCTGGTCGCGCGTCCAGCCGACCGGACGCGGCCCGGCGGTCCAGGTCGGCCTGGACTTCTACCGCCGGCTGGTCGACGAGCTGCTGGCCAAGGGCATCAAGCCCGCCGTCACCCTCTACCACTGGGACCTGCCGCAGGAGCTGGAGGACGCGGGCGGCTGGCCGGAGCGGGACACGGCGTACCGGTTCGCCGAGTACGCCCAGATCCTCGGCGAGGCGCTCGGCGACCGCGTCGAGCAGTGGATCACCCTCAACGAGCCCTGGTGCAGCGCGTTCTTGGGCTACGGCTCCGGGGTGCACGCCCCCGGCCGTACCGACCCGGCGGCCACCCTGCGCGCCGCGCACCACCTCAACCTCGCGCACGGCCTCGCCACGTCGGCGCTGCGTGCGGCGATGCCGGCCCGCAACCAGATCGCGATCAGCCTCAACTCCTCCGTCGTACGGCCCCTCTCGCAGGACCCGGCCGATCTGGCGGCGGTCCGGACCATCGACGACCTGGCCAACGGCGTCTTCCACGGCCCGATCCTGCACGGCTCGTATCCTCAGTCGCTGTTCGCGGCGACGGCGTCGGTGACCGACTGGTCGTACGTCCTGGACGGCGATCTCGCCGCCATCCAGCAGCCGCTGGACGCCCTCGGGCTGAACTACTACACGCCCACCCTGGTGTCGTCGGCGTCCGGCGCGGTGACCGGCCCGCGGTCGGACGGCCATGGCGCGAGTGCCCACTCCCCCTGGCCGGGCGCCGACGACATCGCCTTCCACCAGACCCCGGGCGAGCGCACCGAGATGGGCTGGACGATCGACCCGACCGGCCTGCACGACCTGATCATGCGGTACACCGCCGAGACTCCGGGCCTGCCCCTCTACATCACCGAGAACGGCGCGGCCTACGACGACAAGCCCGACCCGGACGGCCGGGTCCACGACCCGGAGCGCATCGCCTACCTGCACGGCCACCTCTCGGCGGTACGCCGCGCGATCACCGACGGCGCCGATGTCCGCGGCTACTACCTGTGGTCCCTGATGGACAACTTCGAGTGGGCGTACGGCTACGAGAAGCGGTTCGGCGCGGTGTACGTCGACTACGCGACCCTCGCCCGCACCCCGAAGTCCAGCGCCCACTGGTACGCGGAAGCGGCCCGCACGGGAACCCTCCCGCCGGCCCGCCCGGCGTCCTGAGCCCGGGGGCGCGGTCCAGGGAGTACCGCGCCCCCCTTCGCTCTGTCACGGTCGTGTCAGCCGATCGCTGCGAACGCCTTCGAGAAGGCGTTCTTGTCCTGGGTGATCGAACTGCACGTGGCGTCGGCGGTGGGCTTGGCGCCGCCGTCGCACTGCTTGTCTCGGGTGGCGGACCACATCGACAGCCCGCCGAGGCCCTTGGACTTGGCGAAGTCGACGAGCTGGGTGGCGTCGTCCACCTTGAAGACCTCGGTGGAGACGTCGTTGACGCCGATCATCGGGGTGACGGCGACCGCCTTCCAGGCGGCTGGGTCGGAGAGCCCGAGCACGCTCTTGACCTGGGCCTGGGTGGCGGTGGCGGCCTGGGTGGCGTACGTGCCCATGTCGCCGTCGTACGAGGCGCCGTAGTCCATCGCCATGATGTTGACGGTGCTGATCTTCACGCCGTTGGCCCTGGCGTCGGAGAGCAGGTTCACGCCGTCCTGGGTGAGGCCCTCCGGCATGACCGGGAGGGTGAAGGAGACGTCCAGGTCGGGGTGGCTCGCCTGGAGCTTGGCGATGGCCTTCGCGCGGTTGGTGTTCGCCGTGGTGTTGGGCAGCGCGCCGCCCTCCACGTCGAAGTCGACCTTGGTCAGGTCGTAGGCGTCCACGGCCTTGCCGTACGCCGTCGCCAGCGCGTCCGCCGAGGAGCAGGTGGTCGCGAGTTCCGAGCCGGAGGCGCCGCCGAAGGAGACCCGGACGTCACCGCCCTTGGCGCGCAGGGCGCCGATCTGGGAGGCCACGCCGTCACTGGCCAGGTCCGTCACCCCGCCCCACTTGGGCGTGCAGCCGCCGCCGTCGGTGACGAACGCGAGGTTGTAGTTCTTCACGCCGGTCGCGTCGGCGGCCGCGAGCAGGTCGAACGCCGGGTAGAGGGAGGTGTCGACGTACGGGGCGAAGCCGGCGGAGGCGGTGGTGCCGGTGCCGCTGCTCTGGGTGGGGGACGCGGTGGGGGTGACCGTCGCGGTGGGGGTGGAGGTGGGAGTAGGGGTGGAGGTGGCAGAGGGTGTGACGGTCGCGGTCGGTGTGGTGGACTCCGTCGGGCGGCCGCTGGGCTCCGGGGTCGCCGTGCCGTCCGCCGAACAGCTCGCGTTGTCGATACGGCAACCGGTCGGGTCCCCGCTGCCGTTGACCACGAAGCCGACGGTGACCGACTCGTCGGCCGCGAGGCCGTCCGTGTCCCACTTCGGCGGCTTCACGGTGACGTGCTGCCCGCTGACCGTGGACTCGGCGTTCCACAGCGAGCTGAGCTTGGCCCCGGCCGGCAGGTCGAACTCCAGCGTCCAGTCCTTCTCCGTGGCACCGCTGTTGTTCGTCACGACGTACTGCGCGGAGTACCCGGTCGACCAGTCGCTGGTCTTGGTGTACGCGGCGCCGACCCCGGCCGCCTGCGCGATTCCGGTGAACAGGATCGCCCCGCCACCGACCACGGCCGCGGCGACCAGACCGCCTATCACCTTGTTCCTGCCACTGATGCTGCGCCGGTGCGTACTCATGCGCGTGCCTGCCTTCGCCTGCCGAATGGGGGGGGTGCGGCAGCACGCTAGCGACCGGGAACCGGACAAACGGCCTGATAGGGACGGGCGTTGGGGATCTTAGGGTGCGCTTAAGGAAGGGATCGGGACCGATTAAAGGTCGAGACCAATTTTCTTGGTCTCCCCGGTTCCTCTCCGGCCCGTCTCCCCCGACTGCCTGCGCGAACGGCGTCTGCGCACCGACCCCCGATGCCCCTTCCGCTCCGGTTTCCCGCCGTCCAGCTGGATCCAGATCCGCACCTCGGTGCCGCCGAGCACCGACGAGCCGATCCGCACGTCCCCGCCGGTCGACTCGGCGAGCCGGCGCACGATGTCGAGGCCGAGCCCGGTCGACCCGGCCGCCCCGGAACCCCGCCCCCGGGCCATCGCGGCCTCGGGATCCCGGATGCCCTGCCCGGCGTCGGAGACCAGCACGATGACCGCGTCGTCCCCGTTGTGCACGTCGACCGCGAAGGCGGTGCCCTCGGCGGTGTGCCGGAAGACGTTGCCGAGCAGCGCGTCGAGCGCCGCGGCCAGGTCGGCGCGGGCCACGGGTATGCGTACCGGCCGGTCGACGCCGGCCACCCGCCACTTGCGGCCCTCGTCCTCCGCGAGCGCCGACCAGAACCCCATCCGCTCCCGCACCACCTCGGCCGCGTCGCACCCGGCGCCCGGACCGGCGGCCGCCGTCTGCGGCTTGGCCTCCCGGGCGGTCCGGATGATGGTGTCGACCTCACGCTCCAGCTGGGCGACGGCGGCCCTGGTCTGCTCGGCGGCGGGCCCGTCCCCGAGCGAGGCCGCGTTGAGCCGCAGCACGGTGAGCGGGGTCCGCAGCCGATGGGACAGATCGGCGGCCAGCTCCCTCTCGTTCGCCAGCAGTTGTACGACCTGGTCGGCCATCGAGTTGAACGCGGCCGCCGCCAGCCGCAGTTCGGTCGGCCCCTCCTCGGGCACCCGCGACCCCAGCCTGCCCTCTCCCAGTTCGTGGGCGCCCTCGACCAGCCGCTGGGCGGGCTGCACCATCCGTACGCCCAGCCGGTCGGCGACGGCGACCGAGCCGACGATCAGCGCCAGGCCGACGGCGGCGAGCACCGCCCAGGCCGTGGAGACGCCGTTGGTCACCTCGGACTCGGGGACGTACACCTCGACGACCGCGATGGCACCGGAGCCGAGCGCCACGGGCTGCAGCAGCGTCGAGCCGCCCGCCACCCCGGTCGTGGAGGCACGCCCCAGCTTCCGTACGGTCGCGATGTCCCGGTCGGCGGCGCGCTGCCGCCCGATGTCGACGGCGGCACCGTCCCCGGACGCGGGTATGTGCACGGCCATGCCCCGGTCGGCGCCGGCCGCGGCCACCACCCGCTCCAGCTTGTCCCGGTCGGTGGTGATGGACAGGGCCGGGGCGACGGCGGCGGCCTCCCGCTCGGCGTTGGAGAACGCGCGGTCGCGGGCCAGCTCCTTGACGACCAGACCGAGCGGAACGGCGAAGGCGACCACGACCATCGCGGTGACCGCCAGACAGACCTTGACCAGAGCCCATCTCATCCGACCGGCCTCGCTTCCCCGCCGGGCGGCTCCAGCTTCACGCCGACCCCCCGCAGTGTGTGCAGATACCGCGGCCGGGCCGCCGTCTCCCCCAACTTCCGCCGCAGCCAGGACAGATGCACGTCGATGGTCTGGTCGTCCCCGTACGACTGCTGCCACACCTCCGCCAGCAGTTCCTTGCGCGGGACCACGACCCCCGGCCGCCCGGCGAGGAAGGCCAGCAGATCGAACTCCCGGCGAGTGAGATCGAGCCGCACCCCGTCCAACTCGGCCTGCCGGCGCAGCGGGTCGACGGCCAGCCCACCGACCCGCAGCACGCTCGACGGCGCCGCCTCGCCCCCGGCCGACCGCGCCCGGCGCAGCACGGCGGACATCCGCGCCGACAGGTGCTCGACGGAGAACGGCTTGGTCAGGTAGTCATCCGCACCGGCGTTGAGCAGCCGGACGATCTCCGTCTCGTCGTCCCGGGCGGTGGCGATGATCACCGGCACGTCGGTGATGCCGCGCAGCATCTTCAGGGCCTCGGAGCCGTCCAGGTCCGGCAGTCCGAGGTCCAGGACGACCACGTCGAAGCGGAAATGGGCGACCTCGCGCAGCGCCTCCAGTGCCGTACCGACGCTGCGCACGGTGTGCGAGGCGTCGGTGAGATGCCGGATCAGCGCCGAGCGTACGAACTGGTCGTCCTCGACCACGAGCACACTTGCCATGCGCCGCACCGTACGCCATGCGGCAGGCGCCGGCCGGAGCCTGTGGATAACTCGGGTCGGGTGCGCACGGCGGTACCCCTGAGGCAGTATGGCCCGCGATGCGCAGAGGACTCGTACACGTACTGGCCTGGCTGCTCGCCACGGGCGCGGCGGTCACGCTGTCGTGGTGGGGTGTCCACACGGTGATGGCGGGCACGGCCTACGACCCGCCGCGCGCCCTGCCCATCACGGCGGCGGACGACGACCCGACGACGCAGGGTTCCAAGCCGCTGGCGTCGGCCACGTCCCGCCCGCCGAGCCCCTCGCCCACCGCCTCCCGGCGCCCGTCGGCGACTCCCACCCCGACGCCCTCCCGCACCGCGGCGCCCGCCCCGACCCCGTCCGCCACCGCGACCGGCGAGGTCAAGGCCTACGACACCGACGGCGGCCGGGCGGTCTTCGACCTGGCCAGGAGCAGCGCGACGCTCGTGTCGGCGACACCGGGCACGGGCTGGTCGATGCAGGTGTGGAAGACGGAGTCCTGGATCCGCATCGAGTTCAGCAGGAGCACGGACCGGGTGTCGGTCTTCTGCACCTGGCACGACGGCCCGCCGCACGTGCAGGTCGAGACGTACTGAAGGGGAGGCTTCAGCGAAACACCGATGGCGGCGGTGAAGGCGAAGCCACGGCCACCGCGTCCGTCACGGCAACCGCCCCACCGGCGAAGTCCCGCAACGCCCGCCCGTGTTCGACCCGCCCAGGGTGCGAGTCGGATGCACAGCGCCGGGTCAGCTCTGCGACGGGCAGCTGTACGTCGGCCGCCACCAGCACCGCGTTGCCGAACCGCTTCCCCCGCCACACCCCCGCGTCCGCCACCACCGCGACCTCCGCGAACCGCGCCGCCGCCGTGGCGATCTGCCCCCTGAGGTGCGCGAGCGGCGGCCCGTCCGCGAGGTTCGCCGCGTAGGCACCCCCCGGCCGCAGGACTCTCCGGACCTCGTCCAGGAACTCCGTGGACGTCAGGTGCGCCGGCGTCCGCGCCCCGCTGAACACATCCGCTATGACCAGGTCCGCCCACCCCTCCGGCACCTTGCCCAGCCCTTCCCTGGCGTCCACGGACCGCACCCGTATCCGCGCGTTCGGATCCAGCGGCAGCTCCCGCCGGACCAGTTGGACGAGGGCCGCGTCCCGTTCGACGATCTGCTGCGTGGACCGGGGCCGGGTCGCCGCGACGTACCGCGCCAGCGTGAAGGCCCCGCCCCCGAGGTGCAGCACCTGCACCGGTCTGCCCGGCGGTGCGACCAGGTCGATCACATGGCCGAGGCGGCGCTGGTACTCGAAGGAGAGGTACGCGGGATCGTCGAGGTCGACGTGTGACTGCGGGGCACCGTCGATGAGCAGGGTCCAGGCACGGCCGCGCTCGGGGTCGGGTATGAGCTGGGCGAGGCCGCCGTCGACGGCCTCGACAACGGCCTCGGCGGCGGCAGCCGACCGGCGCCGGGTGTTCCTGGACTTGCCCATTCCGCCATTTTCGCAGGCCGCGGCCGTACCGGAAATTCAGCAGCAGCTGTCCGCGGCCTTGATCAGCCTCGCCGCCTCCCCGAGCGCCCGGCGCAGCACCGCCGGGTCCGTCGCGAGATCGGCCTCGCCGGGCGGCAGCAGCCAGTCGGAGCCGTCGACCGGCGGCTCGGGGTTGAGCCGCAGTCCGCGCCCGTCGGTGCCGGTACAGGTGCTGCCGGGGACGTCCCAGGCCGCCGCCGTACCGGCCGGCACCACGAAGCCGAGGGTGTCGCCCCCGTCGTCGTGGAGCACGGGCCCCACCGCCTCCCCGGCCCCCCGGCGCAGGATGTCGACCGCCTCCAGGCCCTGCCGGGCCGGCACCGTCACGAGATCGCATCCCGCATCGTCTGCCGTCGAAGTCCTCGACGGCGTACAAGGATCGTTGCTCTGGCTGGTCTCCATCCCGGCCTCCACCGCGCAGCCCTCTTGCAGTCCATGACGTCCAACGCGCCACCGCGTCAACGGCTACGGCGGAAGTCAGCCGCAAAGGATGGCAGTTCATGGCAGATCGTGCAGGAGATATCCGGTTTGTAGCCAAACCCAGCGTCACGGGTCCGACACAGCAGGTACGTTCTTGCCCGCCGGAATCAAGGGTCCACTCGGACAACTCACCACGAGTCCGGCATGGTTCGACGGTTCGCACGAGAGGACCCGGCCATGGCGTCGTCAACCACGACCCCGTCGCAGCCCGATCGGCCGGTACGGCCGAACCTCGCCTTCCGGCAACTGCGCGGCCGGCACTCGCCGGCCGAGTTCGCCGCGCTGGTTCGGCGTGCCGCCCGCGAGATCGGCGAGCGGGTGAGCTGTGACGCGCGCTACATCGGCCGGGTCGAGGCGGGTGAGATCCGCTGCCCGAACTACGCGTACGAACGGGTGTTCCTGCACATGTTCCCCGGTCGCACGCTCGCCGACCTCGGCTTCGCGCCCCGCTCGTCCGTCCGCGGACGCGGGGCACGGCCGCCCGAGGACACACCCCTCGCACGCGTGAGAGGTGAGACACAAGGGGCCATCGAGCCGTATGACCCGCCGGACGGGTTTCGACCACCGGACGGGTTTGAACCGCAGGACACGCATCACCCGCAGGACACGTACGAGACGCACGACAACTACGAGGAGAGCGACGTGCTGCGTCGCCTATTCATGACCGGCGGAGGCGCCACGGTGGCCGCCGCCACGCTGGGCCCCCTGGGGTCCACCATCGACGCCGTGGCGGCGGACCGGCCGGTACGCCGGGCCGGGTCCTCGCACGCGGCCGCCCTGGAGGAGGCCGTACGCCGGATCCGCCTGCTCGACGACCGGCACGGCGCGGACGGACTGTACCGGCGCGCGGCGGCTCCGCTGCGCGCGGCGTACGCGCTGCTGGACGCCGGCGCGACCCGGCAGACGACCGCCGACCGGCTGCACTCGGGCGCCGGTGAACTGGCCATCTCGGTGGGCTGGCTGGCCCACGACTCCGGCCGCTTCGACGACGCCCGCTCGCACTACGCGGAGGCGCTGGCGACGGCGCGGATGACCGGGGACCCGGGGCTGGAGGCGCACGCCTTCTGCAACACGGCATTCCTCGCGCGGGACGCGGGGCGGCCGAGGGAAGCGGTGCGCGCGGCGCAGGCCGCGCAGCGGGTCGGCCGGCCGCTGGGCTCGGCCCGCCTGATGTCCCTGCTCGCGCTGCGCGAGGCGGGCGGCTGGGCGGGGCTCGCCGACCGCACCGGCTGCGAGCAGGCCCTGGTCCGGGCGCAGGCCCTCTTCGAGCGAGGCCACTCGGACGCCGACCCCGAGTGGATGAGCTTCTACGGAGAGGCCGAGCTGGAAGGCCTGGAGGCGCAGTGCTGGTCCACGCTGGGCGACTGGCGGCGGGCCTCGCGGCATGCGCGCAGGGCCGCCGAGCTGCAGGATCCGCACTTCACGAGGAACATCGCGCTGTACACGGCGGAGCTCGCGGACGACCTCGCCCGTGGGGGGCGTCCCGACGAGGCGGCGATGGCGGGGCTGCGGGTCCTGGACCTGCTGGGCCAGGTCCAGTCGTCCCGGATCCAGGGGATGCTGGCGGGCACGGCGCGGGTGCTGCTGCCGCATCGGCGGGCGAGTGGGGTCCAGGAGTTCCTGGACCGGCACGCGTCGACACCGCGGGTTGTGTAGGGCCGGGATTCGAGTGCGGGTGCGTGGGGGCTGGTCGCGCAGTTCCCCGCGCCCCTTACGGGGCGCTTCGCCCGCCGTCTCTCCCTAGCTGCGGGCAGTCGCGCCTCCCCCAAGCGACCACACCCCCGCCCCCGCCCACCGTCAGCCGGCCAGGTGCCCCAGGTCGTTCCAGCTCTCGATCGCGGGCTCCCCGTAGGCCCAGCCCAGCACCGACAGCGACGTCGGGTTCAGCCGGATCCGTGCCGCGAAGTCCAGCGGCAGCCCGAGCCACCGCGCCCCGATCGACCGCAGGATGTGCCCGTGGGCGAACACCAGCACGTCCCGGTCGGCGGCGCGCGCCCACGCCACCACCTCGTCCGCCCGCGCGGTCACCTCCGCCAGGGACTCGCCCCCGGGCACCCCGTCCCGCCAGATCAGCCAGCCCGGCCGGGCCGCCTGGATCTCCGCCGGGGTCAGGCCCTCGTACGCGCCGTAGTCCCACTCCATCAGCGTGTCCCACCGCTCGGCCCGCTCGCCGAACCCGGCGAGTTCGCACGTCTCACGCGCGCGTGCCAGCGGGCTGGTGCGTATCTCGGCGTCCGCGAGAGCGCCGTACGGCGGCCGGTGCAGACGCTCGCCCAGCAGCTTGGCGCCCCGCCGGCCCTCTTCCAGGAGCGGTACGTCGGTCCTGCCGGTGTGCTTGCCGGACAGCGACCACTCCGTCTGTCCGTGCCGGGCCAGCAGGATGCGCGGTGCCATGGAGAGGGAACCTTTCGGGAGAAATTCGGAAGCGGGACACCTCCATCATCACCCACCCTGGGAACGCGCCGGGAACGGGCAACCCGGCGGGCGGTCTCCGCGTCTTTGAGGGCTGAGCGCCCTGCATGGGCGGGATTGCGCGCAACGTAAAGTGTCACGGTCGGCCAGCCGGGTGCCGCGCAGACAGGGACGAGAAGGGGGAGGCAGTCGGATGCCGCAGACCGAGAAAACGGGCACCGAGGTGGCTGCGCCAACCCGACTGCGCTGGTGGACCGAGCTGCCGCTGATCCTGCTGGTGTACGGCTTCTACACGGCCGGCCGCCTGCTCGCGCGCGGGGACACCTCGACCGCCGTCGACCACGGCCTGACGGTCCTGCGCATCGAGAAGGCCCTGCACCTCAACGCCGAGCACCCGCTCAACCGCCTGTTCACCCGCGAGGCGTGGCTCGGCGTACCGGCCGACTTCTGGTACGCCTCGCTGCACTACCTGGTCACCCCGGTGATCCTGGTGTTCCTGTTCCGCAAGCGCGCCGAGGTCTACCGGCGGGCCCGCACCTGGCTGATGACGTCCACGTTCATAGGACTGATCGGCTTCACCCTGCTGCCCACCTGCCCGCCCCGGCTACTGGACGCGAAGTACGGCTTCGTCGACACGATGGCGCAGTACAGCTCGTACGGCTGGTGGGCCGGCGACGCCAGCGCCCCGCGCGGTCTGGGCGGCATGACCAACCAGTACGCGGCGATGCCGAGCCTGCACTGCGGCTGGGCGCTGTGGTGCGGGGTCATGCTGTGGCGCCACGGCGGCAACCGCCTGACCAAGGTGCTCGGGGTGGCCTACCCGCTGCTGACCGCGCTCGTGGTCATGGGTACCGCCAACCACTACTTCCTGGACGCGGTCGCGGGCGCGTTCGTGATGGGCGTCGGCTACCTGCTCACGCCGTATGTGACGCGGGCCGCGAACTTCGTCCGGATCCGGGTGACCCGGGGCACCTCACTGGTCGCAGCACGCTCCGGCGGCGCAGTTTCCCCGATTGTCAGTGGCGGATGCCAGACTTCGGCGGGTGAGCGCATTCCATCGCAGCGCGAGTCCCGGCTCGCCTCCGGAGCCGAACCGGACGCCGCCCCCACCGACGCGGGGGACGGCGCTCCGGCACCAGCTCGCTGAGCTGCGCGGCCCCGACGTCCCCGCCAAGGCCCTCGACGCGCGCGCCCTCGCGGCACTCGCCGCGAACCCGGGGTGCCGGCGGCGCGCGATCCTGGACGGCGCCGGGGTGGACAAGACCGCGCTGGCGAGCGCCCTCGGCGCACCGTCGGCCTTCGGCCAGTCGCAGTTCGCGCTGACCCGGGGCAACGCCTTCGAGGCGAAGGTGAAGGCGGACGGCGGGGCGGAGTTGCTGCGGCTGGTGCGCAAGCACCTCGATCCGGGCGCCGAGCCGGCCGAGCGGGCCGCCGTGCCCGACCTGTCCGCGATCGGCCCCGAGGGACGTACGGCCCGTACGGCACTGGCGCTGCGCGAGGCGGGCGAGGCGGGCGGCTGGGTTCTCCTCGACCATCCGATGCTGGCCCTCCAGGTGGCCGGTTCCCCGGCGTTCCTGGAGCCGGACGCGGTGGTCGTGCACCCCGACGGCAGCTGGACGGTCGTGGAGATCAAGTCCTTCCCGATGCTGGACGGTTCGGCGGACCCCGCGAAGGTGGGGGCGGCGGCCCGGCAGGCGGCGGTGTACGTGCTGGCCCTCGAGGAGGTCGCGGCCCGGCTCGACCCCGCCCCGCGGGTGCGGCACGACGTGCTGCTGGTCTGCCCCAAGGACTTCTCCAACCTGCCCACCGCCGCCGCCGTCGACGTCCGCAAGCAGCGCGCGGTCACCGCCCGCCAGCTGGCCCGGCTCACCCGCATCCAGGACATCGCCGACACCCTGCCGGAGGGCACCTGCTTCGCCCCCGGCCTGCCCGCCGAGCAGCTGACGGCGGCCGTCGAGGCGGTCCCGGCGGCCTACGCGCCCGAGTGCCTGTCCGCCTGCGAACTGGCCTTCCACTGCCGGCAGCGCTCCCGCGCGGCCGACGAGGTCACCACGCTCGGCCGCGCGGTCCGGGCCGAGCTGGGCGGGCTGACCACCGTCGAGGACGTCCTGTCGGCGGCGCGCGGTGACAGCGGCGACCCGGACGACCCGGCGGTGGCGGCCCTGCGCCGTGCGGCGGCCCTGCGCGCCGAAGCGCTGAGCGCCCAGGGGGCCATGTGTCCCTGATCACCACCCTGGCCCGGCTCGAAGCCGTGAGCACGGGCACCGCCCAGCCCGCCGCGACCGTCCGCCACCGGCACCTGTCCGGGCACCCCCTCGTCTTCGTGCCGCTCACCACCTCGGGTGAGGCGGGTGCGCCCCTCGGTGCCCTGGTCGGCACCGACCGGGACGCCCCGCGCCTGCTGGCCGTACCGCAGCCGCGCGACCGTGACCTGCGGTTCGCGTTCCTCGCCGAGCTCGCCGACGTCGTCCTGCCGTACCTGGACTCCTACGCCGACTCGGTCGAGGCCGCCGAGCGCACCGAGACCGACCCGGAGACCGGCAAGCGGGTCAAGGTCGAGGTGGAACTGTGCGCGGACGCACCCCAGTTGATCGTCCCGGGCCGCGCGGGCATCGAGTACGTACGGCTGCTGGGGCGGTCGATGCGTTTTAGGCGTACGGCGGAGCAGGACCCGGAGGCGCCCTATCCGGCCCCGCCCCGGGTGCCGTTGCTCGGCCGCTGGCTCACCCACTTCGGCGAGCGCGCCCGCGTCCCCGGCTCCTCCCTCCTCCTCGCCGTGACGGACCTGCTCTCCCGGCACTGGGCGACCGGGCAGTCCGGTGTCGACGACCAGCACCTGGGCGCGCTGCTCGCCTGGATCAGCCCTCCGGACGGCAGCACGGGCGCGGCGGCGGCGCGCGTGGCCGAACTGACCCGGGACGGCGAGGGGCAGTTGCTGTGCCCGCCGGCCGGCCCGGCCACCGACCCGGCGTTCGACAACAAGCTGCTGGCCCCCGCCTTCGAGCGGTACGACCGCGCCCGCACCGCCCTGGCCGGCGCCGAGGACGGCCTCCAGGCCGACGCCCGGCTGGCGATCCTCACCGCCGCCGAGCAGGAGATCCGCGACCTCGTCGCGAGCCGGACCCGGCCCACCTGGGACGCGGTCTGGCGCGGGCTCGACCTGCTGCACCGGCTGCCGGAGGGCGCCCGGGTCGAGGAGCGGTGGACGCGCGACCGCTGGTCGTTCACCGGCCACCGGGACCGGGTGCTCGCCGGTGAGCCGCCGCAGCCGCGCCGGGACGACGCGGTCACCGCCGCCAACAAGCTGGCCACCCGCGAGCGGGAACAGGCCCGGCTCGACGCCCAGGAGGCGCTCGACGACCCGCTGGTGATGGCGGGGCGGCGGCTGACGGGGGAGGCGTTCGCGGGTGAGGTCCTCGATGTCGTCATGGCGTACAGCGAGGGCAAGCGGCCCAGCCCGCGCCCGCTGGTGACCCTGCGCACGGAGGACCGGCCGCATCTCGGGGAGCGCGCGAAGGCGTACCGCTCGCTGGGCGGCAAGCCGCAGTCCGTGGAGTTCGTCGGGCACGAGGCCGAGGGGGTCCTGGTGCTCCGGGTCATGGACAAGATGGGCCGGGGCAAGGAGCCGGAGGTGGGGTCGGTCCCGGAGAAGGGCGACCGGCTCACCTTCACCCTGTTCGAACACGAGCAGCGCGGCGGGGCGAAGCTGCCCGACCCGGAGGCGACCCCGTGGACCCACGGCGGCCCGCCGGGCGAGGCCGCGTCGGAGGCGGCCGACACGGTGACCGAGGAGGACGTGCTGTGACGGCCGACGTCGATTTCGACCCGGGTGCGGCCGCCACCCGCGCCACCGACGCGATCCTCCACGACACCCTGCACGGCACCGCCCGGGGTGTGGTCGTGGACTCCCCGCCGGGCGCCGGCAAGTCCACGCTGGTGGTCCGCGCGGCCCTCGAACTCGCCGCCGCGGGCCGCCCGCTGATGGTGGTCGCGCAGACGAACGCGCAGGTCGACGACCTGGTCCTCCGGCTCGCCGAGCAGAACCCGGAGCTGCCCGTCGGCCGGTTGCACAGCAGTGACGCCGACCCGTACGACAAGGCGCTGGACGACCTGCCGAACGTCCGCAAGTCGGCGAAGGCGGCCGATCTCAAAGAGGCGCCGGTGGTGCTGTCCACCGCCGCGAAGTGGGCGCATGTCACGGTGGACGAGCCCTGGCGGCACGCGATCGTCGACGAGGCGTACCAGATGCGTTCGGACTCGCTGCTGGCCGTGGCCGGGCTGTTCGAACGGGCGCTGTTCGTGGGCGACCCCGGCCAGCTGGACCCGTTCGCGACCGTGGGCAGCGAGCAGTGGGCGGGCCTGTCGTACGACCCCTCGGCCTCGGCCGTCTCCACCCTCCTCGCCCACAACCCGGGGCTCCCGCAGCACCGCCTCCCGGTCTCCTGGCGCCTCCCCGCCTCCGCCGCCCCGCTCGTCTCGGGCGCGTTCTACCCGTACACCCCGTTCCGCAGCGGCACCGGCCACGGCGACCGGCGGCTGGCCTTCGCCGTCGCCTCCGACGGCTCCGGACCCGACCGGGTGATCGACGAGGCGGCCCAGTCCGGCTGGGGCCTGCTGGAACTGCCCGCCCGGCACACCCCGCGCACCGACCCGGAGGCGGTCCGGGCGGTGGCGACGGTGGTACGACGGCTCCTCGACCGGGGCGGTGCGGCCGTCTCCGAACGCTCGCCCGACCCGTCCCCCCTCACCGCCGACCGGATCGCCGTCGGCACGGCCCACCGGGACCAGGCGGCGGCGGTCCGCGCGGCCCTGGCGGAGCTGGGCGTGACGGACATCACCGTCGACACCGCGAATCGCCTCCAGGGCCGCGAGTACGACGTGACGGTCGTCCTCCACCCGCTCTCCGGCCGCCCCGACGCCACCGCCTTCCACCTGGAGACGGGCCGCCTGTGCGTCCTGGCCTCCCGGCACCGCCAGGCCTGCATCGTGATCTGCCGCGCCGGCGTGACCGACCTCCTGGACGACTACCCGTCGACAGAACCGGTCCAGCTGGGCACACTCGTCAAATTTCCCGACGGCTGGGAGGCGAACCACGCGGTACTGGCCCACCTGGCCGAACACCGGATCAGCTGGCGGCCCTGACGAACGCCCCGCTCACCGCCCGGTCCGCCGCACGGAGCCCGGCGCGCCGCCGCAGGCGGCCGATGGCCACAGCCCGGACGACTGGGGGGCGAGCCACGGGGTACTGGCCCACCTGGCCGAACACCGGGTCGGCCGGTGGCCCCGACGGAGGTGCCGGTGAGCGCAGAGTCATCCGGCGGCCTTGGGGTGGGCTTGCGCGGGCGCGAGAGAATGGACGGTGGCCATCGAACCGTAGGCACCGAACCGTACGAGGAGGACCAGACATGGCGGAGCCCACGCCGCGTCGGAACGAACCGCGGCTACGCCCCGCGCACCTGCTCTTCGAGCCGGTCGCAGCGGTCGCCGACCCGGAGCACTTCTTCGGCCTGGAGTCGATCGACGACCCCGGGGCGCTGCTGGCGCGCGCGACCGAGCTGACCCAGGCGTTCCGGGTGGCCACCGACCGCGCGGTGGAGTTCCAGGCCATGGCCGCCGCCCAGCTCGCCGACCCGCGCCGCTTCGACCGTCTGACCCCGGCCGACATCGCCGCGCGGGCCGAGTGGACCGAGGACTACGCGAAGAAGATGGTCGAGTTCGGCCGGGACCTGCTGAAGGGCAGCGAGGACGCGGAGCCGGCGGAGCCCCTCTAGCGGTCCCCGCGGAGCCGGGCACCGCACGCGGCATATGCCAGGCGGGCAAGATACCCCTTCCGCTGCCTCCCGTCCCGGTTTTCCGCAACTCACGGCGAGCACCGACTCACGATGGGTATCAATTCCCTATGAGCCGCACACCGCACGAGACGCCCCTCCACGGCCCCGGCGACCGTTCCGACGCCGCCGGGGTCACCGCCGACGGAGCCGCCTGGCTCGCCTCGGCAGGAACGTATCCGCGGAGCACGCTCGCCCTGTGGGAGCAGCGGCCGGACGCCCCGGTCGTCCTGCCCTGTGGCTCGGTGTTCGACGTGGTGAACGCCCCGGCGGTGTTCGGCCGCCGCATGCTGGACCGGTTGTGGGACGAGGGGCCGGGCTCCGGGCCGGTCGCGGCGTTCCGGGGCCGGATGCTCCTGTTCGCCGCCCCCGGCACCGCCGCCCGGCTGCCGTCGCTGCTGGGCTGGGAGGAGTGGGGCGGCCGCGGCCAGGCCGTACCGCCACTGCTGTGCCACGGCACCGGCGACGCGGTGACCGTCCCCGCACTGAACGGCGACCGCTCCCCCGCCCCGGCCGGCGCCCGCTGGCTGGTCGGCCCGGACACCCGGCACCCCTGGCTCCCCGGACCGGAAATCCTGCTCTGGGCGGCGGTGCGGGCGGCCCGCTCGGCCGTGCGGATATCGATTTTTCCTCCCGCCGATCAGGATGCTAAGGTCTACGACGTCAGCAGGCGCCGCTAGCTCAGTTGGTTAGAGCAGCTGACTCTTAATCAGCGGGTCCGGGGTTCGAGTCCCTGGCGGCGCACGCGAAGTAGGCGAAAGGCCAAGCTCCTGCGAGCTTGGCCTTTCGTGTTTCCGGCCCCTTGGCCCGTGTGTCAGTCCAGCTCCCCCGGCGTGATCTTCACGTTCCACGCGCCGGACGCCGTCCGCCCCTCCACCTCGACCCGTACGCCGTCCCTCGGGACGGTGAAGCTCTCACCGAGGGCGACCGGGGCGTCGGCCAGCGGCGGGTAGACGGAGTTCTCCCAGCAGGCCTCACTGTGCGGATGGGCGTCGACCACCTCGATCGGGCCGCCGCCGGAGGCCGTCTGGTCGCGGACCCGGTAGACGAGGATGCCCTGCCGGCAGGCCGCGCTGTCGTTCCCGGACGCGCCCCGCGCCTCGAAGGCCAGCACGCTGTCGGGCCCGGTGCGCACCACCGCCAGCTTGGTGCCGCCGCCGAGCCCGAAGGCCGGCGCGCCCGCGGCGCCCTCCTCCGGCACCCCCGGCCCGGCCGACAGCGGCTCCAGGGTCAGCCGGGCCGGCCGGGTCCCCCGTACGCACACCACCTGGCGCGGATCCAGCCATCCGAGCTTCCACTTGTGCCAGGCGAAGAGGTCCGGGGACAGCCCGAACTGGCTGCCCATCAGATCCCAGTCGCCGACGAAGGTGTCCCAGTCGCCCTTGCCGTCCACCGGACGGTGGTAGAGGTCGGGGAGGTCGAAGACATGCCCGGTCTCATGGGCGAGAACCAGCCGGTCCGGCGGATGCCTCTCGAAGACGGTGACGACCCGGCGGAGGTCCGTTCCGTCGACGTGCACCGGGACGTCCAGGTTGACCACCTTGGTGGCGTCGGAGTCGACGCCCGGCGCGTCCGGGTCGGCCACCAGGTACACGACGTCGTAGCGCGAGAAGTCGACCTCGGGATCGGCCGCCGCGAACGCGTCCCGCAGGTAGGCGGCCCGCAGCACCAGGTTCCAGTCGCGCTTCATGCCGTAGGCGACCGAGGGCCGGGGCATTCTCAGCCAGTGCGTCAGCGGGTGCGGCCGGATGGTGAACTTCCCGTAGGAGGCCTGCTCGAAGTAGCGGCTGGTGGCCGGGAAGTGGTCGGCGGCCAGCTCCGCGGGGGTGGTGCGCGGGGGCGCGTCCGGGAAGGAGAGGAACACCATGACGGCCGAGAGCGGGTGGGTGGGGCGGGTGTAGGCGGCGTTCCAGGTGTCGACGCCCTCGGAGTGGTGCGCGTCGGTGCGGTGCAGGGCACAGGGAGCCGTGGAGAACGGCTCGGCGGCCGACGGTCCGGTCAGGATCGTCGTTGCGACGAGCGCCGACATCGTGGTGAACACGGCGGCGGTGCTGCGCAGCAGGAGACGCGGCACGGAAGGACCTCCGGGGCGGTTCGCGGGACACCGCCACCCAGCCTGTGTGAGTTTGTTGCCATATGACCTGTTTACCTGCACCAGAAGGGTGAGGCACCCGAACGGCCGACACCCCGGCAAACTCACGGAACGTCACAAGTGGCCAGGCGGCTCAAGAACCCGTCCAGGTGCGGGCAGAAACGATCTGTCAGAACCGGTGCTTCATCGTGGACACTGGACAGTGGCTGGAAGGCCCTCGGGCCAGCCTCTATGATCGGCACACTTTCCTGCACGGACAGAGATCGAGTGCACTGCGGGAGCGAGCGGTGAGCGGAACGTCCGAAGGGCCGACGCCCGCGGCAGACCTCGACCGGTCCGCCGTCACAGAGAGTGACAACATCTGTCGGAAGTCGTACAACGAGACGGCCGACCCGAAGACAGGCGAGACAGCAGACACCACACAGACGACACCGGCGCCACGGCCGACGCAGTCGACACAGCCGACAGGCGCGACGCCGGATCCGAAGACATACGAGCACGCCTTCACGGCCGCCGCGCTGCCCATGGCCGTCGTCGACCGCGAAGGCCTGGTCGGTACCGCCAACGCGGCGTTCGGCGCCCTGATCGGCGCCGACCCGGCCGGCCTGACCGGGCGGATCGCCGCGGATCTGGTGGACCTGGCCTCGGACGCCCGTACCTGGCACGCCTATCGCGAGGTACTGCGCGGCCGGCAGGCCAAGTTGCGCTGCACCCGCCGGCTCAAGCACCCCGACGGGCACTCGCTGTGGGTCCAGGTCACCGTCTCCCCGCTGGCGAAGGACACCCCGGGCGTGCTGCTGTCGGTCTCCGACATCAGTGCGCGCCGCGAACTCCAGGCCCGGCTGCGGCACTTGCAGATGCATGACCCGGTGACCCGGCTGCCCAACCGGACGTTGTTCTTCGAGCGCCTCTCGGCCGCGCTGGAGGCGGAGTCGTACGAGCAGGGCGGTACCGGCCGAATCGGCCTGTGCTACCTGGACCTTGACGGTTTCAAGGCGGTCAACGACACCCTCGGCCACCGGGTGGGCGACCGGCTGCTGGCCGCCGTCGCCGAACGGCTGACCCGGGTCGCCGACGAGGCCGGCTTCGCGCGGGCCGGGGCGCCGCTGGTGGCCCGGCTCGGCGGCGACGAGTTCGCCCTGCTGGTCGAGGACTCGACGGGCACGGAGCAGCTGGCCGATCTGGCCGAGTCGGCGCTGGCGGCTCTCCAGGCGCCGTTCGACCTGGCCGGCCAGCGGCTCTCCCTGTCGGCCTCGATCGGGGTGGTGGAGCGCCATGCGGCGGGTACGACGGCCACCGGTCTGATGCAGGCCGCCGACACGACCCTCTACTGGGCGAAGGCCGACGGCAAGTCCCGCTGGACGCTCTTCGACCCGGAGCGCAACGCCCACCTGGTCACCCGCCAGGCGCTCTCCTCCACCCTCCGCCCGGCCATCGAACGCGGCGAGTTCGTGCTCGAGTACCAGCCGCTGGTGGGCATGGAGGACGGGCGGCTCAGCGGGGTCGAAGCTCTGGTCCGATGGAATCATCCGCAGTTCGGCACACTAGCGCCGAATCGGTTCATCGGATTGGCGGAGGAGGACGGCTCGATCGTCCCGCTCGGCCGCTGGGCCCTGACCACCGCCTGCCGGCAGGCCCGCCGGTGGCAGCTGGACCACCCCGGCGAGCCGCCGATCTTCGTGAGCGTGAACGTGGCCGTGCGCCAGGTCTGGGACTCCGACCTGGTCGCGGACGTGGCGCAGACCCTGGCGGAGACCGGCCTGGCGCCGCATCTGCTCCAGCTGGAGCTGACGGAGTCGGCGGTGATGGGCTCGGCGGGCCGCCCGCTGCAGGCCCTTCAGGCCCTCAGCGACATGGGCGTCCGCATCGCCATCGACGACTTCGGCACCGGCTACTCCAACCTCGCCTACCTCAGCCGGCTGCCGGTCTCGGTCCTCAAGCTGGACGGTTCCTTCGTCCGGGGCTTCCAGTACGACGACCCGGGCGACCGTCCGAACCCCGCCGACGAGGTCGTCGTGGAGGCGATGATCCAGCTGGCCCACCGGCTCGGCCTCACCGTCACCGCCGAATGCGTCGAGACCTCGGCGCAGGCCTCACGGCTGCGGCACATCGGCTGCGACACCGGCCAGGGGTGGCTGTACTCCCGGCCGGTGACGCCGGATCGTATCTCCGAGCTGCTGGGCACCCGGACCTACGCGGACACCCCGGTCGGCAAACCGTAGGCGTCGGCGATCAGTTCGTAGGAGCGCAGGCGCAGCTCGCCGCGGTGGGCGTGCGTGGTGAGCATCAGCTCGTCGGCGCCGGTGCGCTTCTGGAGGTCGTCGAGACCGGCGCGCACCTCGTCGGCGGTGCCGTGCACGATGTTGGCGGTCCAGGAGTGCACGAACTCCTCCTCCATCGGGGAGAACTCGTGGTTCTCCACCTCGTCGGGGTCGGGGAACAGACCGGGCCGCCCGGTGCGCAGCCGCAGCATGTTCACCGCGCCGGCCCGCACCTGGCGCCGGGCCTCGCGCTCCTCGTCCACGGCGAGCGCGGAGACGCCGATGAGGGCGTAGGGCGCGTCGAGGACGGCGGACGGGGTGAAGGACTCGCGGTAGAGGTCCAGGGCCGGGATGGTGTTCTGCGCGGAGAAGTGGTGCGCGAAGGCGAACGGCAGCCCGAGCATGCCGGCGAGCCGGGCGCTGAAGCCGGAGGAGCCGAGCAGCCAGACGACCGGCCGGTGCGGGGACTGCACACCGCCGGGGCTGGTGCTCTGGATGGGGCCGGGGATGGCGTGGATCCGGCGGTACGGATGCCCGTCCGGGAAGTCGTCGTCCAGGAACCGGGTGAGCTCGGCGAGCTGCTGGGGGAAGTCGTCGGCGCCCTCGTTGAGGGTCGGAGTGCGGCGGAGGGCGGCCGCGGTGGCCCCGTCCGTGCCCGGCGCCCGGCCGAGGCCCAGGTCGACCCGCCCCGGGGCCATCGCCTCCAGCGTGCCGAACTGCTCCGCGATGACGAGCGGCGCGTGGTTGGGCAGCATGACACCGCCCGAACCCAGCCGGATGCGCTCCGTGTGGGCGGCGAGGTGGGCGAGGATCACGGCGGGCGATGAGGAGGCCACACCCGGCATGGAGTGGTGCTCGGCGACCCAGAACCGCTGGAAACCGCGGGCCTCGGAGAGCTTCGCGAGCTCCACGCTGGTGCGCAGGGCGTCGCCGGCCGTACTGCCGGTGCCGACGGTCACCAGGTCCAGTACGGAGAGGGGGACGGGGGCGGTCCCGTGCGTGATGCCCCGGATCTCGTCTGCCGACACGCTGAGAGCCTCCTGTTTGCGACCGTGAGCTGTACTAGTGAGCGGTAACAGGAGGAGGGCTCCGGTTATTCCTGACGCCGGTGAAGCCGAGGGCACGGGGGTATCGCTTACCGGCGCCGGCAGGGTGCCGCTGAGATTTTTCGGCTTCTTCGGTTCCTTCGTACCGACCGAGTCGGGTGGTGGGTGGGCGGAGGTTTTCGGGGGGCCAGGGGGCGGAGTCCCCTGGTGCGGGGGTTTGTCAGGCCTGGATGATCGGTTGGCGGGTGAACAGGGTGCCCAGCGCCGGCTCGTTCACCCGGCGGTCGGCCAGCCGCAGGCCCTCCCACACGGTCACCTGGTTCGCCGTGAGCACCGGCTTGGACAGCGCCTTCTCCAGAAGTGGAAGATGCGCCGCCGTGTGCAGCGCCGTGTCCGGGAGGAGCACCGCCTCCGCGCCGGAGGCGTCCGCGGTCCGCGCCAGCGTGAGCACCTCCTCCTCCCCCCACGTCCCCACCTCCGCCGCCGTGACGATCCCCGACGGACGGACCCCGGTGACCTCCAGGCCCCCGGCCCGCAGGAAGTCCGCGAAGAGCTGCGCCACGTCGTCCGGGTAGGTCGCGCCGACCGCCACCCGCCGTACCCCGATCTCCCGCGCCGCGTGCACGAACGCGAAGGACGTGGACGACGCCGGCAGCCCGGCAGCCCGGGCGAGGTCACGGATCTGCTGGTGGGCGCCCTGCCAGCCGTACACGAAGCTGCCGCTGGTGCACGCCCACACCACCGCGTCCGCGCCCGCGAGCCGTAGTTCGTCCACCCCGGCCGCCAGCCGCCGGGCCGATCCCATCTCCCGCAGCGCGTCCACCCGGTGCGCGTCCTCGCCGATGTCGGTGTGGACGACGTCCACCCGGATGTCGCTGCCGAGGAGCTGTTCGATGCGCGGATAGTCGTCCTCCGCGGAGTGCCCCGGATAGAGGATTCCGAGCGCTGTCATGTCCACCCTTCCTGCTGTTCTTCCGGCAGTACGGGCCACTCCCGCGGCGCCGATCCGTCCGGATGACCGATCAGCGTCTGATAGGGCCCAACGGCTCGGGTACCCAGCCTGCGCAGCGCCGCCCACATCGTGACCTGGTTGGCCGACAGGACGGGGACACGCAGTTCGGCCTCCAGCTGGGGGATGACGTCGTAGGTGGGCAGGTTGGTGCAGGAGATGAACAGGGCGTCGGCGGCCCCGGGCCGTACCGCCTGCCGGGCCATGGCGACCACGTCCCGGTACGGCACCTGCCAGATGTGCCGGGTCAGCCCCATGAACGCGACTCCGGCGACCTGGACGCCCGCCTCCGCGACGTACTCCTCCAGCACCCGCGTCACCGAGACCGTGTACGGCGTGACCAGCGCGAGCCGCCGTACGCCCAGCTCGGCCAGCGCGTCGAGCAGCGCACCGGAGGTGGTGAGCGCGGGCAGCGCGCCGGACCGGGTCATCGCCTCGCACATCGCGCGCTCCCCGGCGATGCCGCCGACGAAGCTGCCGGAGGTGCAGGCGTAGGCGACCACCTCGGGTGCGACGGCGGTCAGCGCGCGCACCGCCTCGCCGAGCGTCTCGTGCTCGCTGACCAGCCGGGCCAGGTCGAGGCTGACCTCGACCGGCACGAACGGCGTCCTGGTCAGGTGCAGGGACACGTCGTCGGGCACCCAGCGCCACAGTTCGCGGTCCAGGGCGAAATCGAAGGGCGCCACGACGCCGACACCGCGCTGGGGACGAGGTCCGCCCAGAAAGGAGACGTCCATGGGAAGTCACCGGCCTCACGCTGGAAGTCGAGGGCAACGGTCGATGGTCACGCCCGTGTTGACGAAGGTAGGTTCGGGTGCGAGCGTGGTCAATCCGCGCATCTCAGACGTTCAATCCGCTCATGTCAGACGCTGCCGGACGCCGGGAGACCGCCCCGAATGACACCGCCCGTCCCCACCCTGCTGGTCCTCGACGCCGACCCGCCCCCGCGGCTCGGCCGGCTCACCGGCCGCGCCCGGATCGTGCACACGGACGCGGCGGGCCTGGCGGCCCGGCTGCCTGCCGCCGATGCCCTCCTGGTCTGGGACTTCGCCTCGCACGCCGTCCGCGAGGCCTGGCCGGGCGAGGGGCCGCGGCCGCGCTGGGTGCACACGGCGAGCGCGGGCGTCGACCATCTGATGTGCCCCGAACTGGCCGCGTCCGACACGGTCGTCACCAACGCGCGCGGGGTCTTCGACCGGCCCATCGCCGAGTACGTGGCCGCGCTGGTCCTGGCGATCGCCAAGGACCTCCCCGAGACCCTCGGCCTCCAGCGGGAGCGGACCTGGCGGCACCGCGAGGCGCGCCGGGTCGCCGGCACCCGCGCGTGTGTGGTGGGCTCCGGCCCGATCGGCCGGGCCATCGTCCGCACCCTCAAGGCGCTCGACATCACCACCGCGCTGGTCGGCCGCGTCCCGCGCACCGGCATCCACGGCCCCGACGACCTGGACCGGCTGATGTCCCGCGCGGACTGGGTGATCGCGGCCGCGCCGCTGACCGAGCAGACGCAGGGCATGTTCGACGCGCACCGCTTCGGCGTGATGCAGCCGTCGGCCTGCTTCATCAACGTCGGCCGGGGCCGGCTGGTCGACGAGGACGCGCTGGTGCGGGCGCTGACCCGGCGCTGGATCGCCGCCGCGGCCCTGGACGTCTTCACCGCCGAGCCGTTGCCCGCCGACAGCCCGCTGTGGGACGTGCCGGGTCTCATCGTCTCGCCGCACATGAGCGGGGACACGATCGGCTGGCGGGACGAACTGGGCACTCAGTTCGTGGAGTTGTACGAGCGGTGGGCGGCGGGCAGATCTCTGCCGAACGTGGTCGACAAGAAGCGCGGTTACGTGCCCGGTCACTGACCCCCGGGAGGGTGCCCCTCATGCAGCTCACCGACCTCACCGGCCTCACCGGCCTCACCGCCCGACAGCTCCTCGACGGCTACCGCACCGGCGGGTTCGGCCCGGTGGAGGCCACCCGGGCGGTCCTGGAACGGGCGGCCCGGATCCAGCCGGAGGTCAACGCCTTCGTCCGCCTCACCGAGGAGGACGCCCTGGCACAGGCGGCGGAGTCGGCGGAGCGGTGGCGGCGGGGCGAGCCGAAGGGCCTGGTCGACGGCGTCCCGGTGACGGTGAAGGACATCCTGCTGATGCGCGGCCATCCGACCCTGCGCGGCTCCAGGACGGTGTCCGCCGACGGGAGTTGGGACGAGGACGCGCCCTCCGTCGCCCGGCTCCGTGAACACGGCGCGGTGTTCATCGGCAAGACCACCACCCCCGAGTACGGCTGGAAGGGCGTGACCGACTCCCCGCTCTCCGGGATCACCCGCAACCCGTACGACCCGTCCCGCACCGCCGGCGGTTCGAGCGGCGGCAGCGCGGCGGCCGTCGCCCTGGGTGCCGGGCCCCTGTCCCTGGGCACGGACGGCGGTGGCAGCGTGCGCATCCCGGCGGCCTTCTGCGGAGTCTTCGCCCTGAAACCGACGTACGGCCGGGTGCCGCTCTACCCCGCGAGCGCCTTCGGCACGCTGTCGCACGTGGGTCCGATGACCCGGGACGCGGCCGACGCGGCACTGCTGCTGGACGTGATCGGCACCCCGGACGCCCGGGACTGGTCGGCGCTGGGTCCCGCCCCGGGGCCTTTCACGGCCGGTCTCTCCGGGGGCGTGCGCGGACTGCGGGTGGCGTTCTCACCGACGCTGGGCGGCCAGGTGGCGGTCCGTCCGGGGGTCGCGGCGGCGGTACGGCGGGCGGTGACGCGGCTGGCCGGGCTGGGGGCGTACGTCGAGGAGACCGACCCGGACTTCAGCGACCCGGTGGAGGCGTTCCACGCGCTGTGGTTCGCGGGGGCGGCCCGGGTGACCCAGCGTTTCTCCCCGGAGCAGCGGGCGTCGCTCGACCCGGGGCTGCGGGAGATCTGCGGGCAGGGGGCCGGGCTGAGCGCGCTGGAGTACCTGGCGGCGGTGGACGTCCGGATGGACCTGGGGCGCCGCATGGGCCTCTTCCACGAGCGGTACGACCTGCTCGTCACGCCGACGCTGCCGCTCACCGCGTTCGAGGCGGGGGCGGAGGTGCCGAGGAACTCGGGTTTCCGGCGCTGGACGGGGTGGACGCCGTTCACGTACCCCTTCAACCTGACCCAGCAGCCGGCCGCGACCGTGCCGGTGGGCCTGGACGAGGACGGACTGCCGGTGGGGTTGCAGCTCGTGGCCGCCCGCCACCGGGACGATCTGGTGCTGCGGGCGGCCCATGCGCTGTACGAGGCGGGGGCGGCTTCGGTACCGCCGGCCGGCAACGCCGTGGTCTGACGGAGCACGCCTCTGACGGAGCGCGCCGGGGAGCGGCGGGCGCGTCAGCCGGTCACCTGGACCACCGCCGTCCGTCCCGCCCGTACCGTCGGAGTCGCGTACGTGTAGGTCACGCCGTCGACCTTCTTGGTGCGGACCCGCTGGGGGACGCCGTCGACCTCGATCCGCTGGTGCACGCCGGGGAAGCGGGCCTCCCAACGGTAGGAGTCCTTGCGGGAGTTGTTCGTCAGCGTGGTCCTCGTCGCGCCGTCGTGGCGGACGGTGACGGTGCCCGTGCCGATGGGGACGTCCGCCGCCTGGAGCCACTTCATGCCGGACGGCAGCCGCGACTGGGTGGTCACCTTGTGGTCCGGGGCGTCCGGTGTGATGCCCATCAGGCCCTGAATGGTCTGGCTGACCAGGGTGAACGACACCTCGGGGTAGTCGCCGTTGGGGCCCTGGCTGGAGTTGACGTGCTGGGTCTCCCGCTCCCCGTAGATCTTCCGCATCCACTGCCAGGCGGTGTCGTTGCGGTTGTTCTTGAAGAACATGTCGGGCAGGTAGGTCGTCGACTCGATGTTGGGCGACCCGTCCGGCCCCAGCTCCTGCTTCTCGATGTAGTCGAGGTAGGCGTCGTTGCGCGGGCCGGGGTCGATGATCTGCTTCATCGGCATGAAGACGCTGTTCTCCTTGCCCCAGCCGGTGACCGGGGTGCCGGAGAGGGTGTACGCGCGGACCATGTCGGCGCCGGTGCCGGTGCCGCTCCAGTCGTCGTTGAAGTACGTCTTCAGGTCGGCGGCCTTCTTGTCGTACGTCCTGGCGAGTTTGGTGTCGCCCTTGCCGCGCGCGAGGACGGCCATCGCCAGGTACGCCTGGTACTCGGAGGCGATGCCGTCCCCGGCCTCGGCGAGGCCGTCGCCGTCCTGCTCGTTGTAGCTGGCGGCGCCCTGGAAGATGCCGTTGCCCGTGCCCTCGGCGACCTTGACCTTGCCGTTGTCCACCGCGGAGTTGTGCAGGTCGATGAACTGCTCGGTGGCGTGCCGGTAGAAGTCCCACAGCACCGGGTCGTCGACGTATCTGCGGTCGCCGGTCCACAGGTAGGCCTGGGCCGCCTTCTCGACGAGTTCGAAGGTGGCCGGCACCTCGCGCACGAAGTTGTCCGGGCTCTTGTAGTCGATGCTCAGGTACGTCTTGGCGTCGAAGTTGAGGGACCACACCGGGAAGTACTTGTGCTCGGCGGTGGCCGACTCCGCGTAGGAGCGGAGCATGGTCTCGTTCTCGGCGTCGAGGCCGATGAGGTGGGCGCCGGCGAGCTGGTGGGTCATGTCGCGGGAGTAGTAGGCGCTGCGGTTGGCGTATCCGGCCCAGTAGGTGGGCTCGTACGTCGCGCTGCCGGTGCCGCCGGTCTGGTACTCGTCGACGTTGACCGGGCCTACGGTGCCGGGCAGTTGGACCCAGCTGTTGGCCTTCTTCTGCGCCCAGGCGAACATCTCGGCGACCTCGGGGTCGGACGAAGTGACCTTCGGGTCGGCCGGTGCGGCGGGAGAGATCATCAGGTCGTCCGCGTTGACCCAGGCGCTGCCGGAGCCGAATTCGATCCCCAGCCGGTCGCCGGTCCTCAGCGCGACATCGCTGATGGTGTAGCGGGCGTAGCCCGGGTGCTGCGGCAAGGTGATCGTCTGGACGGTCTCGCCGTTGCGCCGGACCGTGTACGTGCCGCCGGTGCCGGCGCTGCCGATCCACGCGGAGAAGTCGTAACTGCCGTTGCGGGGCGCGACGATGGTCAGTTCGGCGCTCTTGCCGGCTCCGGCGTCGAGGTAGAGGAAGCGCTCGCCGCCGTGTCTGTTGCCGGTGCCGACGCCGGCGCCCGAGGTGAAGGTCCAGCCCGTGCCACCGTTCTCGAAGCCGGGGTCGGGGATGGCGAGTTGGGGGCGGGAACCCGGTGCCGCCTCGGCCGACACGGCGGGGGCCATCGGTGCGAGCAGGGCAACGGCGGTGAGCAGCATGAGCCTTGAGGGCTTCATCGGGTCTCCGGTCTTCGGTCACTGCGGTCGGGCGGGTGGGGCGGCCGAGCGGTGGCGGCAAGCTAACAGGGCCCGGAGAGGCGCTTCAATGGTCATGCAGAAGAAACATGCAAGACACGCAGACTGACTGCCATTTTCCATGGCATGATGCGCTGAAAGTTTTCATCGTTTTCGTGCAAGCAAGGCAGGACGGGAACCGTTATGAAGGTCGGCATCACCGAGGTCGCGGAGCGGGCGCAGGTGAGCGAGGCCACCGTCAGCCGGGTCATCAACCGGCGTCAGGGGGTGGCGCGCAAGACCCGTGAGGCGGTCGAGCAGGCGATGGCCGACCTCGGGTACGAGCGGCAGACCCGGGGGCAGCTGATCGCGGTCATCACCGAGTTCGTCTCCAACCCGTTCTTCGCCGACGTCTGCGAACGGATCGAGTCCACCCTCGCCCCGCACGGCCTGAAGACGGTCCTGTGCCCGTGTTTCCCCGGCGGGGTGCAGGAGCTGGACTTCGTGACCTCCCTCGCCGACCGGGGCGTCGCCGCCGTGGTCTTCCTGTCGGCCAGCAACACGATCGAGGGCGCGGACCCGGCGGCGTACGAACTGCTGCGCTCCCGCCGGATCCCGTTCGTCGGGGTCAACGGCGAGTTCGAGGGCGTGGGCGATGTGCCGGTCTTCTCCACCGACGACCTGCTGGCCGCCGAACTCGCCGTCGACCACCTGCACCGCCTCGGCCACCGCCGGATCGGAATGGCGTCGGGCCCGGTCGGCAACCGCCCGGCGGACCGCCGGGTCAGCGGCTTCGTCTCCTCGCTCGCCCGGCGCGGGGTCAAGGATCCGGAGCAGTGGGTGGTCCGGCAGTCCTACACCGTCGAGGGCGGCCAGTCCGCCGCGATCTCTCTGCTCGGCCGGGGCGCCACGGCCATCGTCGCCGCCAGCGACTACATGGCCCTGGGCGCGATCCGCGGCGCGCGCCGCCAGGGGTACGACGTCCCGGGCGACGTGTCGGTCGTCGGCTACGACGGCACCATGATCATGGACTTCGTCGACCCCCCGCTCACCACGGTCCGCCAGCCGGCCGACCGCCTGGCCGCGGAGGTGGCCCGCAGCGTCATCGCTCTGGTGGGCAACCGCGAGGTCCCGGTCGGCGAACTCCTCTTCGACCCCGAGCTGGTGATCCGCGCCAGCACGGCGGCGGTGGCACCTGTTCGCCCGGACCATTGACCTAGACATCGGATCTATGCAGACTCTGCACGGAGATCCGGCCGGATCATCGGCGGTAACTCCCGCTATTCATCGGGTATTTCATCGCTCATGCACGATCCGGAGGGACTATGCCCATGTCTCGGTTCGCGTTTCTCGGGGTGGCGCTCGCGCTGCTCGGCGGCGGGGCGGCCGCTCCTGTCGCCGCGGCGCCGAAGGCGGCACCGGTGGTGGTCGACGTGGACGACTACGGAGCCGACCCCACCGGCCGGACGGACTCGGCTCCCGCCGTCGCCGCGGCGCTGCGGCACGCCAGGAGCCTCGACCGGCCGGTCAGGATCGTCTTCTCGAAGGGGACCTACCAGCTCTATCCCGAGCGGGCCGAGACCCGTGAGCTGTACGTGTCCAACACCGTGGGCGCCGACCAGCGTTACCGGGACAAGAAGATCGGGCTGCTGATCGAGGACATGCACGACGTCACCGTCGACGGCGGCGGGGCCAAGCTCGAATACCACGGTCTCCAGACGGCGTTCGCGTCGATCCGCTCGACGAACGTGACCTTCACGAACTTCTCCTTCGACTACGCGGCCCCCGAGGTCATCGACGCGACGGTCGCCACCACCGGTGTCACCGACGGGCATGCCTACCGCGTCCTGAAGATCCCGGCCGGCAGCCCGTACGAGGTGAACGGCACGCACATCACCTGGCTCGGCGAGAAGAGCCCGGTCACCGGGCAGCCGTACTGGTCGGGGGTCGACGGCCTCCAGTACACCCAGATCCACGACCCCGAGGCGCAGAAGACCTGGCGCGCGGACAACCCGTTGTTCAACGATGTCGCCGCCGTCACCGACCTCGGCGGCCGGCGGATCCGGATCGACTACAACGGCTCGACGCAACCGACGGACGCCGGGCTCGTCTACCAGATGCGTCTCATCGAGCGGACCGAGCCGGGCGCCTTCATCTGGGAGTCCAAGAACGTCACGATGCGTTCGATGAACGCGTACTACCTGCAGTCCTTCGGTGTGGTGGGGCAGTTCAGCGAGAACATCTCCATCGACAAGGTGAACTTCGCGCCCGACCCGAAGTCCGGCCGCTCGACGGCCTCGTTCGCGGACTTCGTGCAGATGTCCGGCGTCAAGGGCAAGGTCTCGATCACCCGGAGCGTCTTCGACGGCCCGCACGACGACCCGATCAACATCCACGGCACCTATCTGGAAGTCGTCGGGCAGCCCGGCCCGAACACCCTCACGCTCGCCTACGAGCACCCGCAGACCGCCGGGTTCCCGCAGTTCGCCCCGGGTGACGAGGTCGAGTTCACCACCAAGCGCACGATGACCCAGCTGTCACCGGCGCACGCGAAGGTCACCGCGGTCGACGGACCGAGCGGGATGGACCACGACAAGCCGCTCACCACGATGACCGTCACCTTCGACCGGCCGGTCCCCGCCGGGACCGAGATCGGCGGCACGGTCGTCGAGAACATCACGGCCACCCCGTCGGTCGTCATCTCCGGCAACGTGTTCCGCAACGTGCCGACCCGCGGCATCCTGGTCACCACCCGCAAGCCCGTCCTGATCACCGGCAACCGGTTCGACGCGATGTCCATGGCCAGCATCTACGTCTCCGCGGACGCCTACCAGTGGTACGAGTCCGGGCCGGTCTCCGACCTGACGATCCGCGGGAACACCTTCACCCGGCCCAGCGGCCCGGTCATCTTCGTGGAACCGACCAACCAGGTCGTCGACCCGGCGAACCCCGTGCACCACAACATCAAGGTCGAGGACAACGCGTTCGACATCGGTGACGTCACCGTCGTCAACGCCAAGAGCGTCGGCGGGTTCGCCTTCACCGGCAACACGGTCCGCCGGCTGGACGGGTCGGACCAACCGCCGTACACCTCACCGCTGTTCGTCTTCCACGGCAGCTCGGACATCCGGATCGCGCACAACCACTACGCCAAGGGCCTCAACACGTCCGTGGTCACCGACTGAAGCACGGCAGTCGGGCGGGGGCCGCGGCTAGGCCCTGCGGAAGGCAAGGGTCTCCCCCGCCGCCCCCGTCCGCCACAGGTCGTTGCAGGCCTCGGCCAGGTCCGGCAGGCCCCGCACCACCTCGCCCCACACGATCCCCGGCACCCAGCCCACATCGCCGTTGAGCAGCAGGTTGTTGCGTTCGTAGAAGAGGGCCAGGTCGACGACCGTGGTGCCGGGGCGCACCTCGCGGTCGTAGCCGTAGGCCTTCGTGCCCAACTCCGCGCCGGCGAAGGAGAAGTAGCAGAGGTCGCCGGGGATGGGCGTGACGGTCGGGTTCTCCAGGGGCGGTTCCGTCGCCGCGAATGGCGGGAAAAGAGCGTAGATCTCGTTGCGGGCGTACTTCGCGTGGTAGACGTCGCCGGCGAGTGGCAGGGCGTCCCAGACGGCGGCACAGGTCACCGGGGCCCGGTCGTCCAGCAGCCGGGCCGTGGCACTGACCTCGCGGGTGACCAGCGAGACTTCGATGAATCGATCGGCCATGTCATCCATGATGCATAAGTCGATTGGCCCCGGGTAGCCGCGCCGCCATGGCTCCACCACTTGGGAACGAGACAGACACATCTGGGTATGAATCCAGACAAACTCGGCGTGCGGTGCTCGCGGGTGCCGCCGCCATCGGCGCACTCGCCGCCGCCGGCTGCACCCGCGTGGCCACCGCGGCCGGCACCGACGGCGGTGACCTGCTGCAACGGCTGCGCGCCCAGGGTGTCGTACGGCTCGGGATCGCCGGTGAGATCCCCTTCGGGTACATCGACAAGGACGGGCAGCTCACCGGTGAGGCACCGGAGCTGGCGAAGGCGATCTTCAAGCGGCTCGGGGTCGACAAGGTGCAGCCGGTGCCGACCGAGTTCGGTTCGCTGATCCCGGGGCTGAACTCGCAGCAGTTCGACGTCGTGGCCGCCGGGATGTACGTCAATCCCGAGCGCTGCGAGCAGGTGATCTTCGCCGATCCCGACTACCAGATGCTCGACTCGTTCGTCGTGCGCAAGGGGAACCCCAAGGGGCTGCACGACTACAAGGACGTCGTCGCCAAGAAGGCCAGGTTCGCCACCGGGACCGGGTACGCGGAGATCCAGTACGCGGTCGAGGCGGGGTACAAGGAGAGCGACATCCTGATCGTGCCGGACCAGGTCGCCGGGCTGAACGCCGTGGAGGCCGGGCGCGTGGACGTCTTCGCCGGGACCGCGGTCACCGTCCGCGAGGTGGTCAGGAAGTCCGCCAAGACCGAGGCCACCAAGCCCTTCGCCCCGCTGGTCGACGGCACACCGCACGTGGACGGGGGCGCGTTCGCGTTCCGGTCGGCCGAGACGAAGCTGCGGGACGCCTTCAACGTGGAGCTGCGCAAGCTCAGGAAGAGCGGCGAACTCTTCCGGATCCTGCGGCCGTTCGGCTTCACCGAGGCCGAGATGACCGACCTGACGGCCAAGGAGCTGTGCGGGGGAGGCAAGAGCGGATGACCTCGGGACTGTGGGACCTCGTACTGAAGGGCGTCTGGACCACCGTCCAGCTCCTCGTGCTCAGCGGGCTGCTGATGACCGCGGTGGCCTTCGTGGTGGGCGTGGCGCGGACGAGCCGGCACCGGTTCGTCCGGTTCCTCGCCGGCTTCTACACCGAGGTGTTCCGTGGCACCTCGGCGCTGGTGATGATCTTCTGGGTGTTCTTCGTGCTGCCGGTCGCCTTCGGCTGGCAGCTGGTGCCGCTGTGGGCGGGCACCCTCGCGCTCGGGCTGACCTACGGCGCGTACGGCGCGGAGATCGTGCGCGGGGCGCTGAACGCGGTCGACCCGGCGCAGAAGGAGGGCGGGATCGCGCTCAGTTTCACGCCCTGGCAGCGGCTGCGGCTGATCCTGCTGCCGCAGGCGGTGCCGGAGATGATCCCCTCCTTCTGCAACCTGCTGGTCGAACTGCTCAAGGGCACCGCGCTGGTGTCGATCACCGGCATGGGCGACCTGGCGTTCAGCGGGAACCTGGTGCGCCTGGCGCTGCAGGAGAGCGCGCACATCTACACGTATCTGCTGCTCATCTACTTCGTGATCGCGTTCGCCATCACCCGGCTGATGCGCGGGCTGGAGAAGCGGCTGAAGGCCGGCATCGGCAAGGACCCGGGCAGCGAACAGAGCGCACGTGAGGCCAAGCGTGCGCAGACGACCGGGGTCGGTGGTGTCGCGTGAAGTGGGACTGGAGTGCCGTCAGCGAGTTCATGCCGCACTTCTGGGACGGCCTGCTGGTCACCCTGGAGGCGCTGGTCCTCGGTTCGCTGATCTCGTTCTCGCTGGGGCTGGTGTGGACGCTGCTGATGCGGACGCCGACCAGGTGGGTGCGCTGGCCGGTGGGCGTGGTGACCGAGTTCGTCCGCAACACCCCGCTGCTGGTGCAGCTGTTCTTCCTGTTCTACGTGCTGCCCGAGTGGGGGCTGACGTTCTCCGCGCTGACCACCGGTGTCCTCGCGATCGGCCTGCACTACTCGACGTACACCATGCAGGTCTACCGGGCCGGTATCGAGGCCGTGCCGGTGGGCCAGTGGGAGGCGGCGACGGCGCTGAACCTGCCGGCGCGGCGGACCTGGACGGTGGTGATCCTGCCGCAGGCGCTGCGCCGGGTCGTGCCGCCGCTCGGCAACTACGTGATCTCGATGCTCAAGGACACGCCGATCCTGATGTCGATCACGGTGCTTGAGATGCTCGGGCAGGCGCGGCTCTTCTCGCAGCAGCACTTCCAGTTCACCGAGCCGGTGACGGTGATCGGCGTCGCCTTCATCGTCATCTCCTACCTCGCCTCCCTTCTTCTGCGCACCCTGGAGCGTCGCCTTGTCCGTTGAGACCAGCAAGCAGCCGAGTACCGCCGACACGACGTCCACCGAGCTGATCCGCATCGAGGGGGTGACCAAGCGGTTCGGGGAGAACACCGTCCTCGACGGCCTCGACCTCACCGTGCAGGCGGGCCGGCACGTCACCCTGATCGGGCCCTCCGGTTCCGGCAAGACCACGATCCTGCGGCTGCTGATGACCCTGACCAAGCCGGACGCGGGCACCATCACCGTCGACGGGCAGCGGCTCTTCCCGGCGTCGGAGAAGGAGCTGCGGGAGGTCCGCAAGCAGATCGGGATGGTGTTCCAGCAGTTCAACCTGTTCCCGAACATGACCGTGCTGCGCAACCTCACCGAGGCTCCGGTGACCGTGCTCGGCCTGCCGAAGGACGAGGCGGAGGCGCGGGCCCGGGAGCTGCTCGACCTGGTGGGCCTCGCCGACAAGGCCGACGAGCGGCCGACCCGGCTCTCCGGCGGCCAGCAGCAGCGGGTGGCGATCGCCCGGGCGCTGGCCATGCGGCCGAAGGTGCTGCTCCTGGACGAGGTGACCTCGGCGCTCGACCCCGAGCTGGTCGCGGGCGTTCTCGACCTGCTCAGGGACATCGCCCGCACCACCGACATCACGATGCTCTGTGTGACCCACGAGATGAACTTCGCCCGGGACATCTCCGACCAGGTCCTGATGTTCGACTCGGGCCGGATCATCGAGGCGGGCCCGCCGGCGCGGATCTTCAGCGAGCCCGAGCACGAGCGGACCCGGGAGTTCCTCAGCGCGGTGCTGTAAGCGTCTCCGCGCAAACCGTCGTAAAAGATTCCCCGCGCGATGTGATGATTACAGGAAGTGAATGCTCGATCACCCGAGGTCCAGCGGTCAGCTCATTCCGCTGACATATGCCAACGGGTCTTCGTCGCAGCTGGGAGGGCCGGAATCTCGCCAACACCCCCTCCGTTTCGGGCTGCTGCCCGTTATCGTGGAGAGGATCCGTTGCCCGGATCACGGCCCAAGCAGTGCTGCCGAAGGCAGCATCGCCGAGCGAGCGCAGGGGGATTCACCGTGGCGCTGAAGCACGAGCCGACCGCCCCGTACCACTCCGCCCAGGACGCGCTGCGCGTCCTGGAGACGGTGGCAGGGCACGCCGACGGCGTCACCGACACCGAGCTGGCCCGCCACACCGGCCTCGACCCCGAGCGCCTGACCGCGCTGCTGCGCATGCTGCGCCGCGAGGGCTATGTCGAGCAGGTCGCCGACGGCGCCTACGTCACCGGCGAGACCCTGCGCCGCCTCAGCTCCGCGCACGACCGGGAGCGCGCCCTCGGCGAGCAGCTCCAGCTGACCCTCGACCGGCTGCGCGACTCGGTCGGCGCGGCGGTCTACCTCAGCCGGTACGTCGACGGCGAGGTGCGGATCGGCCCGTACGCGGCCGGCCCGGACGCCCCCGCGGTCAACGAGTGGGTGGACTTCCGGTCCTCCGCGCACGCCACCGCGATCGGCAAGAGCCTGCTCACCCAGCTCGACCACAACGGCCGCCGCGACCATCTCTCCCGCCACAAGATGGCCCGCCTCACCTCGCGCACCATCACCAGCGACAAGCTGCTGCTCTCCCGGCTGGAGGCACAGCCGCCGACGGTGCCGGTCCTGGACCTCCAGGAGTACGCGATCGGCACGGTGTGCGCGGCGGTGCCGATCACCGCCGGCTCGTCGGTGGGCTGCCTGGCCCTGTCCCTGCCGGTCGAGCACGCGCACCGGCTCCGGCAGGCCGCCGACGCACTGAACCGCAGCGCGGCCCCGGTGCTGCTGTCCCTCGCCATCTGAGCCGGCGGCTTCTCTCCGGGGCTGGTCGGAAGCACCCCCGCGGACCAGGTAGTATTTTCTTCGTCGCCAGCCGCGAGACAGAGATCGGACGGTTCGGCGAGAGTCATGCGCCGCTAGCTCAGTTGGTTAGAGCAGCTGACTCTTAATCAGCGGGTCCGGGGTTCGAGTCCCTGGCGGCGCACTGTTTTGAAGGGCCCCTCGTGAAGACGAGGGGCCCTTCGGCGTCCTCCGGGGTCAGTCTGCGGTAGGTCTGCTCGCCCGGCGGCCGCCACCACACCGGGTCGGCGCACCGCACCCCCTCCCTGCGCAGCGCGGCCCGCTGGATCTTGTTGGTCGCCGTCACCGGCATCCGCTCCACCACCCGCACGAACCGGGGCGCCATCTTGGTCCCCAGGTCGGGCTGGGCCAGCAGGAACTCGGCGAAGTCCAACGGCTCGAACCGCCCGGCGACGGTCGCCATCACCTGGTCCCCGGTCACCGGGTCCGGCACCCCGTACACGGCGACGGCGTCCGCGCCCGCGTACCGTGCCACGATGTTCTCGATCATCGCGGCGGCCAGGTTCTCCCCGTCCACCCGGATCCGGTCGTCGGTACGGCCCGCGAAGTACAGATAGCCGTCCCCGTCCCGGTAGAAGAGGTCCCCGGTCCAGTACCACCCTCCCCGCCGCCGCTCGGCCTCCGCCTCCGGGTTGCGCCAGTACCCCTCGAAGGGGTTCGGCGCCCGGTTCACCAGCTCCCCTATCGCCTGCTCCCCGTTGAGCAGCCGGCCCCCTGAGTCGAAGTCGGCGGCCGGGCACTCCTCCCCCGTCTCCTGGTCGAGCACGACGAGACCGGGCGCCGCCCGCCCCACCGCCCCGTCGGGCGTCCCCGGCGACCACTGGATCGCTGCCCCGCCCTCCGACGACCCGTACCCCTCGACCAGCCGCACCCCGAACCGCTCCTGGAAGGCGGCCGCGTCCACCGCGCCGGCCTCCGTGCCGAAGCCGAGCCGCAGCGGATGGTCCCGGTCGTGGGGGCGCGGCTCGGTGGCGAGGATGTACTGCACCGCACGGCCGACATAGGTGAAGTAGGTCGCCCGGTAGCGCCGGACGTCGGCCAGGAATCCCGACGCCGAGAACCGCCGCCGCAGCGCCACCCCGGCGCCCGCCGTCAGCGCGGGAGCCCAGTCGGCGATCACCGCGTTGCCGTGGAACATCGGCATGCAGATGTAGTGCACGTCGTCGGGCCCGACCCCGAACTGCCCGGCGAGCGACCGCCCGGCCGCCGCGAGCCTGCCCTGGGAGCAGAGGGCGGCCTTGGGGGCGCCGGTGGAACCGGAGGTGAAGTAGAGCAGGATCCGGTCGCCGGGGGTGGCCCGGGAGGCGTCCGGGAAGGCGCCGCGATAGGGCGCGAGCAGCGCGCCGTAGGCCGGATCGTCGGTGACGAGCAGCCGTACTCCGGGCAGGTCGAGTCCGGCGAGGAGAGGCAGGTGGGCCCGCTCGGTGACCAGCACCGGGCACTCGGTGTGCCGGATGTCCCTCGCGAGCTCGGCCCCGCGCCGGGTCGGATTGACCCCGGCGACGGCCGCCCCCGCGAGCGCGGCGGCCCCCAGCCAGAGCGGGAACTCGGGGGTGTTGTCGAGCAGCACGCCCACATGGGGCACGGCACCGGGCGGCAGCAGATCCCTCAGCAGGGCCGCACGAGCGGCGGCACCGCCGGCCACCTCGTGATGCGTCAGCACCTGCTCCTCGAACCACAGCCCGGGCCGGTGGTCACCCCACCGGGCGGCGACTGCTTCAGCGACGGTACGCCCTTGGAAGGCCATGAAGAAGCAGATTAATTGACACTCCGTCAGATCAGTACCCCGGGGACGCGGGCCGTATCGATATGCGGCTACCGCCGCGTGGGCGCGATCAACCACGACGAACCCGCAGCGCCCCACCCGCAGATCGCGGCACTCACGGAGTCCACTCCGCGGGCCCCGGCCCCATGTCCGTGCCCCCGTCCGAGAAGGCGAAGTGCGCCCCGATCATGAAGGCCACCGCGAACCCTATGAACACCACGAGGAACGCCACCATGCATCCGGTCCCCACCGCCAGCTTCCCCTGCGCGGGCGGCTGCGCGGTGGCCTTCTCCGGGTTCTCCGGCAGGTAGTACACCGTCACGAAGTCGCCCTCGAGGACGGTGGGGCGCGCGTTGCCCTCATCGAAGCGGACGGTACGCCCCTCGGCCGTCCTGAACTCGTAGACATGGTGCAGCGTGGTCGTCACGGACGTGTCTCCACCGCCGCCGCTGGTCGTCGTGTACGACCGCAGACAGCGTGCCTCGGCCGTACGGCCGTGACGCCACGTCCGGCTGATCTGGCGTGACCGCTTCACTGTTCTGATCACCCCGTACACCCCGCCGACGACGAAGATGCCGGGAATGATGTAGAAGAACGCTTGCAGCAGGCCCATGGCAGTCCCCCGGTTCCGAACACCGGTCCGACCGGCCGGCGTGGCGGGAACGTACCCCTGCGACCTGCCGCAGGTCCTCAAGCGAAGCTCAGATCAGCCGGATGTTACCCAGCCGTCGAACGACGCCGGTCAGAACGTGACGTCTGAACAGGCGTAGAACGCGTTGCCCGTGTCGGCGATCGTCCAGACCGCCAGGATCACGTGGTGACCGCTCAGCCCCGACGGCAGGGTGCCGCTGTGGCTGATGGTGCTCGGCGGGCGCTGGCCGTTGTAGGGGACGGTGAGGAAGGGGGTGGTGTTGAGGTCCGAACGGGCGAGAGCGTGGTTCTGGTTCCAGCCCGACTTGGTGACGTAGTACTTGAAGTCGGTCGTGGCGTGCACCGCCGTGAACTGCCAGCGGAAGGTGTACGACTGGCCGCCCGTCACCTTCGTCGTCGGCCAGGCCGCGCCCGCGGGGGTCTTGGGCGAGCTGAGCTGGGAGAACCGGCTCACCCCGCCGTTGCAGAGCTGGCCGTCGGCGGGACCGGCCGCCGGGAAGCCCTTCGGGCCCTCGGCGCTCTGCGGTTCCCACTGGATGTCACCGCAGTTGGTCACGGTGCCGTTGGCGCAGAGCTTCTGCCTGCTGATGGGGAGGTCGGTGTAGCCGTGCCCGCTGGCGCCGCCGGTGGAGAGCGCGAAGGCTCCGGCGGTCGCCACACCGAGCACGACGGCCGAGATCTTGGTCCGTTTACGCATGCTGCCGCTCCTGGAGAACGTGGGGGAGGTTCTGTGAGCCGTGCAGGTCTAGACCAAGTCTCAGAATATTGCCATCAGTTGACGGTGTCCATATCAACGACCCATCCCCTGCGGTCAAGGTGCGGAGTCGGAGCGTCCCGAGCAGAACGCCACCGTCAGGTCCCGTACCAGCACCTTGCGCTCGTAGTCGTCGAGTTCGACCAGGCCGCGCATGGTCAGCCGGGTCACCGTGTCCTCGACGGAGTCCACGACGGAGGCGAGCATCCCGGACCGCTGCTGGGCGTCGAGCGTGGCGATCCGGCGGCGGTGCATGGCCGCGGCGACCTCCGGGGCGTACTCCACCCGGACCGGCTGCACGGAGAACACCTCCAGGCCGATCCCGGCCGCGTCCCGTGCCACCAGCCGGGTCAGCGCGTCGGCGGCCATCTCCACCGAGCCCCGCGTCCGGCCCGGCACCTCCACCGGCACCCGGGCCAGCGCCGCCTCCACGCACTCGCGCAGGTATGTCTCGTGGTCGTCGACACCGAGCACCGCCCGCGCGGTGTCCCGCATCCGCCACACCACCAGGACCACGACCCGCAGCGCGACCCCGTTGCCGTCCGCCGCCGGCATCTCCTCGCTGCGCCAGTGCCGCAGCCGGACGTCGACGCGGCGGCGCAGCAGCAGCGGGTTGACCCAGAGCAGGCCGGTGCGCCGCACCGTCCCCCGGTAGCGGCCGAACAGGCCGAGCACCCAGGCCCGTCCGGTCGCCCCGCGCGCGAGCCCGGCGAAGCCGAACAGGCCGAGCGCGCCGGCTCCGGCGTACGCGGCCCACTGCGCCGGGCCGAGTCCCGCGCCCGCGTACGCCGGAAGGCGCAGCGCGTGCACCGCGAGCGGGGGCAGCACTCCAGCCCACCAGGAAGTGGCGAGCCCCCCGGCCATCCCGCCCAGCCCGGCGGCCACCCCGGCCGCGCCGGGCAGCACCCGGGCGGGGCGCTCCACCAGTTCGGGGTCGACGGCGGCGACCGGCCGGGGCTTGGCCGGGGTCGGGCGGCGCAGCCGGGGCTGCTCGCCGGTGCCCTGCCGGCGGCCGACCACGGCGGGCCGCAGCGGGACCGAGACCGGGTCGGGGTCGTCGCGGAAGAGCAGATGGACGGGGATCTCGGTGGTGGCCTCGTTCTGGATCAGCCGGGGGACCGGACGGGTGGGCGGCCCGCCGTCCAGGGGGTCGCCCGATTCAGGGGTGTGTGCGGTCGTCGTACTCATGCCTGCCTCCAGCCTCCGCGCCAGATGCGTCACGTGATCGTCGGGTCGTTACAGGAACAGGCGGCGCCAGGTCTCCGCCCCCGGGTAGCCGTCGGCCGCGCCGCCGCGCCAGCCCTGGCTGCGCTGGAACGCCTCGACGGCCCTGCGGTCCGCCTCGCCCCAGGCCCGGTCCGGGCCGTGGGTGTAGAAACGGCCGAAGCCCTTCTTGACCAGCTGCCTGCCGAGCTGGGCGATGTAGTCGTTGGTGGCGCCCGGACGGAAGTAGTTCTTGCCGGGGTAGCCCGGGACCCCGTGCGAGGCGGGGGCGGACGTGCCCGTGATGGCGGGCTTGATGTTCTTGCCCTTGCCGGCGGCGAGGAGTTCCCAGGTGCGCGGGCCGGGCAGGCCGTCGGCGGCGGCGCCGGTCCAGCCCTGGGCGAGCTGGAAGGCCCGGGTGGCCCGCTGGTCCGAGGTGCCCCAGACCGGGCCCGGGCCCTTGGGGTAGTGACCGGCCCCGCCCCGGGCGATCAGCAGCCGGCCGAGCAGGGTGACGTACTTGTTGTCGGCGCCGGGACCGAAGTAGGCCGCGCCGGGGAACGGCACCGCCGTCCTGCCGGCCTGGGCGCCGGCCGTGCCCGGGTCCGCGATCAGGCCGTTGTAGCGGTAGGGGACGTACTTGGCGGAGTTGCTCCAGTAGGCGTAGGGAGTGGACTGGCGGCGGGCGTGCGGGGGTGTCTGCTCGTACGCCGTGTAAGAGGTCTGCGTGTAGTCCGTCCAGCCGCCGAAGATCACGACGTGGGACCCCTTCTCGGGGTTGTCCGGGTTGTGGAAGAGCAGGATGTCGCCGGGCTGGAGCTCCGCCTTGGTGATCTTCGTGCCGAACTGGCCGAGGCTGCCCGTCCACTCGTTCCCGGTCAGCCCCCAGGCCATCGAGACATAGCCGGAGCAGTCCTGCCGGTATCCGTCCGTCCAGTAGAGGGACATGCTGTACGGCACCTGGGCGGCGACCCAGATCTTCGCCCGGTTGATGATCTCCGTACGGGTGATGGGGGGCGTGGTGACCGGGCCCTGGACGGGTTTGCCGCCGGGGCCGTGCAGGGGGGACTTGGCGCCCTGCGGGGTGTCGGGCTCGCCGTCCACGGGGACGGCGGGCCGGTGGGGGGCGGGCGGGGTGCTGTGGGCGGCGGCCGTCGGGGCGCTCGCGGCGAGGGCGGCGGACGCGGCGGCGGCCACGACCAGAACGCCCCGGGCGGCGGGGTGCCCGCCGAAACGTCCGGGCAGCGGGTGCGGGCCGACCCGCCGCCAGTGGGCGCATCCGGGGCATTCGCAGTCGTTCGCGGGGTCGAGTTCCTCGAATACCGGGGCCGGCATGCGATTCCCCTCACATTTCGGGTGGATATGTCCGGGACTGTGCACATTGATCAGTTTCCCAACTGTCGTCCCGGTGCGCATGCTGACGGTCCGAATGATGTACAGCGGGGGGCGGACGGGGGTCGCCCCGGTGGCCGCCGGTCGGGAGCACCACCCCCCGTCGGGTAGAGTTCTCGCTGTCAGCACGCGCCGCTAGCTCAGTTGGTTAGAGCAGCTGACTCTTAATCAGCGGGTCCGGGGTTCGAGTCCCTGGCGGCGCACAGACACCCAGAAGGCCCTCCGCAGCAGCGGGGGGCCTTCTGGCGTACGTCCCACCGGCCACACGAGGGCACTTCGGCACCATGTGCCCCTTTATGTCAACTACCGACACGGTCGATCCACACAATCACCACAGGTTCCACAATGAACACCTATGACCGGTAAACACCGCGTTTCGCTCTTGCGATCATGCTCCGCACCGTAGAACCCTGGATGTCCAAAGTGCCGATGATTCGGGGCACTTGGGGGGTAGGTAACCGGTTGCCAGATCTGCGGGGTGAGGGGCCCCGGTCATGAATCGATGCCGAGGGGGGCATCATGCAACCGGACGGTCACGGTCCGTGTCCATATCTGTGGAACGACCGTGCCCCGCCATTGACGCGCCCGGCCTGATCGAGGGGGATCCGACCGGGCGGTGGGACCGACAGACACGCGCCGATCTGCGCGTGTGGGGGGATGACTCATGACGTCGACGCCGACGGGCGCCCGGCAGGAACAGGAACACGACCCGTCACAGACATACGACCCGTCACAGACCACACAGCTCCGCGTACCCGCACACCGAAGCACCACCGGCGCCCTGCGCCGGATCAAGAAGACACTCCCGAGATACGACTACGAGCACTACAGCAGGCTCGCGGGCCCCCTCACCCAGCCCGATCCGAGCAAACCGTACAAGGTGCAGTACCGCTCACTGCTCTCCCAGGAACCGCATCGCCTGCGCGCCGCCCTGATGCTGGGCGCGGCACCGCTGCTCTCGCTGGTGCTGCTGACCTGGCTGCTGCAGCCCGCGCACTGGACCCAGCGCGACTACCCGGCCTACGACTTCCTGCCGGCCCTCGACATCGTGATGCTGGTGTCGATCGGCCTGATCGAGTTCTTCCGCTGCCTGAACGTGCTGTCCAACGCGCACGCCACCCTGGTGGCCCGCGACCCGGTCCCGGTGGTCCCGGAGACCGGCACCCGGGTCGCGTTCATCACCACGTTCGTGCCCGGCAAGGAACCGCTGGACATGGTCACCCGGACCCTGGAGGCGGCGGTCCGGCTGCGCCATCGCGGCCTGCTGCACATCTGGCTGCTCGACGAGGGCGACGATCCGGAGGTGAAGCAGGTCTGCGCGCGCCTGGGCGTGCACCACTTCACCCGCAAGGGCGTCGAGAAGTGGAACCGGCCCAAGGGCCCGCACCGCGCCAAGACCAAGCACGGCAACTACAACGCCTGGCTGGAGGCGCACGGCGACGAGTACGACTTCTTCGCCTCCGTCGACACCGACCACGTCCCGCTGCCCAACTACCTGGAGCGGATGCTGGGTTACTTCCGTGACCCGGACATCGGCTTCGTCATCGGCCCGCAGGTGTACGGCAACTACGACAACCCCATCACCAAGGCCGCCGAGTCCCAGCAGTTCCTGTTCCACGCCCTGATCCAGCGCGCCGGCAACCGCTACGGCGGCCCGATGTTCGTCGGCACGTCCAACGCCGTACGCATCAGGGCGATCAAACAGATCGGCGGCCTGTACGACTCGATCACCGAGGACATGGCGACCGGCTTCGAGATCCACCGGGCGAAGAATCCGGCCACCGGGCGGAAGTGGCGCTCGGTGTACACCCCGGACGTGCTCGCGGTCGGCGAGGGCCCGAACGCCTGGACCGACTTCTTCACCCAGCAGCTGCGCTGGTCCCGGGGCACCTACGAGACCATCCTCAAGCAGTACTGGAAGGGCCTGTTCTCGCTGCCGCCGGGCAAGTTCTTCAACTACACCATGATGATCATCTTCTACCCGATGTCCGCGCTCAACTGGATCCTCGCGGCCCTGAGCTGCGCGCTGTTCCTGGGCCTGGGCGCCTCGGGTGTGAACATCGACCCCACCGTGTGGCTGATGCTCTACGGCAACGCCTCCGCGCTCCAGATCGGCCTGTACATCTGGAACCGGCGGCACAACGTCTCCCCGCACGAACCGGAGGGCTCCGGCGGTGTGGCCGGCATGATGATGTCGGCGCTGTCCGCGCCGATCTACGCCCGCTCGCTCATGGACGCCGTGCTGCGCCGCAAGAGCAAGTTCGTGGTCACGCCCAAGGGCGAGTCGGCCAGCCCGGACACGCTGTTCGGCACGTTCCGGATCCACTGGTTCTTCATCCTGGTCTTCGGCGGCTCGCTCGCCGCCGGCTTCGTCGGCGGCCACTCGCACCCGGCGATGCTCACCTGGGCGACGCTGGCGCTGCTCATCACGGCGGCCCCGATCCTCGCCTGGCAGTACACGCTGCGCAAGGAGAGCAGGACGCCCGCGGTCGCCGCCGAGCCGGAGGACGCGGTACCGCCCGGATACACCCGCGCGGCACACGCCCCGCAGCAACGGCCCAGCTGGGCGCCCGCGGGCAGCGGCGGGAACCCGGAGGAGACCATGCGGATCGCGCTCGGCGGGCTGGGGGGACACAAGGATTGACTTCCTCCCCTCTTGAAAGAAGGGATTCCTACGGCTCGCGCCGTAGGGGTTCCTGCTTCGTCGCCGACTGCCCGCCCGGAGAACTCCGTTGAGGTCTAACACCGGCTCCACAGGCCGACACCGCCAGCCCGGCGGCCAGAAGGTTCTTCGCGGCGTTTCCGTCGCGGTCATGCGTGATGCCGCACTCACACGTCCAGGTACGAACGTGCAGCGGCATCTTGTCCTGCAAGGCCCCGCAGTTCGAGCACAGCTTGGAGGACGGGAACCAGCGGTCGACTGCGATCACTTCACGGCCGTACCACGCTGCCTTGTACTCCAGCATCCCGCGGAACTCGCTCCACGCAGCGTCACTGATGGCACGGGCGAGCCTGCCGTTCCTGAGCAGGTTACGGACGGTGAGGTCCTCGATCACGATCGTTTGGTTCTCACGAACGAGCCGAGTGGTGAGCTTATGCAGGTTGTCCCGTCGCCGGTCGGCGACGCGGGCGTGGATACGGGCCACCTTCCGGCGTGCCTTCTCCCGGTTCGCCGACCCCTTCACCTTGCGGGCGTGTTCCCGCTGGGCCTTGGCGAGACGGGCGCGATCGCGCCGTTCATGCCGGGGATTAGTGATCTTCTCCCCGGTGGACAGGGTCAGCAGGTGGTCGAGTCCGACGTCCACGCCGACCACGTTCCCGCTGGCCGGGAGCGGCGTGACGCTGGGGTCTTCGCACAGCAGGGACACGTACCAGCGGCCGGCCGTGTCCTGCGACACGGTGACCGTGGACGGCGTGGCACCCTCGGGCAGGGAACGGGACCACACGATGGCGAGCGGTTCCGTCATCTTCGCCAGTGTCAGCTTGCCGTCGCGGAAACGGAAGGCGCTGGTGGTGTACTCGGCGGACTTGCGGGACTTCTTCAGCGACTTGAACCGTGGGTACTTCGCCCGCTTGGCGAAGAAGTTTGCGAACGCCGTCTGAAGGTGACGCAGGGCCTGCTGGAGCGGGACGGAGGAGACATCGTTGAGGTACGCGAGTTCCTCCGTCTTCTTCCATGCCGTCAGCATCGCCGAGGTCGCGTTGTAGTTGACACGCTCCTGCCGCAGGATCCACGCCTCCGTACGGGCCGCGAGCGCGAGGTTGTAAACCTTCCGCACGCACCCGAACGTGCGCGACAGCTCGGCTGCCTGCGCATCGGTCGGATAGAAGCGGAACTTGAACGCCCGCTTCACGTGAGTGGTCCCCATGCCTCACACACTAGCCCACCAATTTGTGAGCGGCCGCCAGTTGGGCTGGGAGCCGGTTCGCCATGACACCGAACTCGAAGGAGACCTGATGAACGACAGTGCCGGCGGCCGCCGGGCTCGTCGTCTCGCGATCGGCACGGCGGTGGTTCTCGTCCTGGCCGGGATGAACGGGCCGTGGGTGTACCGCTTCGGGACCGAGCAATACCACCAGTACAAGATCAACAGACCCGAGTACAAGGCCGAGAACGGCCACTGGGACGTCATCGAGTTCCCGAAGGAGTACCGCCAGGACACCATCCACGCGGTACTCCTGCACACCGGAAAGGTGCTGCTGGTCGCGGGCTCGGGCAACAACCAGGACAACTTCGACGCGAAGATCTACGACAGCCGGATCTGGGACCCGGTCAAGGGCACCGTCAAGAAGGTGCCCACCCCGGCCGACCTGTTCTGCACCGGCCACACCCAGCTCGCCGACGGCAACATCCTGATCGCCGGCGGCACCAAGCAGTACGAGAAGCTCAAGGGCGACGTCAAGAAGGCCGGCGGCGTCATGATTCTCTACAACGAGAACCCCGACAAGCCGATGACCCTGCCCAAGGGCACCCGGTTCACCGGCAAGGGGAACGGCAGGACGTTCCTCTCCGACGACTCGGTGCTGATCCCGCGCGCGACCAAGGTCTTCGACAAGAAGACCGGCAAGTTCCTGCGGAACAACCCCGGTTACGCGCGGGTCGTCGTCGAGGCGCCGAAGGAGGGCACCCAGTACGAGACCGGCACCCAGGACAACTACAGCATCGAGGGACTGACCGGCGACGACGCCCGCAACACCTACGGCATCGCCAACAAACTCGGCATGGACAAGCGGGACTTCGAAGGCATCAAGAACACCTACGAGTTCGATCCGGTCGCCGAGAAGTACATCAAGGTCGACCCGATGAACGAGGCCCGCTGGTATCCGACGCTCACCACGCTGTCGGACGGCAAGGTCCTCAGTGTCTCCGGGCTCGACGACATCGGGCAGCTGGTGCCGGGCAAGAACGAGGTCTTCGACCCGGCGACGAAGACCTGGACGTACACCAAGTACAAGCGCCAGTTCCCGACGTACCCCGCGTTGTTCCTCCTGGAGAACGGCAAGCTCTTCTACTCGGGCTCCAACGCCGGGTACGGGCCGGACGACGTGGGCCGTGACCCCGGGATCTGGGACGTCGACACCAACCGGTTCACCCAGCTGCCCGGGCTCAGCGACCCGAACAAACTGGAGACGTCCGGGACCGTGCTGCTGCCTCCGGCGCAGGACGAGAGATACATGGTGGTCGGCGGCGGCGGGGTCGGCGAGTCCAAGCTGTCGACGAACAAGACACGGCTCATCGACCTCAAGGACGCCGAGCCGAAGTTCGTGGACGGGCCCTCCCTGGAGAAGGGGACGCGGTATCCGCAGATCTCGGTACTGCCGGACGACAGCGTGCTGGTGTCGGGCGGCTCCGAGGACTACCGGGGCCGCGGCGACTCCGACATCAGGCAGGCGCGGATCTACGACACCGCCACCAACTCCTTCAAGAGGGTGGCCGATCCGCTGGTGGGGCGGAACTACCACTCCGGATCGATCCTGCTGCCGGACGGCCGGGTCATGTTCTTCGGGTCCAACCCGCTGTTCGCGGACAAGGCGGACACCAAGCCGGGGGTCTTCGAGCAGCGGATCGAGATCTACACACCGCCGTATCTCTACCGGGACTCCCGGCCGTCCCTGAGCGGAGGGCCGGCGGCCATCGCCCGGGGTGGGTCGGGGACGTTCACGTCCCAGCACGCTTCGACCATCAAGAAGGTGCGGTTGATCCGGCCGAGTGCGACCACGCATGTGACCGATGTGGATCAGCGCTCGATCGCGCTGGACTTCAGGACGTCCGGGAACCGGATCACGGTGACGGTACCGAAGAACCGGAACCTGGTGCCGTCGGGGTGGTACATGGTGTTCGTGGACGACGATCAGGGGACGCCGAGTGAGGCTCGGTGGGTGAAGGTGCCGTAGCTTTTTCCGCCGTGGCGCTCCCGCACGTGATTCTTTTGGGTGCGGGAGCACCGTGGCTGGTCGCGCAGTTCCCCGCGCCCCTAGGTTTCTGAACCCTGGGCAAGTTTCAGAGCGTAGGTCGGCCACCAATTTCCTGCCTGCGGGCCGCCCTTGCACGTGCCGTCTGATTCTCCCGGGCGTTTGACCCACAGGTAGGCGTCCACCAGGGCGTCCGCCGTCTTCTTCGTCGGCGTCTCCCCCAGGGCCCGGCCCGGTGGGTTGCACCAGCGTTCGTCCGGGTCGCCCCCCGCGTAGGGGCCGTTGCCGTTTCTGCTGGTGTCGATGACGAAGTGCTTGTTGTCCACCTTCTGGGAGAGCTGCTTGCCGTAGGTGATGGAGTCCTCGGTGGAGTAGAAGTTGGAGACGTTGACCGCGAAGCCGTCCGCCTCGGTGATGCCCGCCTGGCGGAGGGGCTGGTAGATCTGGTCGGGGTGGCCCCAGCCGGCGTTCCCGGCGTCCAGGTAGACCTTCGTGTTCTTCAGGGACCTGAGCTTGGTGATCGCGTCGCGCAGCAGGTCGTAGCGTTCCTCGGCGAACCGGTCCTGGGTGCAGCCGTCGACGAGGTGCAGGACGGCGTCCGGTTCCAGGATCACCGTGGCGGGGCGGTCCTGGATGCCCCGGGCGACCCCGTCGATCCACGCCCGGTACGCGTCGCCGTCGGCCGCGCCGCCCTGGCTGTACTGGCCGCAGTCGCGGTGCGGGATGTTGTAGAGGACCAGCAGGGCCGTACGGTCGGACTTCTGCGCGGCCTCGGTGAAACCGCGGGCCTCCTGCTCCGGGTTCTCCGGGCCGATCCACTCGCCGGTCGGCTGTTGCGCTATCTTGCGGATCTGCTCGGCGTCGGTGTCCTTGCCGGCCTTCGCGTAGGTCTTCACCTGGCGGGCCGCGTTGGAGTCGGGGTTCACCCAGAACGGGTCGGCCCCCTTGGGCTGTTGGGTGATCGCCGCGCCCGGATCCGCGGTGTCCGGCCGGTCGTCGCCGCCCCCGCCCGAGGAGCAGCCGGCGAGCAGCAGTGCCGCTCCCAGTGCCCACGTCCAGGCCGGCGGCCGGGCCCCCCTGCTGTCGTACATCCAATTCCCCCCTGGGTGCACTTGGCCAGGCCTCAATCGTGACATACCTACCGCACTCACCACGAGATCGCCCGGTCTTGTCGGTGAGCTGTTACAGCCCGGGTTGACGGCGAGGAGGAGGCCGGGCGAGCGCGAACCTAGGCCCGGGCGCGGGTTCCCCTCTAGAGTCGCTTGCGGGCGGCCCGGCCCCCGGCCGTGCCTTCCCAGCCTCCCGTGCCCGCCCCCGGGTTACTCCCGCAGCCCGGGCGCGCGCGGTCGAGGACCGGCCCGGCCGGCGGTCTCAGGGGAGCGGACCGTCGACCGGGCCAGGTGAGTCCGGTACGGCTTCTATACGGCGGTTCCGGTGAGGTACGCGGAGACGACCACGTTCGCCGTGTAGCTGTCGGTGGTCCGGTCGAAGGTGCCGCCGCAGGTGATCAGCCGGAGTTCGGCGCGGCCCGACTCGCGGGTTCCGTAGGCCTGTTGGGCGTCGAAGTCGTCGCGGGGCAGGACCTGTACGTCGTCGATGGTGAACTCGGCGACCGTGCCGTCGGTGCGGACCACGCGGATCGTCTCGCCGGGGACCAGGGCGCTGATCTTGTAGAAGACAGCGGGTCGGGTCTCGGTGTCGACGTGCCCGACCAGGATCGCGGTGCCGGCGGCTCCCGGTTCGGTCCCGGAGCCGTACCAGCCGACCACGCCGGGCTGGTCGAAGGGCGGTGGGTCGATCCCGCCCTTGCCGTCGAGGCCGCGGGCGACCACGGGGGCCTGCACGCCCAGATCCGGGATGTCGATGCGCTCGGGCGGGGCCGAGCCCAACGGCTTGGCGGCGGGCGGGAGTTCGGCGCCTACGGGGCGGCCGACGGCGGCCACGTCACCCGTGGTGGGGCCGGATATGCCGTCGGGTACCTCGGTCACCCCGCGGCCCCACAGCCACAGCCCGAGCAGCAGGATCGCCCAGGCCAAGCCGGTCAGCAGCCGCCCGGTGCCGGCGGGTCGTTCGGTTTCGTCGTCGGACATCGTCGTGCTGTCTCCTCAGCGTGAGCCGCGGCTCCGCCGGGCGCCCAGCAGCCCGACGGCGGCCGCGGCGAATCCGGCGAGGACCAGACCGGTGACCGCCTGCGCGGTGTCGGGACCGGTCGAGCGGGGCTCGACCGAGGCGAGTGGGGCGGTGCCGCCGCCGCCCGCGTGTACGGGCGCGGCCGGCGTGGCGGGCAGGACGCCGGATCCGTCCGGCTGCCCGGCCCCCGACTGCGCGAGCGGCGACTGTCCTACGACGGTGACGCTGCCGCTGACGACGGCGCCGGCGCAGGTGACCTTCACGTCGTAGGTGCCGGCGCCGATCGTGGAGCGGACCTGGCCCTCGCCGGTCAGGGTGCCGTCGTAGCCGCTGACACGGGCGTCCGAGACGAAGGCCGCCGAGGAGGCGGCGCCGGTCGTACCGGAGCAGCCGCTCACCCGCAGCGCGACGACCGAGCCCGGGGCCGGGGAGGCCGGGGTCACGGTGACTCCCTGGCCGTCCGCCGCGTGGGCGGCCGCCGGGGAGAGGCCGGCGGCGCAGGCCAGCAGTCCGGTACAGAGAGTGAGGCGAAATGAGCCCATCGTGAACCTCCAGATATCTGGAGGCTCCCCCGCACCCGGCGCCCCCGCATCCTCTGGGGGCGCCTTGTTGCTCCGTACGAGTGAGATCAGGTTTGGTGCCCGGCCGGTCGGAGGCGGTTCAGATCCGGTCGACGAGGTCCGCGATCGAGTCCACGACCTGGGAGGGACGGAACGGGTAGCGGTCGACGTCGTCCGGCTGGGTGACGCCGGACAGCACCAGGAAGGTGCGCATCCCGGCCTCCAGGCCCGCGAGGACGTCGGTGTCCATCCGGTCGCCGATCATCGCGGAGGTCTCCGAGTGGCCGCCGATCGCGTTCAGCCCCGCCCGCATCATCAGCGGGTTGGGCTTGCCGACGAAGTACGGCTCCTTGCCGGTCGCGGCGGTGATCAGCGCGGCGACCGAGCCGGTCGCGGGCAGGTCGCCCTCGACGGACGGGCCGACGTTGTCGGGGTTGGTGGCGATGAACCGGGCGCCGTCGTTGATCAGGCGCACGGCCTTGGTGAGCGCCTCGAAGGAGTAGGTGCGGGTCTCGCCGAGGATCACGAAGTCGGGTTCGTGGTCGGTGAGGATGTACCCGATGTCGTGCAGCGCGGTGGTCAGGCCGGCCTCGCCGATGACGTAGGCGCTGCCGCCGGGCCGCTGGTCGTCCAGGAACTGGGCGGTGGCCAGGGCCGAGGTCCAGATGTTGTCCACCGGCACGTCCAGGCCCATCCGGCGCAGCCGTGCGTGCAGGTCACGGGCGGTGTAGATGGAGTTGTTGGTGAGGACCAGGAACGGCTTCTCGGAGTCCCGCAGCTTCTTCAGGAAGGCGTCCGCTCCGGGGATCGGGACGCCCTCGTGGATGAGAACCCCGTCCATGTCGGTGAGCCATGACTCGATGGGCTTGCGGTCTGCCATGTGGTGCTCTCCTGGCGTGCGGATGGCGTGCATGCGGTCATGCGTGAGCTGGGGGCGCCGGAACCACGGCGTACCGACGCCCCCAGCCTAGTCAGGACTACCTGAACGCGACCCCGTCCGTCGCCTCGGTCCGGGCGGCTCAGCTGCCGGTGGCGGACTTCCAGGCGTCGACGTACGACGTGAGGTTCTTGTCGATGTCGTTCCAGTCCGGCGAGAAGACGTCGACGCCGTCCATCAGCTTGGTCAGCGCGATGGCGTTGGCGTCGACGGCCTTGACGTCGGTACGGGCGCTGAAGCCGCCGCCGACCGAGCTGACCTCCTGCTGCTGCTTGCGCGCGAGCATGAAGTCGAGGAGCTTCTTGCCGTTCTCGGTGTGCGGGGCGCCCGTGAGCAGTCCGGCCGCGTAGGGCAGCGCGAAGGTGGTGGGCTTGCCGCCCTGGGCGGCCGGGAACCAGATGCCGAGGTTGGGCATGGTCTTGGACTGGGCGTAGTTCATCTGGACGTCGCCGTTGGCGACGAGCAGTTCGCCCTTGTCGACCTTGGGGGCGAGCTTGCCGGTGGAGGCGGACGGGCCGACGTTGTTGGCCTGGAGCTTGCCGAGGTACTCCAGCGCCTGCTTCTGCCCGCCGAAGTCGTGGATCGCCTTGATCAGTACGGCGGTTCCGTCGCCGGCGACACCGGGCGTGGAGTACTGGAGCTTGTTCTTGTACTTGCCGTCGAGCAGCTCCTCCCAGGTGGTCGGGGCCTGCTTCAGCTCCTTCTTGTTGTAGACGAAGCCGAAGTAGTTGTTGACGACGGAGGTCCAGGTGCCGTCGGCGGCCTTGTCGGCGCCGCCGACCTGCTCCGAGTCCTTCGGCTGGTACTTCTGCAGGAGGCCCTTGCTGTCGGCCTGCTGGACGAAGGGCGGGAGGGTGACCAGGACGTCGGCCTGCGTGTTGCTCTTCTCCCGCAGGGCGCGCTGCACCACCTCGCCGGAGCCGCCCTCGACGTACTCGACCTTGATGCCGGTCTGCTTCTGGAAGTCGGCGAAGACCTTGTCGTACCAGCCGTCGTTGTTCTCGCCCTTGAGTCCGTCGGCGCTGTAGACGGTGACGACCTTCTCGTCGGCGGCGGCCGAGGAGCCGCCGCAGGCGGAGAGCAGCGGGGTGGCGAGGAGGGAGACGGCTACGGCGATCTTGAGCGTGTTTCTGGGCATGGCGAGGCTAACTCCTTGCGTCGGTAAGGGTTCTGGATCAGTGCGATCAGCGGTACGAAGCTCGGTTGCGGACGCGGGAGACGGCGAACAGGGCGATCAGGGTCGCCGCCATGAGGACCACCGCGAGGGCGGAGCCGGCGAACAGGGCGCCGCGGTCGGTGGCCGAGTAGATCAGGACGGGAAGCGGGGTCCAGTCGGGCGGATAGAGCATCATCGTGGCGCTCAGCTCGCCCATGGACAGGGCGAAGCAGAGGCCCGCGGCGGCGGTCAGGGAAGGCAGCAGCAGGGGCAGCCGCACCCGCCAGAGCACATAGGCCGGCCGGGCGCCGAGGGAGGCGGCGGCCTGTTCGTACGCCGGGTCGAGACGGGTGATGGCGGCCGACACCGACTGGTAGGCGAAGGCGGTCACCAGCACGGTGTGGGCGAGGATGACGATCCACCGGGTGCCGTTGAGCAGCATCGGCGGCTTGGAGAAGGCCACCAGGAGGGCCAGCCCGACCACCACCGACGGCACGGCGACCGGCAGCACGAACAGGGCGTCGACCAGGGCCTTGCGGCGCCTGCCGAGGGCATGGGCGGCGAGCGCGGCCCAGGTGCCGACGGCGAGCGCGAGCAGGCTCGCGGTGACGGCGGTGACGAGGCTGGTGGTGAGCGCCTGGAGGGCGTCACCGCGGGTGGCGGAACGGAAGTTGCCGGTGGTCAGCCCCGAGGGCAGGGCGCCGGACCAGTGGGTGGCGAAGGAGGCGCCGAGGACGACGAGCAGAGGGAGGGCGAAGAGCGGCAGGAAGAGGACGAGGAACACCGCCCACACCGCCCACTTGGCCTTGCGGCTATGCACCAGCACGACGGCTCACCACCCGGTAGAGGCCGTAGAGACCCACGGAGATCAGGACGTTGACGACGGCGACGACACAGGCGCCCGGGTAGTCGGACTCCAGGATCGCCTTGCTGTAGACGAGCATCGGGAGGGTGGTGACCCCCTTGGCGCCGGTGAACAGCACGATCCCGAACTCGTTGAGACACAGCACCAGCACCAGGCTCCCGCCGGCCGCGAGCGCGGGCACCGCCTCGGGAAGGATCACCTGCCGCACGATCCGCGGCGCCCGCGCCCCCAGACTCGACGCCGCCTCCAGCTGCGCGGTGTCGAGCTGCGAGAACGCGGCGAGCAGCGGCCGCATCACGAACGGCGTGAAGTAGGTGACCTCGGCCAGCAGCACCCCCCAGGGGGTGGTCAGGAACTGGAAGGACCCGATGATCCCGGTCGTGCCGTAGATGAAGAGCAGGGCGAGGGTGATGAGGAAGGAGGGGAAGGAGAGATAGACGTCGATGAAGCGGGCGACGGCTCTGGCACCGGGGAAGGGAACGAAGGCGATGATCAGCGCGAGCAGGAACCCGAGGACCATGCACCCGACGGTGGAGGAGACGGCGATCCAGACGGTGGTCCACAGGGCGTTACGGAACGACTCGGAGGCGAACACATCGGCGTACGCCTGGAAGGAGGTACCGCCCGTGTCCGGCTGCACGGACTGCTGAACGACGAGGGCGAGTGGATAAAGGAAAAAGAGAGCGAGGAGAGCTATTGGGGGCAACGTCCACAGCAACCGCGCCCCAAAGGGGCGCGGGGAACTGCGCGACCAGCCCCCACCGGCCCGCGGCCGACGCACAACCTCAGTCACGGCCAACCCCCGCCGGCAGCAACACCGCATCCTCCGGCGCGAAGTGCAACGCCACTTCGTCCCCGAACCCCGGCGGATCCCGCAACTCCCGCAGATCAGCCATCACCGCATGTCCACCCACCTCGACGTACAAGCGATGCGTGGCCCCCCGCCACTGGATCTCCTTTACGACACCCACAAGCTGATTGGGCCCCTGCCCCAGCCCCACCAGATGCGGCCGCACACACAACGTGGCCCGCGCCCCGGCAACCGCACCCCCCGTCTCGACCTTCACCGCGACCCCCGCGAAGTCCACTCCCCCGGTCCCCACGGTCACCGGCAGCAGGTTCGCCCCGCCGACGAAGGACGCCGTGAACTCGTCGGCAGGCGCCCGGTACAGCTCGGTCGGCGTCCCGCACGCCCGCAGTCTCGCCCGGTCCATCACGGCGATCCGGTCGGCGAGGGTGAGCGCCTCGACCTGGTCATGGGTGACGTAGAGGATCGACACGTCGGGCAACTCCCGGTGCAGCCGGGCCAGTTCGGCGAGCATCCCGGAGCGGAGCTGCGCGTCGAGCGCCGACAGCGGCTCGTCAAGGAGCAGCACCTCCGGCCGGATGGCCAGCGCCCGCGCGATGGCGACCCGCTGCTGCTGCCCGCCGGACAGCTCCCGCGGATAGCGGCGCGCGTACGCCGCCATCCCGGTCATCTCCAGCGCCTCGGCGACCCGTTCGCGGACCTCGCCCTTGGGCGTCCTGCGGGCCTTGAGCCCGAAGGCCACGTTGTCGGCGACCCGCAGGTGCGGGAACAGCGCGTACTGCTGCACGACCATCCCGATCCCCCGCCGGTACGGCGGCAGGTCGGTGACGTCCCGGTCGCCGAGGAACACCCGCCCGGAGACGGGCCGTACGAACCCGGCGACCGCCCGCAGCGCGGTGGTCTTGCCGGAGCCGGACGGCCCGAGCAGGGCCATCACCTCGCCGGGTGCGACGGTGAGGTCGAGGGATTCGAGGGCGAAACTGTCGACGTTCCCGTCGTAGGTGACGCTCACCGAGTCGAAGCGGATGCCGCTGGTCATCCGAGCACTCCCGGCAGGTCCGCGACCGAGTCCAGGACATGGGTCGCGCCGGCCGCCCGCAGCGCGTCCGCGTCGTGCGCGCCGGTCAGCACCCCGGCGACCAGGCCCGCGCCGGCGCGGACGCCGGTGAGCATGTCGTAGGAGGTGTCGCCGACGACGGCGACCTGGCGGACGTCGTCCGCGGCGGCCGTGCGCAGCAGCGCGGTGAGGACCATGTCGGGGTACGGCCGCCCGCGGCCCCCGGCATCGGCGGGGCACAGGGTGAGCGGCACCAGGTCCTGCCAGCCGAGGGCGGCGAGGATCGCGTCCTGGGTGGCGCGGGCGAACCCGGTGGTGAGGACGACGGTACGGCCGTCCGCCCGGAGCTTCTCGATGGTCTCGCGGGCGCCGGGCAGGGCGTGCACCCTGCCGCCGTCGACGAGTTCGGCGTAGGCCGCCTCGAAGGCCCGGTTGGCCTCCTGGGCCTTGGTCTCCTCCCCGAACAGGTGCCGGAAGACGGAGATCTTGGACTCGCCCATGGTGGCGCGGACGTAGTCGATCATGAGGTCGGGGTCGGCGCCCAGATGGCGGGCGGCCGCCGTGAACGCCTGCTCGACGAGCCCGCCGTCCGCGACGGTCGTACCGGCCATGTCCAGCACGACGAGTCGGATGTCTGGAGTCATCTCAGCCATGTCGGTCATCTCTCTCACCAGCCCAGTTCGTTCGCGGTCGTCTCGGCTATCGCGGGCGAGCAGGTCATGCCGCGCCCGCCGGGCCCGGTGACCAGCCACACCCCGTCGGCCAGCTCCTGCCGGTGCACCACCCGGGTGGTGTCGGTGCACTGCGCGTACACCCCGGCCCAGCGGTGCCGGATGCGCGGCAGCGGCCGGCCGAGGAGGGACTCGACGACGCCGGTGAGGTGCTCGTAGGGCTCCTCGACGGTGTCGAAGGCGAAGGGGTGCTCGTACTCGTGGGTGTCGCCGATGGTCAGCCCGCCGTCGGCGCGCTGCACCATGAGCAGCTGCATACGGTGCACGGCCGCCGTCTCCGGCTGCGGCCGGCCGGCGTTGAGGGCGTCCAGGGCCGGGGAGGCGTACGCCGGGTAGTAGCGGAAGCTGTCGGCGTCGGCGACCGAGGTGGGGAGGGGTTCGCCGAGCGGGTCGGTCTGCATCATCTGGAGCCGGACGCGGCGCACGGGCAGGTCGGGTCCGGCCAGCTCGCGGACCAGGCCGCCGAGCCAGGCGCCGGTGCACAGGACGACGGCGTCGGCGTGGTGGACGTCGCCGTGGTCGTCGCGGACCGTCCCGGGGCCGGTCACCTCGCGGACCTCGCGGCCCGGCAGGAAGGTGTAGTTCGGGGACTTCAGCAGCTCGGCGCGGAGGGCGAGCTGGGCGGTGCGGGGCTCGACGGCCGCGTCCCGCTCGCAGTAGAGGGCGGCGTCGAAGTCACCGCGCAGGGCGGGGTTCAGGGCGCGGGCCTCGGCGGGCGTGAGCAGCTTGTGGCCACGGGCGGCCGCGTCCGCGCGGGCCACGGCGGCCTCGGCGACGGCGAGTTCGTACGCGCCGCGCACCGGGGTCAGCGACCCGTTGGCGCGGAAGCCGAGCGCGGGCACCCGGCCGCCGATCTCCTCCCACAGCTCCCGGGCCCGCAGGGCGGTTTCGAGCTCCTCTCCGCCCGCGCGCCCGCTCACCCAGATCTGCCCGAAGTTGCGCAGCGAGGCACCGCGGGCCTCGGCCTCGCGCTCGATCTGCACGACCTCGTGGCCGCGTTCCACTGCTTGCCAGGCGTGCATGGTGCCCACCACGCCTGCTCCGACGACTGTCACTCTCACGACCGCCACGCTCCTCGCGACTGGGGAACCGGAATGGACCGGCTGACAACGAGAGCGTGAACTGGTCATCACGTTTGGGCTAGACCCGTTATCTTTTCGTGATACTTGAAAGGGGGCGAAATCGGTGTTTTTCAGCCGCGCAGATGGGCCGTGAACGAGAACCGGTCCCCCCGGTACAGCGACCGCACCCGCTCCAGCGGCCGTCCCCCGGTGTCCCGTGACACCCGGTGGATCAGCAGCATCGGCAGGGCCGGCGGGGTGCCGATGAGGAGGGCCTCGCGCGGGGTGGCCAGCACGGTCTCGATGCGTTCGTCGGCGTCCCCGAAGGCGATGCCCTTCTCGTGCAGATAGCCGTAGAAGGAGGAGTCGGGGTGGAAGTCGGTGTCGAGGTGCGGGACCCGGGCCACGGCGACATAGGTGCTCTCCAGGCCGACCCGCTCGTCGTCGGCGAGCAGCACGCGCTCCAGGTGCCAGACGGGCTCGCCGCGTTCGAGGCCGGTCTCGTCGGCGAGGGCGGCCGGGCAGGGGAAGCGGTCGAGGGTGACCAGGCTACGGCCGGGGGTGCGCCCCTGACGCCGTACGCCTTCGGTGTAGCTGGCGAGGGAGAGCGGCTGCGCCAGCTTGGGCCCGGCGACGACCGTGCCGCGGCCCTGCCGGCGCAGCTTGCCCTCCAGCACCAGCTCGCGCAGCGCCTGCCGGACGGTCTCGCGGGCGACGCCGTACTCCTCCGACAGGTCGCGCTCGGTGGGGATGACGTTGCCCTCCCCCAGATCGCCGACGAGATCATCGATCCGCGCCTTCACCGCGTAGTACTTCGGGATGCGGCCGTGCTCCGGGATGCCGGAGCGGACGGGGGCGCCGGGGGCCTGGTCGTTCGGGTAGTCCACGCAGGGATGTTCGCAGACTGCGCCTTCGTCGTCGGGCGGGGGTCGTCGGGCGGGGGTCGTCAGGCAGGGTCGTGGGACGACGCCGCTCACCGCCGTCTGCGGGCCAGCAGGAACACGCTGCCCCCGACGGCGAGCAGGGCGACGGCGGCCGCGAGCAGCCCGTGGGCCAGGCCGAGGCCGGTGCCGGCCAGCTCGCGGGCGCGTTCTCCGGCCTCCTCGGCCGCTTCGGCGAAGGGCAGGGCGCCCCCCGGGGAGGCGGTGGGGGTGCCCTCAGGGGTGACCTCGGGGGTCGCCCCAGGGCTGGCGTCGGGGCTGGGGCTGGTGCCGGGGCTGGCGTCCGGGTCGGTTCCCGCGGAGGTTCCCGGGGAGGTCCCCGGGCCGACCTCCGCGCCGATGGAGGGGACGGCGGGGGCGGCGCTCGCGGGCGGCGGCTCGCCGCCGATGCCGAAGCGGTAGTCGTCCGACTCCCCCACCCAGTCGCCGTCCGACCCCCGCCGCTGCACGACGGCCGCGTTGGCCGTGACCGCGTTCGGTACGGCGTCGGAGGCGACGGCGAGTCTGACCTTCACCGAGACGGTCGCCCCGGGTGCCACGGTGAGCCCCGGGAAGTCGTTCCCGTCGAACACGCCGACCAGCTCGGACTCGTCGGTCTCCGTCAGCGGGACCGGGCGGGTGCGCGGGCCGTCGTAGAACTCCAGCTCGGCCTGGGACGGCTTGAGGGCCCGTTTGTCGTCGACGAGGACGACGACCGGGTGGACGTCGGTGCAGGTGCGGTCGGTGGTGTTGGTGAGGTCCAGGTACCAGGTGCCGTAACCGCCGCCGGCCTCGTAGGACGAGGGGCCGCCGTGGATACGGGTAGCGAGGGGGAAGCCCTGCTCGTCGGCGCCCGCGCAGGAGCCGCCGGCGGGGGCGGTGGTCTCCGACGACGACAGGGGCGCGGCGGTCGCCGACGGCACCGGGGTGAGAACGGCGGCTGCGGCCACGCAGAGGGACAGGGACGTGCTCAGTCGCATGATCATGTGATCATGCCGGGCACCGCCGGGACCGGACCGGTGCCACTCCGCGAGGGCACGCCAACTCCGCTCGATCAGCCCCCTGCGCTCCGCCTCCCCGCCCGCTGCCCGCTGTCCGCCGCCCCCTGCCGTCAGCCGTCCGCGCGGCCGAACAGCGGGGCGAGCAGCAGCTGGGCCGCGCCCTCCGCGACCCGCCGGTCACTGCCGGGGGCGAGCCGGACGGGGACGGTCGTGCCGAGGCTGCCCTCCCGGCGGGCGCGGGCGTCGAGGACGGCGGCGACGCCGCGGACGAAGGTCTCCGGGGCGGCCGCGACCGTACGGCCGCCGAGCAGCACGAGGTCGATGTCGAGCAGCGCGGCCAGGTTCGCGGCCCCGGCGCCCAGCACCCGCGCCGCCTCCGCCGGGTCCGCGCGGCCCACCGCCGCCAGGCAGAGCGCCTCGATGCAGCCCCGGTTGCCGCAGTGGCACAGGGGTCCGTCCAGCTGGATGACCTGGTGCCCGAACTCCCCCGCCCCGGTCCGCGTGCCCCGGTGCACGCTGCCGCCGATCACCAGTCCGGCGCCGAGCCCCGTACCGAGGTGCAGGTAGGCGAAGGAGCCGCCCTCGCCGCCGACGGCGAGTCCGAGGGCGGCCGCGTTGCTGTCCTTGTCGACGACGACCGGCACCCCGAGCCGCTCCGCGAGCGCGTCCCGCAGCGGGAAACCGTCCCACTCGGGGAACCCGGTGACCCGGTGCAGCACACCGTGGATGTGGTCGAGCGGCCCGGGCGCCGCCACGCCGACCCCGAGGACCTCTCCGGGCGCCTCCTCGCGCAGCTCGCCGACCAGCTCCGCGGCGGCCCCCAGCACGGCCGCCGCCCCCGCTCCCAGGTCCAGCTCGCCGTGCCGGGCGCCGACGACCGTGCCGTCGAGGTCGACCAGTACGGCACGCAGTTCGTCCCGGTCGAGCTGCAGCCCGACCCCGTGCCCGGCCTCCGGCACCAGCCGCAGTACGGTGGCCGGCTTGCCCCCCGTGGACGCGCGCCGTCCGGCCTCCGCCGCGAGGCCCTCCTCGCGCAGCCGGGCGGTGATCTTGCTGACCGCCTGCGGGGTGAGCCCGGTGCGCTCGGCCAGTTCGAGCCGGCTGATGCCGTCCTCCCCCGCCGTGCGCAGCAGATCCAGCACCAGCGCGGCGTTGTGACTGCGCATGGCCGGCAGGTTCGCTCCGGCCGCACCCGGTCGTCCGCTCCTCGTCCTGTTCACGCCACCCATTCTCCCCACCGCTTGCGCTTTAGCAACAGCGTTGCCAAAGTGGGAGGCATGACAGCTGCCACTCCCCTCCGCGTCGGCCTCATCGGCTACGGCCTCGCCGGATCCGTCTTCCACGCCCCCCTGATCGCCGCCACCGAGGGCCTCGCCCTGGACACGGTGGTCACCTCGAACCCCGAGCGGCAGGCGCAGGCGAAGGCCGAGTTCCCCGAGGTCCGAACGGCCGCCGGCCCCGACGAGCTGTTCGACCGGTCCGGCGACCTCGACCTGGTCGTCATCGCCTCCCCGAACAAGACGCATGTCCCGCTGGCGACGACCGCGCTCAAGGCGGGCCTGCCGGTCGTGGTCGACAAGCCGGTGGCCGGCACCGCGGCCGAGGCGCGCGAGCTGGCCGCCCTGGCCGAGGAGCGCGGCCTGCTGCTCTCGGTCTTCCAGAACCGCCGCTGGGACAACGACTTCCTCACCCTGCGCAGCCTCCTCGAGCAGGGCGAGCTCGGCGACCCCTGGCGCTTCGAGTCCCGCTTCGAGCGCTGGCGCCCGCAGCCCAAGGGCGGCTGGCGCGAGTCCGGCGACCCGGCAGAGATCGGAGGTCTCCTCTACGACCTCGGCAGCCATGTCGTCGACCAGGCCCTGGTCCTCTTCGGCCCGGCCACCGAGGTGTACGCCGAGTCGGTCATCCGCCGGGACGGTGCCGAGACGGACGACGACACCTTCATCGCCGTCACCCACGCGAGCGGCGTCCGCTCCCACCTCTATGCCTCGGCGACGGCGGCCCAGCTCGGCCCGCGCTTCCGGGTGCTGGGCTCGAAGGCGGGTTACGTCAAGTACGGCCTGGACCCGCAGGAGGCGGCGCTGCGCGAGGGCGAGCGCCCGGGTCCCGGATGGGGCGCCGAGCCGGAGTCCCTCTACGGCAGGCTCGGCGCCGGGGAGTCCCCGGTGACCGGCGCCGGCCGTGCCGTTCCCACCCTCCCCGGCGACTACCCCGCGTACTACGCGGCGGTGGCCGGGGCGCTGCGGGGCGAAGGCCCCAACCCGGTGACCGCGCTGGAGGCGGCCGCCGCCCTGGACGTACTGGAAGCAGCCCGCCGCTCGGCCCGAGACAAGGTGACGGTGACCCTCTGATGCACCACCCGCAGATCACTCCCCGGTCCACCCCCGAACTCACCCCGTCGGTGGAGGAGCTGGAGAAGCAGGAACGTCTCCTGGTCTTCCGGCAGTTCACCTACGACGACGCGTGGGCCCTCGGCTCCCTGCTGGTGGAGATGGCACGGGAGCGGCAGGCCCCGGTGGCCATCGACATCCACCGCGCCGGCCAGCAGCTCTTCCACGCGGCCCTGCCCGGCTCGACCCCCGACAACGACGCGTGGATCGTCCGCAAGCGCCGGGTGGTGGAGCGCTACGGCTCCGCGTCCTACCTGGTGGGAGCCCGCTTCCGGGCGAAGGGCACGACGTTCGAGGAGTCCTCCCGCCTGGACCCGGACGAGTTCGCGGCCCACGGCGGCTCCTTCCCGATCACCGTGGAGAACGTGGGAGTGATCGGGTCGGTGACGGTCTCCGGCCTGCCCCAACTCCAGGACCACCGTTTCGTGGTGGAGGCCCTGGAGCGATTTTTGGAGGCGTAGCCGACAAAAAGGGGCGCGGGGAACTGCGCGACCAGCCACATCCGGCCCGCAGCCGACCGACCGGAGCAGTTCCCCGCCGCCCCTCCCAGCAGAGCGCCTACGCGTTCTTGAACTCCTGCCGCTGCCGACCGAGCCCCGCGATCTCCAGCTCCACCACGTCCCCGCCCCGCAGGAACGGCTTCGGCTCGGGCGCCCCCAGCGCAACCCCCGCCGGGGTCCCCGTGTTGATGACGTCCCCGGGGTAGAGGACCATGAACTGGCTGACGTACCGCACGACTTCCGCGACCGAGAAGATCTGCTCGCCGGTGGTCCCGTCCTGCTTCAGCTCCCCGTTGACCCAGAGCTTCAGCGACAGCTCCTGCGGATCCCCGACCTCGTCCGCCGTGACCAGCCACGGCCCGAGCGGGTTGAACGTCTCGCAGTTCTTCCCCTTGTCCCAGGTCCCGCCCCGCTCGATCTGGAACTCCCGCTCGGACACGTCGTGCGCGACCGCGTACCCGGCGACGTACGCCAGCGGATCCTCGTCGTCGGCCAGATAACGCGCCGTACGCCCGATGACGACCGCCAGCTCCACCTCCCAGTCGGTCTTCTCGGACCCGCGAGGGACCAGCACCGTGTCGTGCGGCCCCACGACCGTGTCCGCGGCCTTGAAGAAGATGACCGGCTCGGTCGGCGGCTCGGCGCCGGTCTCGCGGGCGTGGTCGTGGTAGTTGAGCCCGATGCACACGATCTTGCCGATCCGCCCGAGCGGCGGTCCGACCCGCAGCCCGGTCGCGTCGAGCGCGGGCAGCTCCCCGGCCTCGGCGGCGGCGCGGACCCGGCCGAGCGCGGCCTCGTCGGCGAGCAGGGTCCCGTCGATGTCGTCGACGATCCCGGACAGGTCCCGCAGGACCCCCTCGGCGTCGAGCAGCGCGGGCCGCTCCGCCCCCGCCGTACCGACTCGCAGCAGCTTCATGGTCGTCACCATCTCCCTTGATAGCGGGCGCCCGGCCGATGGGTGCAGCCATCGGAGGACTGGTCGATCCTCCGAGAAGAACTTGCAGCGGGCAATACCCTGTTCACGTACTGGACCGTACTCCCGCCCTCATCGGTACAGCACAGCGCGTTCGACGGCACTCCACGTCGTACTGGTCACCACGTACAGCGCGGCGGCCAGCGGCACCACGGCCACGGTGAACAGAGTGAAGTACGACAGGTAGGGCGTGACCTTGGTGACCGCGCCCAGCCCCGGCACCTGCTCACCTTCCACGCCGCTCGCGACCGCCCCCGCCGTCGTCCGCCTGGTGCGCAGGAAGGTGAACGTGGCGACCGCGGCGACGAGGACGAACAGCCCCAGATAGACCAGCCCGGCGCCCCCGGACCCGTTGCCGAGGACGTCGGCCCCGCGCCCGCCGAGGGGGGCGCCCAGCAGCGAATGGTTCAGCAGGCTGTTGTCGTGGCCGCCGATCGTGGAGCTCGAGAAGAGGTGGTACAGGAGGAAGAACGCGGGCAGTTGCAGCAGCCCGGGCAGACAGCCGGACAGCGGTGACACCTTCTCCTGCGTGTGCAGTTCCAGCACGGCCTTCTGCAGCGCCTCCTGGTCCTTGCCGTGCTTCTTCCGCAACTCCGCGATTCTCGGCTGGAGCGCGGTCCGGGCCCGCTGGCCACGGGCGGCGGCACGGGACAGGGGATGCACGAGCAGCCGTACGAGCGCGGTGAACAGGACGATCGCGGCGGCGGCCGCGGAGGCGTGGAAGAACGGCTGGAGCAGGTCGGCGAGTTGCTCGACCAGGGCAGCGAAAACGGACATGGGTGGGAGCCCTCCGGGGGTCTCGTCGTGCCGTGGGTGAAGAGGTGGAACGGCATGACGACCCGCGCGGGGTCACCCGGAACGGGTTCTCGGGTGCCTTACGCGGTGGTCGCCGGGAGGGCGTGTCCGGGGGCTCGGGGGCGGCTCCGGCCCTTGGCGTCCGGGTCCCGCTGCGGCAGGAAGGCGGTACGCCGGGCCCGGTCGCGGATCGCCGTACGGACCCGGGTGGGCGGCACGGCGGGCGCGGAGCGGGCGGCGAGGACGGAGGAGACCGCGAGGGCAGAGCCGACGGCGGCGGTCGCGGCGAGCGCGACGGTGGTGAAGAGGCTGCCGGAGTCGAGCAGCAGGAGATCGAGCAGCACGAGCAGCAGGAAGGCGACGGGGCGCGACGGCACGGCCGACCAGCGGTTCACGTGCGTCCTCCCCCTTCCCCACTGCCTGCTCTACTGCTTATCGACTGCCTGTCGCTGTTTATACATGATCGGTTTCCATCGGTTCCAGGAGCCTCTTGGGCTTGAGGAGCGCCCGGCTGACCGGATCCGCCGGGTCGGGGTCGAGTCCCGGTCCCGGCGTAATAAGAACGTCGGCGACGGGCACGACGGTTCCGCACGCGGGACATTCGCCGTACGACCCGAGTTCGGTGCCGCAGTCCGCGTGCCGGAAGTAGCGCAGCCGGCAGTCCATGAGGTGCTCGCGCCCCCAGACGGCGAGGGCGCGCAGGGCCGGCCACAGCTCGGTCCCGCGCTCGGTGATGACGTACTCGTCCCGGGGCGGCGACTCCTGGTACCGGCGCTTCTCCAGGATCCCCACCTCGGTGAGCGCCTTGAGGCGGGCCGACAGGACGGCGCGCGGGATGCCGAGGTGGACGAGGAAGTCGTTGTAGCGCCGTACGCCGTAGAGCGCGTCGCGGACGACGAGCAGCGTCCAGCGCTCGCCGACGACCTCCAGCGCGCGGGCGATCGAGCACTCCTGCGTCACATAGTCCTTGCCCAGTGCCATGGGGACCACCTTAGTCAGTTCCTCCACGCTAGGTTCATTCATCGAACCCACCGTGCTACGGTACCACCATGGCTGAGTTCAATGAACGAACCCTCACTGAGGTCGAAGCGCCGGGTGCCCGACACAAGCCCGCGGCACCCCACCCCGACACGACGCCCCGCGCCCGCGCCACCCTGGCCCTGACCAGCGCGGCCACCGCCGTGAGCCTGATGACGTACACCGCGCCGGTGGTCACCCTCCGCGACACCGCGGCCGACCTGCACACCCCGCTCTCCGCCCAGGCCTGGCTGATCAACGGCACCCCGCTCGGCCTGGCCGCCCTCCTCCTGGTGGTCGGCAGCCTCGCCGACGACTTCGGCCGCCGCCGGATCTTCCTGCTCGGCACGCTGACGCTGGGCATCACCACCGCCCTCGGCGCGTTGACCGACTCCACCTTGCTGTTCACGCTGGCCCGTATCGCCCAGGGCGCGGCCAGTGCGGCGATCCTGGCGAGCAGCCTCGGCCTGCTGGTGCACGCCTTCCCGAGCCCACGCGGCCGGCTGCACGCGACCGGCGTGTGGGGCGCCTTCGTGAGCGGCGGTATCGCGGCGGGCCCGCTCCTGGCAGCGGCGCTGCCCAACTGGCGGGTGGCCTACGCCGTCCTGGCCGCGGCGACGCTGCTGGTGGCGGCCCTGTCACCACGGGCGCTCACCGAATCCCGCTCCCCGAGGGGCGGCCGCCCCGACATCCTGGGCGCCCTCACCTTCGGCCTGGCGCTGGTCTCCCTGGTGGCCGCGCTCACCCTGGGCCGTGACGGCTGGCTGCGGTCCGAGGTGGGCCTGCTGTTCCTGGCCGCGGTGGTCCTCATAGCCGTCTTCGTCCTGGTGGAGAAGCGCACCACGACCCCCATGATCGACCTGGGCCTGCTGCGCCGCCCGAGCTTCCTGGCCTCCTCCGCCGGCGGCCTGTTCACGGGCTTCGCGGTCATCGGCCTCTTCAGCTTCCTGCCGGTCCTGTTCCAGCAGGTGCTCGGCCTGACCCCGCTGGACACGGCGTGGCTGTTCCTGCTCTGGTCGGGCCTGTCCTTCACGGTGGCGCTCCAGGCCAAGCGCCTGTCCGGCCGCGTCCCGCCCCGCCGGCAGCTGGCGGTCGGCTTCACCCTCCACGCGGCCGGCGTCCTGACCATGCTCGGCGCCGTCGACTCGGGCTCCTGGCAACGCCTGCTGCCGGGCCTGGTCCTGGGCGGCATCGGCAGCGGCCTCCTGAACGCCGCCCTGCCCCTGCTCTCGGTCGAATCGGTCCCGGCCGCCCGCGCCGCCATGGGCTCCGGCGCCCAGCAGACCTTCCGCTACATCGGCTCCTGCGCGGGCGTCGCCCTGACGATCGCCATCGTGACCTCGTCGAGCGGCGGCCCGGGCCACGGCGCGAACACCGCCCTCGCGGTGTCGGCGGGGCTGGCACTGCTGGCGGCGGTGGCGGTGCTGGGGCTGCGGGAGCGGGAGAGCCGGACGCCCGGAGAAAGGCTCGGCTGACGCCCTCTCAGCTCCCTCCCCCGCCCCTCACCCCTCCGTGCGCACCCGTCACGCGTTCCGGCCACGTGGGCCTGCGTCTTTAGAACTGGGTCGAACGTCCTGGATCCTCGTCCACCACGTTGACATCGTGGCCTCACCAGGACCGATCCGAACATGGGGGACAGTTCATGATCAGGAACACCACCGGTGCCAGGACGAGGACGGCGCGGACGGCGCGCGCCAAGCTGACGGTTCTCGTGGCGGGAGTCCTCGGCGCCTCGCTCGTCGCCCTGGCACCCGCCGCGTCGGCGGCGGTACCCACCGCGGCCACGGCGACGTACACCTGCCACCCCTCCTGGAAGGCCAGTGGCGGCCTGTACTACCTGTACGAGGGGTACAGCGACACCAACACGACCAACACGAAGAAGGGGCAGACCGGCAATCGCGTCATCGAGGTGCAGTGCCTGCTGACCTACTGGGCCAACCGGGTCGGCGACAGCAAATTCAGCCCGAAGGGCATCGACGGCGAGTTCGGCTCCAACACGGAAGCCGCGGTGATCAACGCCCAGAAGGCCTGCTTCTCGGACTCCAGTGAGTGGGACGGCGAGGTGGGTCCGAACACCTGGCCCTGCCTGAGGCGCTGGTCGACCACGTAGTCCGGCCCCACCGACCGCCGACCGCCCGCCCGGACCAGGCGGGCGGTCACGTATTGCCGACGTCGGTGCCGGGCCCCTACGGCGCTGCTTCCAGACCCGGCGGGGCGGGACCGGGAGCCGCCTGTTCCCCGTGGGCGCCGAACGGACACCACAGGACCTGAAGCAGGTCACGGCCGTCGGGAACGACGAGCCCGGGAACGTCCCGCACGAAGAGCCGGGCGACAGGCAGGAGCGGCACCGGGTCGGTGTCCAGGAGGCCGGGCACCCGATGCTCCCGCTCAAGCACGGCGAGCACGGCCCGCTCCTCCTCCGTGGGACCGGCATCCCCTCTGCGCCAGGCCTCCGCGAGCACCCGCCGCCCCTCGTGGACGTCCTCGATCCGCCGGCCCCGGTCACGAGGGCGACGCTCCCGGCGGCAGCGCACTACGCCCGCGGCCGCATCGACACCAACTCCCCCCACACCACCATCCGGTACCGCGAGGTGAACTCGGGCGTGCAGGTGGTGAGGGTGATGTAGTAGCCGGGCTCCTGGTACCCGTACGACGGCTTCACGATCGACCGCGGTACGGCCCGGATGACCCCGGAGTCACGGGACGAGGTCTGCGGCAGGATCTGGTCCACGGTGTACGTGTAGGTCGCCGCCCTGGTCTCGACCTCGACGGTGTCCTTGCGCCGGAGCCGGGGGAGATACCGGAACGGCTCCCCGTGCGTGTTCCGGTGCCCGGCGAGCGCGAAGTTCCCTGCCTGGCCCGGCTGTTGGGTGCCGGGGTAGTGGCCGACGTACCCGTGGTTGAGCACGTTCGGCTTGCTGACGCCCTCCGCGACCGGGACACGGAGGCCGAGCCGGGGAATGACGAGGATCGCGTAGGCCTGGGAGGCGACGACCCGGGTGGTGTACGACGTCTGCTGCCGGCCGGTGCCGGTACGGGCGGACGGCGAGGAGTCCGTCGTACCGGAATCGCCCTTCGCCTCGCTGCTCGAGCCTCCGGACCCGCCGGAGTCCCCCCACTCCCGCTCCAGCGCCTCCACCTTCCGCTCGGCCCCCTGCCTGGCCTCCCGGTTGGTCCACCACAGCTGGTGCACGACGAGGAGCATGAGCACCACGCCCACGGTGACGAGGAGTTCGCCCCCGCTCCACAGCACCCGCCGGCGCCGCGCCCGCCACCGCCGGTCACCGTGCCCCACGACTCGCACCGCGCACGCACCTCCCGCCACCCACGGCCGGTGCCGCACGCCGACCGGTGCCGCACGATAAGGCGAACACCGCCAAGTCACCAGAGCCGTAGGGATTCCCGCCCCTCCCCTCGCCGCGGCCCCTCACCGCGATCCCTCTCCCCGCCCCTTCTCCGCCCTTCTCCACCCTTCTCCACGATCACTTCCTCCACGGGTTTTAGAAACCGCTGTCACATCCCTCGACAACCTCACACACCACACCCGATGCTTCGTGTTGGCATGCGGGGGGACGAGTCAACACCGGCCCGGGTCAAGGCGAACCGGTGCTTGAGCCGCACGGAGAGGTTGAGAAACAGCCATGATCCGACGCAGAACACTCCTGGCCGCCGCGGGAGGCGGCCTCCTGGGCAGCGCCCTGGCCACCGGCACGGCCCGCGCCGACGCCACCATCGCCGTCAGCCCATCCACCTCGTACGGCACCTGGGAGGGCTGGGGCACCTCACTGGCCTGGTGGGCGAACGTCTTCGGCGCCCGCGACGACTTCGCCGACATCTTCTTCACCACCAAGTCGACGACGTACAACAGCACTTCGCTCCCCGGCCTCGGCCTGAACATCGCCCGCTACAACCTGGGCGGATGCAGCTGGAACACCGTGAACGGCGAGAGCATGGTGGCCTCCGCCAACATCCCCGCGTTCAAGCAGATCGAGGGCTACTGGCAGGACTGGAACAACGAGGACCCCACCTCCTCGGCCTGGGACTGGACCGCGGACGCCACGCAGCGAGCGATGCTCGTGAAGGCGGTGAACCGGGGCGCGACGGCCGAGCTCTTCGCCAACTCCCCCATGTGGTGGATGTGTTACAACCACAACCCGTCCGGCGCCTCCGACGGCGGCAACAACCTCCAGTCCTGGAACTACCGCCAGCACGCCTCCCACCTGGCCGCCGTCGCCCTCTACGCCAAGAACAACTGGGGCGTGAACTTCGCGACGGTCGAGGCTTTCAACGAGCCCTCGTCCTCCTGGTGGACGGCGACCGGCACCCAGGAGGGCTGCCACATCGACTCGACGGTCCAGGCAGCCGTACTTCCTTATGTGAGAAGCGAGTTGAACAGCCGGGGTCTGACCACCACCAAGATCTCGGCCTCGGACGAGACCAGCTACGACCTGGCCCGCACCACCTGGAGCGCCTTCTCCGCCACCACGAAGGGCTACGTGGACCGCGTGAACGTCCACGGCTACCAGGGCTCGGGCGGTCGCCGCGACCTGCTCTACACGGACGTCGTGACGACGGCCGGCAAGCCCCTCTGGAACTCCGAGACCGGCGACAACGACGGCACCGGCTACACCCTCGCCTTCAACCTCCTCTACGACTTCCGCTGGCTGCACCCCACCGCCTGGGTCTACTGGCAGGTCATGGACCCGTCCTCGAACTGGGCGATGATCGCGTACGACGCGAACACCCTGGCGGCAGGGGCAGTCACCACCAAGTACTACGTGATGGCGCAGTTCAGCCGTCACATCCGTCCCGGGATGAGGATCCTGGACACGGGCGTGAGCAACGCGGTGGCCGCCTACGACTCGTCGGCGAAGCGCCTGGTGATAGTCGCCCTCAACACCGCCACCGCCGCCCAGACCTTCACCTTCAACCTCTCCGGCTTCACCACGGTGACCGGCGGCACAGGCGGCCTGGTCCCCCGCTGGAACACGGTGACGACGGGCGGGGACCTGTACAAGTCCTACTCGGATACGTACGTGTCGGGGAAGACGGTGGCGGTGTCGGTCCCGGCGAAGGCGGTACAGACACTGCAGATAGACGGGGTCACGATCTAGGCGCCCCGGCGCCGGGGGCACGCAGCCCACCCATCATGCCCCCGGCGCCACTACTGCAACCGAACCCCCATCTCCACACGCACCTCGTCCCCCGCCCCCAGCCCCTGCGGCTTGCGCACGGCGTTCTTGAGCGGCAGCAGATACCCGCCGTCCCGGGGAAACAGCGAGGTCTCGAAGGCCACCCCGCCGACCGTCGCGCGGACAGGAATCACCCCCCACCCGTACGAGGCCATGGCGGCGACCTCCCGAATCTCCCCGGACTCCTCCTCGGGTACGGGAACGAAGTAGTACGGCGCGGGCCCCCGCCACTCGACGACGCGCCCTCGGAACGCGAACTCCACAGAACGACTCCCCTCGCAACCGACTGCCCCCCATCTCTATCTCTTCTTTGACACCGACGGGCAGTACCGTGTCGTTCATGCGCCCCGACACGCCTGCCGAGAACGTCGACCACTCCGCCGAAGCGGCACGCCTGGAACGGACCGCCGGCCTCTACCCCGAGGACGCCGAGGCCCTGCTGCTCCAGGCCGCGGCCCACCTGGAACTGTCCGACGCCCGCCCCGCCGCGACCGCCCTCTACGACCGCCTGCTCTCCACCCCGGACACCCTGGAGAACGCACCGCTGGTCCGCGCCCTGAAGGCGTCGAACCTGTGGGAGTACGACCACGAGGCCGAGGCGCGCGCGATCATCGACGGCATCCGCACCACAGCCCCCCGGGACCCAGCCCCCTGGGTGATCGTGGCCGAATCCCTGGAATCCCACGACGAGCTGGAAGCGGCGCACGACACGTTCACGGAGGCGGCGACCCTCCTCCTCACGGACGTGACGGAACCCCCCTACGCCACGCACCCGGTGCTGATCGGCCGCCACCGGGTCCGCCGCATGCTGGGCCTCCCCCACGACGACTGGGACGCCCGCGCGGACACCCTCCACTCGTCCTCGATCTCCCTGGACGAACTCCACGACCCGAAGCGCGTCTGGTCCCTCGGCTCCGACAACCCTGCGGAACTGGAAGCGGAAATCTCCCGCCTCCGAGCGGAACTCGGCACCTACCGCGAGGCCCTCTCCCGCCCCTTCCCGGTAGCGGTCCTGCACTGGCCGGCGGAAGAACTGACGGAACTCCTGTCGGCGTACCCGGACCTGGAGACGGAGTACCCGTCCCACCCCGAACACCTCTCGACCATAGAGTCCTCACTCCGCGAACTCTCCGCCTCCGGCACGGCGAACCTGGGCATCGTGACGGCCACGGTCCCCTCGTACGAGGCCTTCGCAGCGTCGGAGGGCTCATCCCCGGGCGACACGACGCTGCTCCCGCAGTATGCGACGACACTGGCGGCACGGGGGCGAGCGGTGGTTTGGCCGCCGCAGCGGACGTCGGAGTGCTGGTGCGGCGAGACACAGCCGTACGACGCCTGCCACGGCTCGTAACCCACCCACCACCACGGACATCCCCCCGCCGCCGAACCCACCCGGCGTGCCCCCACCCACCCGACGCGCCCCAACCCCGGCCGCGATCGCAACCCACCCAGGACCCACCCCGGCAAGCCGCCCACATTCCCCGGGCCGCCCGCTCGCTTCTACCCCGTGCTGGAGCGGCCCGGGTCAAGGGTGGCCCGAAGGGCCATCGGCGCAGCCGACGCGGACGCGCAGCGCAGCGCAGCGGGAGCGCCCTTGAGGCGGGTCGCGGAGGCACGACACTGAGAAAGAAGCGGGCGGTCCAACGGCAACTCCATAGAAGCTGAAGTCCTCCGTGGGGACTGTCAGCGTCACCTGCTACAACAGAGCCATTGCTGTGCTTTGAGGGATTGGGGAATCAGCGTGGCTCAGCCGGGGGACCTGTCACAGCCTGTCGCGGGTGTATACGAAGAACTCGTCACCCAGCGCATGCAGGAGCAGATGAAGCAGCTGCGTACTGCTGGTTGGAAGGCCATCGATGACGAGGTCAGCGATGAATCGTCACCGTATGTCCTAGCTCGGCACATCAGCCGTGCTGTAGGGCAGCGGCTCAGCCAGTTGCCGCAGGAGAAGCGCGTCGCCGTCGCCAACCAAATCATCGAATCACTCGCTTCCAGCTCTGCCGACCTTGAAAGCAGCGATGTTGTCGACCTAATCGCCGATGGCCCTCGCCAGCTCCTGGCCCTCGCCGAGATGGAAGCTCCCGGTGTCTACGCAATCCGACCACTTACACCATTGTCTGAAGCCGCGCTCATCACCAACTCCGCCGAGGACCCCAGCCTCGGCAGCGAACTGCGTGCTGAGCTGGCCACGGCGGACCGCATTGATCTGCTCTGCGCCTTCGTGAAGTGGTATGGCATCCGTGTTCTAGAGAGCCCGCTTCGGGAAGCAGCCCAGCGCGGCGTGCCTATTCGCGTCATCACCACGACGTACATGGGCGCCACCGACCGACATGCCCTCGACCGTCTCGTCCGAGACTTCGGCGCGGAAGTGAAGGTCAACTATGAGACCCGCTCAACGCGCCTGCACGCCAAGGCCTGGCTGTTTCGACGCAACAGTGGCTTCGACACTGCGTACGTCGGCAGTTCCAACCTTTCCAAGGCCGCACTTCTCGACGGCTTGGAGTGGAACGTCCGCCTGTCGTCCGTCGCCACACCCGCCGTGTTGACCAAGTTCGAGGCCAGCTTCGACTCGTACTGGAATGACATCGCCTTCGAGGCCTACGACCCTGATCGCGACGCCCGGAAATTGGACGAGGCTCTGGATGTCGCGGGTGGCCCGATGTCCAGCCAAGACTCCAAGATCAGTCTCTCGGGCCTTGAGGTTCGGCCATACCCACACCAAGCTGACATGTTGGAACGGCTACACGTCGAGCGTGAGGTCCGCGGTCACCATCACAACCTGCTGGTCGCCGCGACCGGGACGGGCAAGACGGTCATGGCCGCGCTTGACTACCGTTCCCTGCATAAGGAGTGGGGCGGCAAGCGGTACCCGCGGCTACTCTTCGTGGCACACCGCAAAGAGATCCTCAAGCAGTCGCTCCGCAAGTACCGTGAAGTGCTCAATGACGCGTCTTTCGGGGAACCGCTCTTCAGCGGTGAGCTGCCACGCGATTGGGAACACGTATTTGCGAGCGTCCAGTCCCTTACCGATCAGCGACTGGATCAGTTCGACCCGGAACACTTCGACATCATCGTCGTCGACGAGTTCCATCACGCCACGGCTACGACATATCGCCGCGTCCTCAACCACTTCAAGCCGAAGCAACTGCTTGGCCTGACCGCCACTCCTGAGCGCGCCGACGGGCTAAACGTGCAGGATGAGTTCTTCGAAGGCCGGATCGCCGCCGAGATGCGGCTGTGGGAGGCACTCGACAACGACCTTCTCTGCCCGTTCCACTACTTCGGTGTGCCCGACGGTACGGACCTCACCCGCCTCAACTGGCGTTCGGGGACGTACGACCAGAGCCAACTCGGTGACCTGTTCTCCGCCGACCATTTCCGGGCCCGTATCGTCATCAAGCAGGTGCAGGACAAGGTATCCGACCCGAAGAAGATGCGGGCGCTCGGCTTTTGCGTCACCAGGAAGCACGCTCACTTCATGGCGAAGTGCTTCCAGGAGGCAGGGTTCAAGGCTGCTGCCTTGGACAGTGAGTCGAAGCCCGAGGTCCGTGACCAGGTCCTGTCCGAGCTCAAGAACGGAGAGATCCAGGTCATCTTCTCCGTAGACCTGTTCAACGAGGGCTTGGACATTCCCGACGTCGATACGCTGCTGCTCCTACGCCCGACGAACAGCGCCACGGTCTTCCTTCAGCAGCTTGGTCGAGGCCTGCGCCGCACGCCCGACAAGCCCGTACTCACCGTGCTCGACTTCATCGGCCAGCATCGTGCCGAGTTCCGGTTCGAGGAGCAGTTCCGTGCGATGACGAACTTGTCGCGCAACCGGCTCCTGGAGCACGCTGAGCATGACTTTCCTCTGCTGCCCTCCGGCTGCCAGATCATCCTTGAGGGCAAGTCCAAGGACCTCGTGCTGGAGAACATCCGTACGCAAATCAAAGCGACCGTCCAGACCCTCGCCAAGGAGGTCAGGGCTTTCCATACGCCGCTTCTCGCCGACTATCTTCGAGAGAGCCGCCGCGAGATCAAGGAGTTGTACAAGTCGAGCAATTCGTGGACGTCCATCTTGCGCCGCGCTGACCTGGCCGATGTGCCTGAACAGGCAGGCGAGGAAGACCTGTTGAAGCGGGTCCACGCGTTCCTGCACATCGACGACCGCGAACGAGCCGAGGCGTATACCCGCCTGCTGAGCGATGACGCCCCGGCGTACGAGGCCCTCAATGAGAGGGACGCAACGTACGCGCGCATGCTCTTCTTTAACCTCTGGGACAAGGCTGGTGGTTTCACCTCCTATGCTGAGGGGCTTGAATCCCTGCGCGAGCAGCGAGCCCTCCGCAGCGAACTGCGGCAGGTACTCGACCGTGTAATGGAGCAGGCCGACCACTTCCCCATTCCCCTGGAGGGCCCGCACGCGCACATCCCCCTGAAGATCCACAGCGCGTACAACCGCTCCGAGATCCTGGCCGCGCTTGGCGTCGCTCGCCTCGGCGGGCAGATGCCTGGGTCTTTCGCCCAGGGCGTCGTGTGGGACGAACCAAACCAGACGGACGCCCTGCTGATCACTCTTGAGAAGAACGAGAAGGACTTCTCCCCCACCGTCCGCTACAAGGACTATGCGTTGAGCCGTGTCCTTTTCCACTGGGAGTCCCAGAGCACGATTGCAGACACCTCACCCACAGGACTGCGTTATCAGCAACACGCTCAGCGCGGCAGCCACGTGCTGCTGTTCATGCGCCGCTACAAGGACACCGACATCGGCAAAGCCCAACCATGGATGCTGCTCGGCCCTGCGACGTACGTCCAGCACGAGGGCAGCAAACCCATAGCCATCACCTGGCAGTTGCACCATGAGCTGCCTGCGGATGTGTGGTCGTACTCGGCCATCACCGCCGGTTAGCAGGCTCAACGACCTTCACACGGGTCCACCGTTCTCAGCCTCAAAGTGAGTCTGGGCCCGGTCCAGTACGTCATCGGGGTCATGACCGTGCGCACGCAACCAGTGCAGCACGTCAGCCATGACCTCAATGGCGGCCTCTTCTGCCACCGCCATACTCAACAGGCTGGCGCCCCCGGCCATGTCCCTACCGCGCGGGAGTGGCCAAGACCCATACAGTTCAAGGATCGCCATAGCCCGCGTGATGCGAGGACCGCTTGTTGGCCGACAGGCGGCGGAGGCATCAACCGTAAGCTCACACCACACCACCTTCGTTTTGCCGTGAAGGATCACACCCCACCGGTGGTCGGTCACCGTGTCGACCAGTGCCATGCCCCGCCCCGACTCCAGGACATCGCTGGCAGCGAGCAAGGTGGGCAACGCCCGCGGATCGGGATCCTCCACCTCCAGACGTAGATGCGGCTCATTGAGCTCCATGCGCAGGGTCGCGGGTGTTCCTTCGCCGACATGCTGAATGACGTTGGTCACCAGCTCCGATACGCAGATCTGCGCTGCGTCCACGTGATCACGCAGCCCCCACAGGATGAGCCGGAGTCTCAACATCTGCCTCAGCTGAGCGACTTCCTTCGGATGGGCAGTGAACTCGTGCCGCCAGGGCTCCCGCGCGGCACGCCCACTTACGTAGATCGCCATTGCTCACCTTCCACACGCACCGTTGCGTACTGACACCACGCGATGACTCTCAGTGAGAGATTCGCAGCAGGGAATCCCTTCCTGCAACGTGCACGAAGGGATTCCCTCGTTAGGGTGATTGGTCTTTCGCACCTCTTCCGATGGGATGGATGTTCCGCTAACCCACGAGGAGTTGACATGGCCGGATCCCCCACGGCCCGCCGGCGCCGACTTGCGATCGAGCTCAAGCGGCTGCGCGAGGAGAGTGGCCTCACCTGTAGCCAGGTGGGCAAGGAGTTGGACTGGAGCAGCTCCAAAGTGAGCCGGATGGAAACGGGGCAGGGGCGCGTCCAAGCCTCTGACGTCGATGCACTCTGCCGTTTCTACGCAACCCCTGAAGAGCTACGCGATCTCCTGAAGTCGCTGGCCAAGGAGGCCAAGACCAAGGGGTGGTGGCACGCTCATGGCGACGCGATCCCTGCCTGGTTCTCTGTGTACGTTGGCCTTGAACAGGCAGTCTCCAACTTGCGGAGCTATCAAGGAGAGTTCATCCCTGGCCTGCTGCAATCTAGTGAGTACGCAGCCGAGCAGTGCCGTGCATGGGCCGACCACACCCCGGAGGAGATTCAGCGCATGGTCGACGTCCGGATGCGTCGCCAGGAGCTACTCACCAGAGAGGGCGCGCCCGACCTATGGGCTGTCATCCACCAGAGTGCGCTGGCGCACGTGGTCGGCAGCCGCCAGGTCATGACCCGCCAACTCGAACGTATCCTGGAAATCGGCAAGTTGAAGAACGTGACTGTCCAGATCCTGCCGTTCGACGCGGGCGCATACCCCACGACGGGGTCGTACACGATCCTCGGTTTCCCAGAGCAGGAGGACCCCGACTTGGTTTACAGAGAGGGGCTCACCGATTCGGTCTACCTCGAAGAGCCCAAGGATGTGGCCCTGTACGCGAAGGCGTTTGATCACCTCAGGGCCTTGGCACTCAGCCCCCAACGCTCAGCCCTACTGATCACAAGAATCATGAAGGAGCATTCTTGATAATGCCGTCATCCAGCATCCAGTGGCACAGAAGCAGCTACAGCAACGGCATGGGGGGCGAGTGCCTGGAGGTAGCCGCACTCGCCGAGGCAATCGCAGTACGCGACTCCAAGGTTAATTTGGGACCGCAGATCACATTGAGTGATACTGCATGGCGGGACTTTATACAAACGCTAGTATCCATACAGTCAGAAATCGCTAGCTGACCGGCTGCCGGGGATCACGGACAATCTCTCCGGCTCGCTGGAGGAAGCCGGCATACGCCTCCACCATCTCACTCCTAACCTGACTAAACGTGGACAAATCCACGCCCGAGCCCGAGGGGCTCACGCCGCCCATTTGCAACAAGGTGCTCGCCGCTTCCACCGACGTTCCGGTAAGCGCATAGGCCAACGAATTAGCCTCATCCGGCCCCCATAGTGCCAATAGGCTGGTTTTAGCTTGAAGTTCGAGTGTTCGCTCATGCACCTCGCGCCGTGTCGATCCATCAAGTCCCTGCCCATTAAGGATCCCAGGCGTAACACGGGTGAACACGTCATCTAGAGCCGCATAAGCCGCAATGAGGGCGGCATAGGACTGATGCCGCTGGCTACGCACCCACTGCCAGTGCTCCGCTGCCGCCTGGCCATGCACCTGCGCTAACGCCGCCTCAACTGCATTACGTCCGCCGACTTCCGCTCCATGCTTGGCGTATCTGCCAGCGATCACAGCCCCGATGACCGCGGCCGCGAAGGCGATAACACCCGAGACAACGGTGCCCATTACGTCACTCATCACACCATCCTCGCCCGAACCCAGCGCTACCACAACGCCCCTCGAAGCAACCTCGACCGCTCCCCGCACGCCGTGAGCACGAGAACCATTAGCCTCGACCCATGACAACACCCGTACCCGGGTTTCAGCCCGGCGCCATCCTCACACGTGCGCAAATCCATCCAGTACTCGGCGGCAGCGGCTACGCCGGAATCTGCCCAGCAGTGGAGAAAAAGAACGTTCTTCTGTTTTCCGACAGCAAGATCGGCGAGCGCTATGGGTATCGCGATGGATGGCTCGCCGAAGATGACGACATAGGCCCGATATTCACCTACACGGGAGTCGGGAAGCAGGGCAACCAGACCCTCAGTGGTGGAAATGCAGCAATCCTCAACCATACAAACAAAGGGCGCACTCTACATCTTTTCATAGCTGTAGGCAAGGTCCCAGGAAGCGACACTCGCACACATAAATATATAGGTAAGTTCAAGGTAGACGAACGCAATCAATTCGAGATACGGGAAGCCAAGGATGAATTAGGCCAGGATCGCAACGTTATTGTCTTCCGGTTACGCCCTATCGGTTCTTACATTCGGGAGACTTCCGACACCTTTCAGCCCACCCCCAGTTCAAGATTTCGATTTAACCAGACTGGAGGGCGTCTCCGCCGGAAGTACCGACGGCAGTGGCGGCAAGATCAGCAGCCAACCTACGCCAACCAGATGGAGGCAGCCCGCGACGATCTGGCAGAAGCCTTCGAAGAGCGTGAAACCGCAGCCGGGCATCCCCTCGTTCAACTCGAACTATCGATGCGAAACTCGACGTCTCAGCTCTCAATCGACCTTTACAACCAAACAAACAACACGGTGTACGAGCCGACAGCCAGCGCAGCAAGCGAGTCCATCACTCAGGCTCTTGCCCAACTCCTCAGCTTTCGACGCTACTTGAGGGATCTCAACCACGATCAGCCCCTTCACCTCATGGTGCTTACGCCGTCGCTACCCCACGAAGAGCTCCGCGGCCTGCTTGCTGAACACGGGATCGGCATCGTGTATCGAAATGACAGCGGCGGTTTCTCCGAGTTCGACGACCCCACAGCCTCGAATGGCGCACAGCGAAACTTCCGCTGCGCGGATTGCCCGGTGCCTGCGTAGCGACAACCACCTTCGGTGATCGAGGGAAGCGATCCGGGATCAGTGGTGGGAGACATCGACCTCCATCGCGTCGTGCGGAGAAGGCGCCCCGGATCGCTCCAACAGGTCTGCTTGGAACTTCCCAACAACATCGCGTCGATCACCGCCATGAGGCACCGCCCCTGTTGGCAACTCCCCAACCTCCTGCAAGAGTTGGCCCGTCGGCTGAGGCACGGGGGGAGCGAGCGGGCTGTGGTGCAGAGGCGTCGGCAGATCGTGCTGTGCGTGTGTGCCGTCGTACTCGCGCTTCTCGCCATCCTCTATCCGCGCAGCCCGGATGACGTAGTGGCCGCGACGCAGTTCAGCATCGCCTTCTTTGCCACGCTGCTGACCGGCGAAGCCGTGATCTTCGCGCTGACCTTCTCCGCGGCGAGCTCCTGGCCGTCACTGCGGGCGATAGACAGCCACATCGCCTTCCGGGAGTGGGTGCTCATCGGCTGGGCCGCCGCGCTCTTCACGGCCTGTGGCCTGCTGGGTGACAACAGGATCAGCGCCACCTACGGCGCGTTGCTGTTCCTGCTGGCCAACATCTTCGGGATCTTCTCGTTCATACGGCTCTTCGGTCTGGCCAGCGTTGGCGGTCGTAACCGGCTGCTGTGCCGCACGCTCGCCGAGGCGCTCGGCCGGCCGGACATGGGTTCGGCGGCCCACGACTTTGAGAACGGCCCGGTCGTCAACGCCTACCTCGGTGCCATCAGCCAGGCCGTGACCAGCAACGATCCGTCCGCTGTCCGGAACCTCGTGGACCAACTGGTCGAGGCCGAGGTAGCGGTGGAGGCGGCCGAGAACGCGATCGCCCTCCATGTCGACGTCCTGCACCGGCTCGCCCGCGCCGCCCTGGTCAGCGGGGCCGATCCGATCCAGGCGACGTCGTGTGCTCACGCCCTCGTCGACTCCGTCGTACGGCTGTGCCGGACCCTGCCCGAGCCCGCCCCGCCGCTCGGCGCCCTCAGCCGCTATTTGGCATGGCTGGCCGACGCCGCGCTGCTGATGTCCGTACGTGGCGTCGCGTCCAATCGGTCCGCCCGTGAGCTGGTCGCTCTGAGCACCGACGCCCGGCTGAAGATCCTGCGTTGCGTCGACCCGGACCCAAAGTCAGCCACCGACCCCGACGAACTCGGCACCCTCCTCACCGAGCCTCGCCAAGTCCTGCTGTGGAGTTCCGACTTCGCCGAGTTCCACGGTGCGCACCAGGCCAGCGCCATGTACGGCGTCTACGAGATCCTCACCGGCACGAAGTTCATGGGGAACTACTGGGACGGCGCGTCCATCCTCACCCAGTTACGTCAGTCGCTGTTCGGTGGCGACGACGCCGTGACCACCCCGGCTGCGGACGCCACTCGTGCTGCGTTCGGCGGCGTCGAGGAGTACGACCACTTCTGGGCGCTGGCCTCGGTGACCGCGCTGGCGACCTTACGGGACTGCCGCGTCGCTCACCCGCCGGAGCTGGTACGTCCCGAGTTCACCCCTGACCATCAACTGCTGGGCGCCTACCTTCGGACGTTCGCCACTCACCGCTATTTCGCCACGGCCGAGCACGCACGTACGGCCCTGCTCGGACTCCTCTCCCGGACGGCCCCGGCAGGGTCGGTGAGCGACCGGGTACACCACGGCCGGGTCAGTCGCACGTACCGCGTTCCCGCCCCGCACGTGGAGCCGCATCAGCGGCCCGCCGCGGTGATCCTCGCCGTCGCGTGCCGACTGGCCCCGCTCGCGCCCGGCCAGGAAGACACAGAACTGCGCGGCTTCCTCGCCGCGCTTCCCTCCGCCGGGCTGAAGGCCACCGCCGGTCTGGCTGCCCGCGTCCTTCCTGGTGCGGCCGAGGAGAACGAGCCGATCGAGGCAATCGTCGTGGGTCTCAAGGTCCTGACCCTGGTCGGGGCGCACACCCGGGAGGGGGCATGACGGAACCGGGCATAGACATGGCCATCTGGCGTGAGCGCATCGCCGCGCTCCAGTCGAGCGACGTGACGGCCGCCGTCCTTGTGCAGTGCGGTCTGTTGTGGCTCCAGCAGGGTCTCGTCAGCCTCCGCAACGAGATCGATCAGGCCGTCATGAACGCCCAGTTGCATCGCGGGGCCGGCCTCACCGTCGACCGCGTGATCCTGCACAACCTGCCTGTCGTCTCCGGTGCCGCTGCCCGGCCCGCCTCTGTCGACCGGGCGTTCGAGGAATGGCACCACCGGCTGTCGGCCACCAGCCTCCTGCTCTGTGCGTCCGACCGACCGGCGCCCCGGATCCACCGTCTCATCCTCAACGGTGACCAGTCGTCCGCCCCTATCCCGGATATGGTCGAAGTGCTGGACAACGGCGACTGGACCGACCACCAGCGGGCCGGGCTGGCGCTGGACATCATCCATACGGTCGGCGCAACCACGCCCCTCACGGGCTACGACATGGACCTGGACGGCCCCTTCGGCGACGCCGATCCCTCCATCTACATGTGAGCGTGGCCGCGAGCGGCCCATCAGAAACTTGGAGACCAGGTGCCCTTCTCCCCCGAGACCCCCGAGGACCACGTCTTTCTCGCCCAGGCCATCGAGCTGTCCCGCCATGCTCTGGAGGACGAGGGCAAGACTCCGTTCGGTGCCCTGGTCGTCATCGGCGGGGAGGTCGTGGCCACCGGCACCAGCTCGGTCGTCGAACTGCGCGACCCGACGGCACACGCCGAGGTCATGGCCCTCCGTGCCGCCGGCGGCAAACTCGGGCGCCATCTCATGGAAGACGCCGTGATGTACTCCAGCAGCGAGCCGTGCCCCATGTGTCTGGTGGCCTGCTACTGGGCCCGCGTCTCACGCCTCGTCTACGCCGCCACCAGCCATGATGTCGGGGTCAACGGCTTCGAGGACCTTCAGTACTACCGCGAACTCTCCGTCGCCAACGCCGAGCGCACCCTTCTCGCGGAAACCCCCGTCGGCGGCGAATCCCGGGAGATCGCGGCGGGGGCGCTGGCCAGTTGGGCCGACAAGCTGGGGTTCCCGGTGGAGCCGAAGCTCTGAAGTACCGACTGACAAGGCTTGTTGGATCAGGTGCTGGGCTGTGGCATCTGAGTAGGCAGAGGGCCCTTCCTGAAGCCGATGAGAGACGCCAAGGCCGAGTTCGCAGCCGTCGGCTGCAAGGTGCCCCCGGCCGCCCGCTTCTTTTTCAGGGTCGTGCCTCCGTGAGCTGAGTAAAGGGCGCTCCCGCTCCGCTGCGCTGCGCGTCCGCGTCGGCTGGCGCCGATCGTCCTTCGGCCGACCCTTGACTCAGCTCACTCCAGCACGGGGAAGAAGCGAGCGGGCGGCCGGGAAGGATGCGGCGGGGCTTGCGTTGGATGGCCCTTGTGTGGGTTACAAGGGGCTGTTTGCCGGGGGTTTCGCTGCTCACGGGGTTGGCGGTGTCCGGGTGGGGGTTGCTTGGGCCAGTTTCGACCAGCGGGTCAGTTCCTCGTGGTGCGAGCCGGTCTTCGTCGCGTCGGTGACGGTGGCGGCCGGGTCTGGATCGGCTGGGTGGCCTTCTCGGGTCAGGAGGGTGAGGGGCCAGTGGGGCTCGTCGGGGGCGGCGCCGTCGAAGGGGTACCAGTCCCAGGGGGTGCCGAAGCGCCACGCGCGGCCTGCCGCGTCGGCCACCTCGTCGCCGGGTGTCAGGCAGGCGTAGGGGCGGAAGACCAGGTCGAGGGTGATCGGGATGTCGTCGTCCGGGTCGATCTCGAAGCCCTGCTCTTCCCGTTCGGGGTCGTGGGAGTGGCCGGTGCGGAGGACCACGACGAGGCGGTGGGGGCGGGGCAGGCGGCCGGTCTCCAGGGGTGGGTCGAAGCGGTCGACGGAGATCACGTGTACGAGGGTGGGCGGAATGCCCACGTGGCAGGGGGCGCCGGGCGTGAGGTGGTCGGCCGGCGGGGTGGTGCGGACGAGTCCGTCCTGGCCGTCGTACGACGTCGGGTCGTGGGCCAGGGACACCTGTCCGTTCCAGTAGATCCAGTCGCAGTCCGGGTCGGCCGACCACCAGGGCCACTCGATCGACACGTCATGACTCGACTTTCCGGTGACTCGTGCGGGGGTGTCGGGGCAGGAGACCCTGACTATGTCTCCCACTCGGAGATCTGGTTGCACTGTCCGCCTCCCCTGCCGACGCCGTCGGTCGGGATCGTAGAGGAGTCCGAGGGGGACGACGGGAGGCGGCTTCGGTGCCCTGAGAACCGGGGGGGGCCAGGAGAACCCGTCAACGGCATCGGCCCGGGGCGGCTCGCGACCGGCAAGCGTCTGGTGTGGTTCGTGCGGAGGCGGGCGGCCGGGCCGTGGGGAAGTCGGTTCAGAACACGAAGGGGCCCGGGGACAACGGGGTGGCCGCCCGGCAGGTGAACGTGATGCCGAGCATCACGAAACTCAGGCCGTACACGCCGCCGATGGTGTCCAGGCTCTGCCCGGGTTCGACCGTGCCCTCGAGCGGGCCGGAGTTGAGCGGGTCGCCTGCGAAGAGGGTCGGGTTGGAGAGAGTTCCGGTGAAGGTGGTCGGCTCACCGGTGGTGGTGTCGTAGAGCACCAGGGTGGTGGTCATGGTGTACGCCGGGATCGTGACGGGGGCGGTGATCCCGGGCAACTCGACGGTGATCGTCGCGTCCGTGCCGTTCTGGGTGGCCGTGAAATCGGCGGTGGTCCGCCCCAGGGTTCCGCAGTCGTACTGGGCCGTGGCCCACATGGGTGTCACGGCACCCGCCCCGGGGCCAGTGCCACCGTGCCGGCCAGCAGCGCGGCGGAGGCGGCAGCGGTCACCGCGGCGCGTAACTTCCGCTTCGTGTGTCTCATGGCTCACTCCTCCTACGGAGATTTCGCCTGACGTCGCGTCAGGTGTCGGCCGTATTGACGCGCAGGGAGCGGAAGAAGACAAGTGGCACGCACCTGGACCACCCGGGGACGCCGTTCGGGTGCCCGGTGTCGCGTGCGGATCCCGCTTGCACTCAAGTCGGCTTTGCGCAAGCCAGGTTGACGCGTGTTCGTGCCGGGAGGGATCATCCACTCTCAGGCGTCGACGGACGAAGCCCCGCGTAGGTCGCGGAGTTGCGCGCATACCGGCCCGGTCGATGAACCGATGTCCCGTCGCATGCATCCTCCATTCCGCCACTTGATCCTCCGAGGTTCGAGGACCCTATTCATGAGCACAAGTAATCCCAGACGCCAAGACGCGTCGAAGTCCCGCCGTCCGGCCCTGCTGACCGCCGTCGCCGCGCTCGCCGTCGCGGGCGGGACGGCCGTGCCGGTGCCGGCACTGGCCGCCGGTGGAACCCCGGTTGCGGCGACCACGCTGCAACAGGACTTCACGGCCGCCGCCGACGCCTACCACGTGCCGCGTCAGGTGCTGCTGGCGGTGGCATACCAGGAGTCTGCCTGGGACACACATGCCGGGCAGCACAGCACCGACGGCGGGTTCGGTCCGATGCATCTCACGGACGTGACGCCGGCGATGATGGCCGGCGGCGACGCGGGTGCGGCGGGACGTGGGGAGTTGGCGAAGCTCGCCGGCGATCCTGCCCTGCACTCCCTTCAGGCCGCCGCGAAGCTGACCGGTCTGCCGGCCGAGGAGTTGCGTACCGATGCGGCGGCCAACATCCGCGGTGGTGCGGCGCTGCTCGCCTCCTACCAGAAGGCCGTGACCGGGTCCGGCTCGAAGGGCTCCACGGACTCCACTGACTCCACTGACTCCACGGACCCGGGCAACTGGTATGCGGCCGTCGCCCGTTACAGCCAGGCCACCGACCGGCAGGGCGCCGCGGCCTTCGCCGACCGCGTCTTCGCCACCGTGCGGAAGGGTGCCCACCGCACCACGGCCGACGGCGAGCACGTGAAGCTGTCGGCTGACAGCGATGTCGACCCGGCGACCGGCCAGTTGGCCTCGCTGGATCTGACGTCCGCGGCGGACACCGGCACCGAGTGCCCGGCCACCGTCGCCTGCACCTTCGTGCCGGCGTCGCCGTCCAACGGCCAGGTCTCCGACCGCCCCGCCAACGGCATCCGGATCGACAGCATCGTCATCCACGACACCGAGACGTCGTACGACACCGCCATCAGCCTCTTCCAGCGGCCGGGCGGCTCCGCCTCGCACTACGTCATGCGGGCCTCCGACGGCGCGGTGACGCAGATGGTGCCCACGAAGGACCTCGCCTTCCACGCGGGCAACTACTCCACCAACATGCACTCGATCGGCATCGAGCACGAGGGCTACGCCGCGCACGGTGCCACCTGGTACACCGAGGCGCAGTACGAGGCCACGGCCGAGCTGGTGAAGTACCTCGCCGGCCGCTTCGGCATACCGCTGGACCGCGAGCACCTCATCGGCCACGACAACGTCGCCGGGCCGAACTCGTCCCTCGTCTCCGGCATGCACTGGGACCCGGGCCCGTCCTGGGACTGGAACCACTTCATGAGCCTGGTCGGTGTGCACACCGGGCGGCACGGTGTCGGCCCGGTCGGCTCGGTGGTCACCATCGCCCCCCGTTTCGCCGACAATCTGCAGACCGTCCAGATCTGCCCCTCCGACGACCCGACCGGCGCCACCACCGCGTGCACCGAGACGCAGCAGCCGTCGGACTTCGTCTACCTGCGTACCGGGCCGAGCGACACCGCTCCCCTCTTCGGGGACCAGGCGCTGCACCCGGGCGCGGCCGGCACCGACCGGATCAACGACTGGGGCAGCACGGCGGTGGCGGGACAGCAGTTCGTGGTCGCCGGGCAGGACGGCGACTGGACCGCCGTCTGGTACGGCGGCTCGAAGGTGTGGTTCCACAACCCGCACGGCTGCAACACCGCGCCGGCCCACGGCGTGAAGGTGATCACGGCGGCCGGCACCTCCCCCGTGGCGGTGTACGGCTCCAGCTACCCGGACGCCGCCGAGTACCCCGCGGGCCTGTCGCCCTCGACGCAGGCCGCGCTGAGCATGTACTCCGTGCCGGCCGGTCAGGCCTACGTGGCCACCGTGGCGCCGTCCCTCACGGACGACTTCTTCCCGTCCAGCGGCAGGGTCGTCACCGGCGCCAAGGCGATGTACACCATCCAGTACAACCACCGGGTCGGCCTCGTGTACGCCTCGGACGTCACGGCCACGGACGGATGACGGTCCTCTGACCGCATCCCGAAGAAGGTAGGGGGTGCCCAGGGGCTGCGGCCTCCTGGGCACCCCTGGCTGTATAAGGCATGGACTTGCACGGCCGTGGTGCCAGGATGAGGGCATGACGACAATCAACGGGGAAGTCGCGGCCGGGTTCGAGGGTGTGCGGGAGGCGTTCGCCGCCGGTTTCGAGCGGCGGGGGGATGTCGGGGCCGCCGTGTGCGTGTACCGGGACGGGCGGCCGGTGGTGGATCTGTGGGGAGGGGTCGCCGATCCCGACACGGGGCGGCCCTGGGAGCGGGACACCCTGCAGCTCGTGTACTCCGCGACCAAGGGGGCCACCGCCACCGTCGCGCATCTGCTCGCCCAGCGTGGGGAGTTGGATCTGGACGCGCCGGTGGCCGAGTACTGGCCGGAGTTCGCCGTGAACGGCAAGGCGGAGATCCCGGTGCGGTGGTTGCTGTCGCATCGGGCCGGGGTGGTGACCGTGGCACCGCCGGTGCCGTTGGAGGCGGCGTTGCGGTGGCAGCCGATGGTGGACGCGCTCGCCGTTCAGCGGCCCGAGTGGGAGCCGGGGACCGCGCACGGGTATCACGGGCGGACCTTCGGGTGGCTGGTCGGGGAGGTCGTACGGCGGGTGTCCGGGCGTACGCCGGGGCGGTTCTTCGCCGAGGAGGTCGCCGGGCCGCTCGGGCTCGACTTCTTCATCGGGCTGCCGGCGGCCGAGCGCGGCCGGGTGAGCCGGATGGTGTATCCGAAGCCGGAGTTCGATCTGAGCACCGTACCGCTGGACCTCGTGCCGCCGGAGGTGCGGGAGTTGGTCGCCGCGTTGCAGGATCCGGACTCGCTGAGCAACAGGGCGTTCGCCGTCACCGATCCCGCCGAGATCGACTTCAACTCGGCCGAGGTGCAGGCCGCGGAGCTGCCCGCGTCCAACGGGATCGGCACGGCGCGGGGGCTGGCGCGGATGTACGCCGCGTTGATCGGGGAGGTGGACGGGGTGCGGCTGTTCACGCCGGAGACGCTCGCCTCCGCGACCGCGGAGCAGGCCGCCGGGGTGGACAAGGTCATCATGCTGCCGATCCGGTTCGGGTCCGGGTACATGCTGCCCGTCGAGACCAACCCGCTGACCGGTCCCCGCGCCTTCGGGCATCCCGGGCGCGGCGGGTCGCTGGCCTTCGCCGACCCCGAGCACGGCATCGGCTTCGGTTACGTCATGAACAGCATCGTGGAAGGGGCGGAGGACCCGCGTGCGGCCGCGCTCGTCGACGCGGTGCGGGAGGCGCTGGCCCGGTGACGAAGAACAAGCAGGGGGGACGAGAAGGGGGGAACGGGGAGCAATGAGCCGCCCCTGAGAATTCTTTGAAACATTTCCCCGGGCCCACCGCATCAATGAGGTGGAGCGGCAGAGCGCCGGGGACGGGGGAGGTTGCGGATGGGGCAGGGGTCTGGGGAGGACTTCGCCGGGTTCGCCGCGGCGCGGGCCGGGCACATGTACCGGTCCGCGTGTCTGCTCACGGCCGGGGACACGCATCTCGCGGAGGACCTGGTGCAGGAGGCTCTCGGGCGGATCTACCTCCGGTGGGGCCGGGTCTCCCGGGTCGGGAATCCCGCCGGGTACGCGCAGACCGTGCTCACCCGGACGTTCCTCGCGCACCGGCGCCGGTTCAGCAGCAGTGAGCGGGCCAGGGACTCGTTCCCCGAGCTCGCCGACACCGGCGCCGATCCCTCGCTGCGGCTGACCCTTCTCGACGCGCTCGCGCGGCTGCCCGCCAAGGACCGGGCCGTCGTCGTCCTGCGGTACTGGGAGGACCGGTCGATACACGAGACCGCGGACGCGCTCAACATGAGTTCGGCCGCCGTCCGTACGCGGTGCGTGCGCGCCCTCGCACGGTTGCGGGAGCTGCTGGGCGAGGACCTCGCCGAGTACGCCCGCTCCTGACCTCGATCTTGTGGAAACGGTGGTTCGTCATGCCCGTGGAGCAGCAGCACAGCGACGGCAACAGCAGCAGCGATCCTTTCGAAGCCCGGCTCTCCGCCGCCCTGCACGACGCCGGTGACACCTTCGACACCGACCGGGGCGCGCTCGCCGCCGCCGGTACGGTGCGGGGGCGGCGGCTACGGCTGCGACGCCGGACCACCGTGCTGGGCGGCGCCGCCGGTGTCGCGCTGGCCGGCGTGGGCGGTGCGCTGCTGGTGCCCTGGGGCGGATCGTCGTCCGGACGGCCGCTCGCCGCCGTGAGCACCACCCCGCGCGTCACCCAGTCCCCGACCGCTCCCGTCACCCACGCCGTCACCTCGGACGACATGATCCGCGCGCTGGAGAAGCTGCTGCCCAAGGGCAAGTTCAGCAAGGCGCAGGGGCGGGGCATCGACAAGGGCGCGCCGCTCGTGGCGCCGTACGCGCAGCTCGTCTACGACGACGGGCACGGCGCCGCGGCCATCAGTGTCTCCGTGAACCGGGTGCTGCCCGGCGGGTCCGACGCCCGGCAGGCCGTCCAGTGCCCGGACAAGGTCTACATCCCGTACGACAGTTGCGTCACCAGCCATCTGCCCGACGCTTCCGTCGTCACCGTCCTCAAGGGGTACGAGTATCCCGACCGGCGGGTGGACACCAAGCTCTGGACCGCGAACCTCGTCACCCCGGACGGCCATCACGTCACCGTGAGCGAGTGGAACGCCGCCGCCGAGAAGGACGCGCCGATCAGCCGGGACCAGCCTCCGCTGTCCGCCGCCCAGTTGATGACGCTCGCGGCCGCGGAGGACTGGCGTGGGGTCGTCGACGCCATTCCGGAGGATCCCCGGCAGACCCAGGAGCCGCCCACGGGGCAGGACGACGGCGACGGGGGCAAGGCGATCCGGGGGACCCTCACCTCGCTGATCCCCAAGGGGCTCAAGGTGGTGGCGCACGCGCAGGATGACGACGACCAGTTCACCTACCTCGTCGTCGACGACGGCAAGGGCAGGAGTCTCGTCCAGATCAACGTGCAGCCGGACATGTCCGATGTCGCGGGGGATCTGTTCGGGGCCGGGTCCGAGACCCTCCCCGACGGCACGCAGGTGGCCGAGCGGAAGGCGCCCGGGGAGAAGGGGGGCGACGGGGTCGTCATGTGGACCGTCGACACCATGCGCACCGACGGCTTCCGCGTGGTGATCAGCGCCTTCAACTCCGGCTCCCAGCAGACCGCCGCGACCCGCTCCGCCCCGGCGCTGACCATCAAGCAGCTGCGCGCCATCGCGCTCAGCCCCAAGTGGAGGTCATGACGGCCGCGGTCGTCTCCGCGGAGGAGCAGGGTTGACACGGGTCGACTCATGTTCGGTCCGTGCCGCCGCCCCCGAGTTAGCCTCGGGGAATCCAGCCAGAAGGTGGCAGAAGGAGACGGGCATGGCCAGGGTTCCCAGTTCGGTGATCGCCGCGAGCGGGCTTGTCGGAGGGTACGGCGTGGCCCGGTGGACGAAGAAGCGGCCGCTGGGCGGGGCCGTGCTGGCCGTCGCCGGGGCCGCCGCCGCGCAGCAGTGGCGGCAGCGGGCGGGCGGGAAGGCCGCCGGGGCGCTGTCCGTCGCGTACGTCGCCGCGTTCGCCGGGTCGCATCCGCTGGCCAAGAAGGTCGGCGCCTGGCCGTCCGTCTTCGGCGTGGCGGGCGCGGTGGCCCTGGCGTCCTGGGCGGTCGCCGACCGGCGCGCCTGAGTCACCGACCGGCGCGCCTGAGCGGCATCCGCGCCGGCGAGCATCCGCGCCGGGAAGCGGCCGCACTGCGGAAGGCCCGGCGGTACGCCCAGGAAGCATCCGCACTGCGCAAGGCCCAGCAGTACGAGGCGGGTACCCCCTGGGCGGATCTCTCTCGGTCGCAGCTGGCGTCCCGGTCAGCCCGGCTTGTGCCTGTGGTCGGGAAGGGCGCCTGACCTGCCTGTTCTTCTGCGCCCGTCAGGGCGTGAGCAGGTCGGCGAGTTCTGTTCGGGAGCTGATGCCGAGCTTGGGGAACGCGCGGTAGAGGTGGTGGCCGACGGTGCGTGGGCTCAGGAACAGGTGCGTGGCGATTTCGCGGTTGGTGGCGCCGGTGGCCGCGAGACGGACAACTTCGCGCTCCTGGGCGCTCAGACGGGTCAGGGGGGAGTCGGTGGCGTCGGACGGGTCGTGGGTTTCGCCGGCTGCCTGGAGTTCCGTGCGAGCGCGGTGGGCCCAGGGCCGGGCGTTCAGCTGATCGAAGATTTTCAGCGCGGTGCGCAGCTGGTCGCGGGCGTCGATTTTGCGGCGCGAGCGGCGCAGCCATTCGCCGTAGAGGAGTTGGGTGCGCGCCCGATCGAAGTCGTTGCCGTCGGTGTGCAGGTCCAAGGCGGCCAGATAGTGCTGCTCGGCCTGAGTGTCCGGGCTGGTCAGGGCCGCGCAGCGGTGCGCTTGAGCCGTGAAGTGGAGCTGTCCGAGGTCGGCCGCCCAGGTCATGAGCTGGTCCGCGGGTGCCCGCGCCCCTTCCGGATGTCCGGCGCGCACGGCCGCCTCGATCAGATCCGGCAACAGGTGCCGGGCCAGGAAGGGGTGGCCCGCCGCCTGCCGGGCCGCCTCCAGATGGTGCAGCGCGTCCTGCGCCCGCCCGAGGCCGAGGTCGAGCAGCCCCAGCGCCCACAGCGCCTCCGCCGCGCCCCGTCCGACCTCGCGCGGGCGGGTGTACTCCAGTGCCTGTTCGGCCATTTTCCGGGTCTGCGCCTCCTCCCCCTGGACGGCGGCCAGCACCGCCGACAGGGCGCGCAGATGGGCTGCTCGGTGGTCCAGGTCGTAGCCGTCGGCCAGCCGGAGCGCTTCGGTGGCGTGTGCGTGCGCGTCGTCGAGCCGGCCGAGCGCCAGCTCCACCTGGGCGCGCAGATGCAGCGTGGTGGGCAGCCATCCGCCGATGCCCTGCTCGCGGCAGTGGGCGACCGCCGCGGCGGCCAGTTCGTGCGCGGTCGCGTGATCGGCCATCAGGTGGCAGTGGATCGCGGTCACCAACTGGTCCATGAGCCCGACGTCGGCGAGGCGTCCGGCCCGTACGAGCGTGTCCAGGGCCCGGCGCGCGCCGGGCAGGTCGCCCGCCAGGAGGTGGGCGGGCACGGCCAGGATCGGCAGGTGGGGTGTGCGGACGCCGATCTCCACCATGAGGGGTGCGTCGCCCGCGCAGAAGGCCGCGTGGAGGGCGTCGGTCAGCAGCGGCGCGAGCTTGTCGGGGCGGTCGGCCGAGATCGTGTCCGCGCAGTCGGCCAGGATGCGGGCGGCCCGGCGGGGGCTGCCGTAGCCGAGCTCGACCACGGAGCGTACGCGGGCGAAGTCCGCCGCCATCCCCGGGTCCCGCAAGGGCAGTGTCACCTGGTCGGCGAGAGCGCGGCACCGTTCGTCCTGGCCGGCCTCGCTCGCCTTCTGCGCGGCGGTGATCAGGCGGCGGGCGTGCCGGCGCGGATCGGCGGTCAGGCGGGCGGCCCGCTCGTACGCCGCGGACGCGGACGCCATGGCCTGCCTGCTTCCGGCCCACTCGGCGACCCGTTCCAGCTCCGCGGCGACCTCTTCGTCCGGGCCGGTCGTCGCGGCGGCCAGGTGCCAGGCGCGCCGGTGCGCGTGCTGGGCGCCGTCCAGGCCCGCCGCCAACGCCCGGTGCGCCGCGATCCGCCAGGCCAGCGGGGCCTGTTGGTAGGCGGCGAACCGGATGAGGGGGTGCCGGAAACGCAGTTTCTGGGCGGAGACGAAGACCAGTCCGGCACGCTCGGCGGGCTCCAGATCCGTGACCTCCCCGTCGAGCCGGCCCGCGGCTGCCAGCACGGTGGGCAGGTCCCCGGTGTCGTCGGCCGCGGCCACCGTGAGCGTGCGCTGGGTCGCGTCGGGAAGGCGGCGGATCTGCTGTGCGAACGTGTCCTGGAGCTGATGGGGCAGCTCGGGCCGCGCCTCGGCCGGCGCCAGCGGCCCCAGCTGTCCGGCGCGCTGCGCCGGGGTCAGCGCGGCGGCCAACTCCCGCAGCGCCAGCGGGTTTCCCTGCGCCTGGTCGAGGATGTGCTCGGCGACCGGGGGAGCGAGGCCGGGCAGCAGCGCCACGGCCGACCGCCGGTCGATACCGGTGACGTGTACGCGCGGCAGCGCCCTCGATCCGCTCTCCGGCGAGGTGCCGCGAGTGGCGAAGAGCATGACGATGCCTTCGTCCCGCAGCCGCCGGGCGGCGAAGGTCAGCGCGTCCCCGGACGGCCGGTCGAGCCATTGCAGGTCGTCGACCAGGCACAGCAGGGGGTCGTCCGTGGCCGCCTCGGACAGCAGGGACAGTGCGGCGAGCCCCAGGGTGAGACGGTCCCGTACAGGCTCGTCGCTCAGGCCGAAGACGGCGCGCAGAGCCCCGGCCTGCGGTCCCGGCAGCCGGTCGAGCAGATCGAGCACCGGCAGGAGGAGCTGATGGAGCCCTCCGAAAGCGAGCTCCATCTCCGATTCGATGCCCTCGACCCGCAGCACGCGCATGCCGTCCGCGTGGGCGGCCGCATGCTCAAGGAGAGTGGTCTTGCCGATGCCGGCCTCGCCGTGCAGCAGCAGTGAACTGCTCGCTCCGCGCCGAGAGTTGGCGAGCATCCGCTCGATGTGGCGTCGTTCTTCTGTGCGCCCCTGCACCGTCCGCCCCCCGCCGGCAACCGAGCATCATGATCGACACTGTACGTCCGGGGAGGGGTGATGCCGCAACGGGCCGTCCTCAGGCGCCTTCGAGCACCGGCCGGATCTCGATGGTCTCCAAGGTGCCGAGCCCCTTGGCGAGTTCCACGGCTTCCTCACGGTCGGCCACGTCGACGACGAACCAGCCGCCCAGGGTCTCCTCGCCGGGGTGCGCGGGCCCGTCGGTCACCGTGGCGGGCGCTGCTTCGGTGGTCTTGCGCACGGTCGCCGCGGAGGCCGACTCGGTGTCCAGGGCATCGCCACCGATCAGTTTGCCTGCCGCCGCGACCTTGCCGATCCAGGTCTCGTACGCCGCTCGGTGAGCGGCCCGGTCGGTCCGGATCCGGTGGCGCGACTCATCGGTCTCGAAGATCACGAGTGCGTACTTCATGAGCGTTCCCTTTCGTTGCTTCGTCGTTCGTTGCTTCGTCGTTCGTTGCTTCGTTGCGTGCGGACAGGGACGCCGACACGGGCGAGTGCGCCGATTTCCAGCGCTGCCCACAGAGCTCCGTCCGGGCCCAGGGCGATCCCGTGCGGCTCCGAGCCCGGGGTCGGCAGGTCGTGCACGGTGACGGTGCCGTCGGGGGTGAGGGAGCCCACCCGGTTGCCGGCCCACTCGGTGAACCACAACGTGCCGTCGCTGCCGGGGGTGATGGCATGCGGCCGGGACGTGCGGTCGGGCAGCGGGAACTCGGTGATCCCGCCGTCGGGAGTGACCCGCCCGATCTGCCCTGCACCGATCTCGACGAACCAGACCGCTCCGTCGGGCCCGGCCGCGATGCCCACCGGGGCGGCGGACCTGGTCGGCAACGGGTGCAGAGTGACGGCTCCGTCCATGCCGATCCGCCCGATCGCGTCGGCCTGGTTCAGGGTGAACCACATCCCGTCGTCGGCGCCCGCGGTGATCGCGGAGGGGTAGGTCCCGGTGGCCGGCAGCGGGAACTCGGTCACCCGGCCGTCGGTGGTGATCCTGCCGATCCGGTCGGCGGCGGTCTCGGTGAACCACAGCGCTCCGTCCGGCCCGGCGGCGATTCCGAACGGACCGCACTCCGCGGTCGGCACGGTGAATTCCTCGACCTTGCCGTCGAGGGCGATCCGGCCGATGCGGTGCGCCCGGTGCTCGGTGAACCACAAGGCGTCGTCCGGCCCGACAGCGATGATCGTCGGCCCGCAGTCCGGATCGAGTTGATGGTGTGTGAGTACCCCACCGGGCACGAGACGCCCGATACCCCCGCTGTGAACCAGCGTGAACCACAGCGCCCCGTCCGGGCCCGTGGTGAGCGCGTAGGGACCGCTGCCGCTCCCGGTCAAGGTGAACTCCTCGATGAAAACCGGCATCAGACCGGCTCTCCTCTCTTCATACGGCCACCGGCGCCGAATACAGCATGCGGATCTCCGAAGTCCGGTAGCCGGCGCGGGCGAAGGCCGCGGCCATGGGGGCGTTGCCGGTGTCCGTGGTGGCTGTGATCAGTTCGGCACCGGACTCCGCGTGGATGAGGGTGATCTCGGTGAGGAGGTCGTCCACGTACCCATGGCCGCGGAACTCGGGGACGACTCCCAGATAGCCCACGTTGCGGGCATACGGTGTCGCGGAGGGGAGGGCGAGGCCCGCGACCTGCCCGTCCGGGGTGTGGGCCACGCGCCACCACTCGCGCCGACCGGGGCAGCCGAGATAGAAGTCCATCTCGTCCCTGGCTGTGGCTTCGGCGCCCTTGACGGCGATGTTCCTGCGGGTCTCGTCGTCCAGGCTGCCGACGGCGATCCGACGGAACAGCCGGAGGAACTCCTCGTCCGAAGCGGGGGCGAACGTCAGCCGGTCTCTGGACGCGGGGAGACCGACGTCGGCCGTCCATTGCAGGCGCAGCCGTTCCACCTCGTGCGTGAGGCCTGCTGCCACGGCGGCCCGGCGCCGCCACTCCACGGCGGCCACCGCGCCCGGGGTGTCCCGCCAGCCGACGGGCAGCGTCAGGTTGTACAGCGGAGTTCTGGGCGCACCGGCGCCGGCGAACGCCCGCAGCGCGGCGGTCAGCAGCCCGGCCGCCACCTCCGCGCGGTCGGGGAGCGTCGGGTCGGCATGCAGACAGTCCAGGGCGACGGGGTGAGCGCTGTCCTGCTGCCCCCACCACAAGGAACGGCCCACGATCCGCCCGTCGTCCTCGGCGATCCAGGTCCACTCCGGCCGGTACATCCCCTGCTTCAACTCGTCCAGGTAGCGGTCGGCGTCGATCCAGCCCACCGGTTCATCCACGACGACTGCTGCGACACGCTCTTGATCGGCCTCGGTCGTGGGGCGAAACAACATGGGTGCTCCTACTGCTTGGTGTACGTGGTGACAGTCGCGCCGGTGGCGAAGACCCGGAAGCCGGTCAGCGTGAAGGCGGCAGGGTCGAATGCCGCGTGGAACAGCGGAACGCCGGCCCCCAACACCACCGGGTGGCGGTGGACCACGAGCATGTCGACCTCGCGCAGCAAGCGCCCGGCCAGCACCGGGCCGCCGCACAGCCAGATGCCCATGCCCGGCCGCCGCTTCAGCCCGCGGACGAACTCCGCCGGGTCCCCCGCGACGACATCGACGCCTGACGCGGGCCGTTTCAGGGACGAGGAGACCACGTACTGCCGCAGCCAGGGATACGGGCTGCCGGCACCGGCCGCCCGAGCGGACTCGTAGACGCCGCGCCCCATGACGACCGTGTCGAACAATCTGTTCGCCGTGCCGACGACGCCCAGCGGCCTTCGGACATGGTCCGGGACGGTCTCGGGGTACTCGGCCAGAACGGCGGCCTTGAGATCGCCGTCGAAGCCGAAGGGGTCGCACTGTCCGTCAGGACCGGCGGTGAAGCCGTCGACACTGCAGCCGACGAGGTACGTGAGCAGACGCATACGGGTCCGATTCCGATCCGTTGCCACCAGGGACGAGATGACATTAGGCACCCCGATCCAGGAGGGCATCGGTCATCGCGACGTAACGTGACCCGCCTCGCCCGGGACGGCATCGGTAGCGGTGTCGGGGTCGGTGCGTAGGGCGCTCCGCGACGACCGACCGGGTCCGGGCCGTGCCACCGCCCAGGTGCCGGCGCACTTCGCCCGCATGAAGACCGGGAAGATCCTTCGCGACTGCCGCCTCGAAGACGACGGCGTCCACCACGCCATGCCCGGCATCGCCCGACTCCACAACCTCGGCCTTGCCGGCCGACGGAAACCAAGCTGGTCAACCGACCTGGCGTAGATCATTTACGGGACCGCGCGCTCAGGAAGCATCCGCGCTGCGGAACGCCCGGCGGTATGCCTGTGGGCTCGTGCCGACCACCCTGCGGAAGCGTTCCCGGAAGGCCGTCGGGGAGCCGAAGCCCGACTGGGTCGCGATGCGTTCGACGGGGTGCGCGGTGGTCTCCAGCAGGTGCTGCGCCCTGCGCACCCGCGCCCGGTGCAGCCACTGCAGCGGGGTCGTGCCGGTCTGGTCGCGGAAGCGGCGGTTGAGGGTACGGGTGCTCATGCCGGCCCGCGCCGCCACCTCCTCCAGCGTGAGGTCCCGGTCGCAGTTGTCCTCCAGCCAGGCCAGAAGCGGCTCCAGGGTGGCACCGGCCGGGGCCGGCGGCTGGTCGTGGACGATGAACTGGGCCTGGCCGCCCTCCCGCTCCAGCGGCATGACCGACATCCGGGCCGCGTGGGCGGCGACCGCCGAGCCGTAGTCCCTGCGGATCAGGTGCAGGCACATGTCCATGGCCGCCGCCGCGCCCGCCGAGGTCAGGAACTGGCCGTTGTCGACGTACAGGACGTTCGGGTCGACGTCGATGCCCGGGTGCAGCGCGGCCAGGGTGTCGGCCGCGACCCAGTGCGTGGTGGCGCGCAGGCCGTCCAGCAGGCCGGTGGCCGCGAGGACGAACGCCCCGACGCAGACCGACGCGATCCGCGTGCCGTTCGCCGCCGCCGCGCGCAGGGCCTCGGCGACCTCGGCCGGCAGGACGCAGGCGGGATCCGCGACGCCCGGCACGATGATCGTGTCCGCTTCGGCCAGCGCGTCCAGCCCGTACGGCGCCCTGACGGTGAACGCGCCGCCCGCCGCCGTCACCTCGTCCGCCGGCCCGCACACCCGCACCCGGTAGGCGTCCCGGCCGTCGGGCAGCCGGGCCCAGCCGAAGGTGTCGATCGGCACGGTGAAGTCGGACGGGATGACCTGGTCCAGGACCAGTACGGCGACGGTGTGCATGGCAAGAACGTACCGGTTCGACGGGTTACCGCCAACCGGGGGCGGACATCCAGTGGCCGTGGGACCCAGTCCTGGCGAGAATCCGTCGAGTGGTGGCAGTATCGCCGCTTCTGCAAGATCCCGCGGCCGCCTACGGTCGAGGCCGTGACCAAGTTCCTCCTCGCTGTCCATGTCCTCGCGGCGATCGTCGCGATCGGTCCCGTCGCCGTCGCCGCCAGCATGTTCCCGCCGGCCGCCCGGCGCGCCATCGAGGCACCGGACGACGTCCGGGCCGCCGAGACCCTCCAGCTGCTGTACCGGATCTGCCGGGTGTACGCCGTCGTCGGCGTCGCCGTCCCCGTGTTCGGGTTCGCCACCGCGAGCAACATGCATGTGCTGGGCAGCGCCTGGCTGATCACGTCGATCGCGCTCACCGCCCTCGCGGCCGTCGTCCTCGCCGCGCTGGTGCTGCCCCGCCAGAGCGCACTGGTGGAGGGCACCACAAAGGGCACCGCGGAGGACGGCGCGTCGGGCGGCGTGGCGGGCGGCACGGCGGGCGGCGTGGCAGGCGGCGCGAAAGCTGTCACGCGGCAGGCGACGGCCCAACTCGCCATGTTCACCGGTGTGTTCAACCTGCTGTGGGCCGCCGTGACGGTCCTGATGATCGTGCGGCCGGGGTCCACGACCGGTGCCTGAGCGACCGGCTCCGGGTTTCTGTTATCGGGGCCGTGCCGGTTCGTCTCCCAGGGCATGCACACGACTCGACAGATCAGCCGCCGGAGTCTGCTGAAGGCCTCGGGAGTGACGGTGGGGGCCGCCGCGGGGATCGCCGCGGCGGGCCGCCCCGCCTCCGCCGCCGGGGCCTTCGCCCATCCCGGCCTGCTGCACACCCGTACCGATCTCGACCGCATGGCCGCCAAGGTGAAGGCGGGCGCCGCCCCCTACACGGCCGGGTTCGCCCGGCTCACCGCCAACCGGCACGCGCAGAGCGGCTGGCAGGCGCGGCCGCAGGCCGTCGTGTACCGGGGCTCGGGCACCCCGGAGAACTACGCGCTCCTCTACAACGACGTCCACGCCGCCTACCAGAACGCCCTGCGCTACCACGTCACCGGCGAGAGCGAGTACGCCGACACCGCCGTCGCCGTCCTCAACGCCTGGTCGTCCACCCTCACCGCGGTCAACGGGTCCGCCGACCGGTTCCTGGCCGCCGGGCTGTACGGCTACCAGTTCGCGAACGCCGCCGAACTCGTCCGCGACCACGGGGACTTCGAGCTCGCCCGCTTCCAGGAGATGCTGAGCAAGCGCTTCGGCGCGGTCAGCGACGACTTCCTCGTCCGGCACAACGGCGCCGTCGTCTCCAACTACTGGACCAACTGGGACCTCGCCGCCATGGCCTGCGTCCTCGCCACCGGCATCTTCTGCGACGACCGCGCCCAGGTCGCCCGCGCGGTCGACTACTTCAAGCACGGCGACGGGCTCGGGGCGATCAGGAACGCCATTCCCGTCGTGTACGACGAGGAGGCGGACGGCGGGCTGGGCGAGTGGCTGGAGGCGGGGCGCGACCAGGGGCACGCGCTGCTCGGGGTCGGGCTCATGGGCACGTTCTGCGAGATGGCCTGGAACCAGGGGATCGACCTGTACGGGTACGACGACAGCCGGTTCCTCAAGGGGGCGCAGTACGTCGCCAAGTGGAGCATGGGCGGGCAGGTGCCGTTCACCGCGAGCACGCGGCGCAAGGGTGCGATCGGGGGGTGGTCGGGGAGCGAGACGGTGACGGCAGCGGCGGGCGTCGATCCGTCGATGACGCGGCCCGTCTGGGCGATGATCGCCAACCACTACACCAAGCGGCGGGGCCTGCCGGCGACGTACGTCACCCGGATCGCGGCGAAGGCCGCGCCGGAGGGCGGTGGCGGGGACTACGGGCCGAACAGCGGGGGGTACGACCAACTGGGCTTCGGGACGCTGACGTTCACGCGGGACCGGACGGAGGCGGCAGGGGGTGCGACGTCTTCCCCGAGTCCGACGGCACCGGCATCGGCATCGGCTTCCGCATCCGCGTCCGCGTCCGCTCCGGCCTCGGCGTCGGCGTCGTCCTCCCCGTCGGTGATGGGCAAGGGCGACGACCTCGCCGCCACCGGGTCCGGTGACGTCGTCGGATGGACGGCGGCCACGGGGATCACCGCGCTGGCGGGCGGGCTGCTGTTGCTGCGGAGGCGAGGGCGGGAGCGAGAGCGCCGGGCCGGCTAGCGGAAGGTGCCGGCGGCGGTGGAGCCGGCGACCTATAGCACATGCTTGCATGAGTCGGTTGTGGGCAAGATCGGATTTTCCTTAATTCTCCGAGAAGATTTCTACAACCATCCGTCTTAGGTGTCCGTCTGGTTAACACAAGGGTGTGTAGGGGTTGATGTAGAGGAGCTCAGAACGTGACCGTGCGTTCCTTTGCCCGGCGGGTGCGACCGCGAGTCGAGCGGAAGGCCGCCGAGAAGGTGTGGCAGCTGCGTACCCTGCGGCGCCGCCGCAGGGCAGCGGTCACGGATCCGGTGCTCCGCCCGGTGGCGGTGCGCGGCCAGCAGCTGTACGGACGGGTCGTGACCCGGTTCACCGCCGCCGAGGCGGCCGCCGCCAACCTCGGCCTGGTGCTCGCCGCGCTGGAGCAGGAAGGCATCCCCTACTTCCTGGTGCCGGCCTCGCGCACCCGCCACACCATCGGCGTGAACGCCCTCGACCGGGAGCGTCTCCTCACCGCCCTCGAGGCGCGGAACGCGGGGAAGGCGGTGTTCATCGGCAGACCGCTGCCCGGCGGAAAGCTCAAGCACCCCGCCCTGTTCATGGACGGTGTCCTGCCGGCCCCGCTGCGTACGGCCCCGGTCCTGCGCGTCGGGGAGAACCACCTGGGCCCGGCGGGCCAGCTGCTCGCCGGCCCGGAGCTCGCCTGCGACGTCGAGTTCTGGGAGGACGGGGCAGCACTCCTCGCCTCCGACAAGGGCCCCCGGCGCCTGGCCGCGGTCCAGCCGCAGGCGTCCGAGGACATCTTCGCGGAGTCCCTCGTCGCACCGCGGAACAACGGCGTCACGGACGTACTGCCGGCGTCCGAGCAGAAGCCGGCCCTGGTGCGGATCGGCGACCGGGAACTGCCGAGCTTCGCCGCGCTCACCCGGCCGACCGTGCACGACGTGACCTTCCCCGTCGACGTCGTATACACCTGGGTGGACGGCGAGGAGCCCGAGATGCGGGCCAAGCGCGCCCGGTACCAGGAGCGCGGCACCGCCGAGATCCTGGACAAGGAGACCAACGCCTCCCGCTACACCAGCCACGACGAGCTGAAGTACTCCCTGCGCTCGCTCGCCATGTACGCCGACTTCGTCCGCCACATCTACGTCGTGACCGACGGCCAGAAGCCGCACTGGCTCGACGACACCGCCCCGGGGATCACGGTCGTCGACCACCGGGACATCTTCCCGGCGGACGTCCTGCCGGTGTTCAACTCGCACGCGATCGAGACCCGGCTGCACCACATCCCGGGCCTGTCGGAGCACTACCTCTACTTCAACGACGACGTGTTCGTCGGCCGCCGGGTCACCGCGGAGCACTTCTTCCACGGCAGCGGTCTGATGAAGATCCCGGTGTCCCCGCTCAAGATCGGCGTCGGCAAGCCGCACGCCGAGGAGACGGCCACCAACTCCGCGAGCAAGAACGTCCGCCGGCTGCTGCTGGAGAGGTTCGGGCGGATGACGACGAACAACTTCATGCACACCCCGCTGCCGCAGCGGCGGGAGACGCTGCGGGCCCTGGAGGAGCTCTTCCCGGAGGACATCCGCCGCACCACGGCGTCCCGCTTCCGTTCGCCGCAGGACATCGCCGTGACGGCCCCGCTGCTCTACCAGTACGCGCTGATGACCGGCCACGGCGTGCCGGGCCGGTTCGGCTTCCGGTACGTCAACATCAGCCGCCCGGACGCGGAGGCCCGCCTGGCCGAGCTGCGCCGCAACCGGCGCTTCGACTTCTTCTGCCTCAACGACGTCGACGTGCCGCCCGAGGAACGGGAGCGGGTCGGCGTCCGGATGAACGAGTTCCTGGAGGACTACTTCCCCTTCGCGAGCCCCTTCGAGAAGCAGGACTGACGGGGGCCGGGGGGCATGGACATCCGTCACCGTCTCACGGCGCCCACGGGTCTGCGCGCCGCCGGGAGCCTTCTGGTGAGCCTGTGGACCTGGGTGTCGGCCGGGCTCTGGGCACTGCGCGCGACCCGGGCCCGACGGCGCCTGCGGGCCGCCGTCCCCGGAACGCGGGGGACCACCCTCGGACCGACGCGGCTGTACGGCCGTACGGTCGCCGCGTACACCGCCGCGGACGCCGTCGAAGCCGATCTCGAACGCGTCTGCACGCTCCTGGAAGGGCTGCGTGTCCCGTACTTCCTGGTCCCCTCCGACCACGGGCACGGCGCGCCGCGGCAGGTCGTGGGCGTCGAGGAGTCGTACCGCGGCGCGGTCCTCGCCCGGGCCGCCCAGCGCTTCGCGGGCACCGCCGGGTACGTCGGTGCCGTCGGACCGGACGGCGCCGTGACGACCGCGGTGCTGTGGGCCGACGGCAGGCTGCCGCGGGCCCTGAGGCGGGCCGCGGTGCTCCGCACCGGTGTGGTGCGCCTCGGCCCGGGAGGGCAGGTGCTCAGCGGCCTCGAAACGGGGTGCGACATCGAGTTCTGGCGGCACGGCCGGGATCTCGGTACCGTCCCGGACACGGCTGCGGGCATCACCCCGGGGACGGCCGCGGGCGCCGATCCCGCCTGGCTCACCGTGCCCGGCAGCCGGCTGCCGGACGTCTTCGGCCCGGCGCTCGTCGCCCCGCGCCGCAACCCCGTGGCGGAGGTGCTGCCGGTGGCCGCGCGGCAACCGGCGGCGGGTCGCCGCCGCACCGTCCCGACGTTCGCCCCGTTCGCCGAGCCGGGCATCGACGAGGTGCTGTTCCCCGTCGACGCCGTGTACACCTGGGTCGACGGGGACGACCCGGCGATGGCCGCGAAGCGCAGCGCCCATCAGGAGCTCTCCGACAACGTCATCGCCCCGCGCGAGACCGGCGCGTCCCGCTACACCAGCCATGACGAACTGAAGTACGCACTGCGCTCACTGGAGATGTACGCCGGGTTCGTCCGGCGCGTCTACCTCGTGACCGACTCCCAGGTCCCGGCCTGGCTGGACCCGGACGCGGAGGGTCTGACGGTGATCGACCACCGGGACATCCTCCCGTCCGAGGCGCTTCCCGTCTTCAACTCCCACGCCATCGAAAGCGGCCTGCACCACATCCCGGGCCTGTCGGAGCACTACCTCTACTTCAACGACGACGTCTTCATCAACCGCCCGGTAGGACCCGAGCACTTCTTCCACGGCAACGGCATCGCCCGTATCCCGCTGTCCCCCCTGAAACTCGGAGTCGGCGCCCCGCACCCGCTCGAACCGGCCCCGAACTCCGCCGGCAAGAACGCCCGCGAGGTGATCAGGCGCTTCCACGGCAGACACATCACGCACAAGTCGCTGCACACCCCGCATCCCCAACTGCTGTCGGTCATGCGGGAGATGGAGGGCCTCGGAATCGAGGAACTCGAACGGACCGCCTACTCGCGCTTCCGTTCCACCTCCGACGTGGCCCCCGCGTCCACGCTCCACCACCACTGGGCGATGGCGACCGGCCGGGCCGTCCCCGCCGACTACCGCTTCCGCTACGTCCAGCTGGGCACACCGGACATGCGCCGCCGCCTGGCCCGTCTCACGGCCGGCGAGGACATCGACTTCTTCTGCCTCAACGACGTGGACACGCCCCCGGAGACCCGACCGGCCGCCCGGGCCGCGATCCGCACCTTCCTGGACCGGAAGTACCCGTTTCCGAGCCGCTTCGAAGAGGCAGCCCGCAGCACCGCCCGCCCTGTCGCACCGCTCACGACGAGAGTCCCCTCCCAGCCGACGCGGGAGGAAGCACAGCGCCGCGAGTGAACAGGCCGGTCCCTGACGAGGCGGACGCCGCGCCGGACCGGGGCAGACCGTTCCTCCTGGTGCGGCTCGCCGGCACGAGATCGCGCCACTTGTCGGGCGGACCGGCGAATCACCTGAATCCAGTGACGTCCGCTCACCTGCCTCACGGCGAATGTCGGAACGGATCGTTTCCGTAGCCACCATGACGTCGAGGTCGTTGCATACCGTCACGCTCGCAAACTGGCACCAACTCCCCCACAGAGAAGGAGATCGCCATGTCCGAGGTGTCCGCCACGGCCGACGTGGTCGTCGTCGGCGGAGGTTCGGCCGGCGCGGTCCTCGCCGCCCGCCTCAGCCAGGACCCCGCACGAACGGTCCTGTTACTGGAGGCCGGACGTGTCTATGCAGCCGGCGCCTACCCTCCCGCGCTGCTCGACGCGAACCGGATCGCGGACCCGGATCACGACTGGGGCTACACCTCGCACGGCACGGACCAGGCGCCGCCGCTTCCGACTCCCCGGGGCAAGGTCCTCGGGGGCAGCTCCGCCGTGAACGCCTGCGTCGCGCTCCGGGCCCGCGCCGCCGACTTCGCCAAGTGGGGCGAGCACGGCGTGGAGGGCTGGTCCTACGACGACGTACTCCCGGTGTTCAAGCTGCTGGAGAACACCCCCGCCGGTGACGACGCCTATCACGGGCGGACCGGTCCGCTCCCGATCAGGCAGCGCTCGGACAGCGAACTGACGCCGTCCCTGCGGGGATTCGTCGAGGCGGCCGTCGCGCACGGCTTCAAGCGCGTGCACGACTTCAACGGCGCCGAGCAGAACGGCGCCGACGGCTATCCGGTCGACGTGGTCGACGGAGTCCGGCAGAACGTGGGCCTGGTCTACCTCACCGACGAGGTACGGCGCCGCCCCAACCTCACCGTCCGCGGCGATGTCACCGTCGACCGCGTGCTGTTCGAGGGCACCACCGCCTCCGGTGTCCTCGCCGCGGACGGCACGGTGTACCGGGGCCGCGAAGTGATCCTCTGCGGCGGCGCGTACGGCAGCCCGGCGATCCTGCTGCGCTCCGGCATCGGCCCGGCCGCCGACCTCACCGCCCTGGGCATCCCGGTCGTCGCCGATCTGCCCGTCGGACAGCGCCTTCAGGATCAGGTGGGCTACTACAACGCCTACGCGCTGGCCCCTGACCATCTGGAGATGTCCCCCGCCGTGGGCTCCCTGCTCTGGACGGCCTCCAGCGAGGCCGCCGGCGACGAACTGGACCTCCACGTCACCGCCACCCACCTCATGGACGGCTCCTTCAGCCCCACCGGAGGGGCGATCGTCCTGATGGCCGCGCTGGTCCGGCCCGAGTCGACGGGAACGCTGAAGCTGGCCGGCCGGGATCCCGAGACCGCTCCTCTCATCGACGCCAACTTCCTCGGCACTCCGCGCGACGCCCGCCGCATGCTCGAAGGCGTCAAGCTCGGGCGCGCCATCGCCCGCAACCCGGCCTTCGCACGGTTCGTCGCGGCGGAGATGGCCCCCGGTGACGCGGTGACCGACGACGCCGCCCTGGCGCAGAACATCGCCGCGAATCCCGCCATCTACGGTCACCCCACGTCCACGGTGCCGATGGGCGGCTCGGGTGACCCGTGGGCCGTCGTCGATTCCGTCGGCGCCGTCAAGGGCGTCAGCGGGCTCCGGGTCGCCGACGCGTCGATCATTCCCGAGGTCCCCTCCGCCACCACCAACGTCACCGTCATCATGCTGGCCGAACACATCTACCAGCGCGTCTACGCCGGCTGATCCCCTCTGCGCCGCCCATGGCGTTCCCCGTGGACCTCGGCCGGGGCGTGTTCGGCTTCGACCACCTGCTCCTCTCACCCCAGGAAGCAAACCCGCGCACCATGAGACAACTGGAACGACTCCGCGCTGCACGTCTTGGGTGCAGCGCGGTATACACCCGGATATGACGATCGACGTACGGGCGATACCGGATCCGGGCTCCAGGGGACTGATCCACCGTCACGACCTGGTCTCCGCACTGGACCGAGCGATCCAGAAGCAGGTCACGGTCATCTCGGCGCCGGCCGGCAGCGGGAAGACCTCCCTGCTGCGGGCGTGGACGGACCGGAGGGGTCAGGATCGCCGTATCGCCTTCGTGTCCGTACGGCCCGGTCTGCGGGACGCACAGCTGTTCTGGGGCGCGGTGTTGAGTGCGGTGCGGACCGCGTCCCACACCGACGGCGGCGGGGAACCGCTGCCGACGACGCTGGGCCTCAGCGGCGCCACGGTGGACAAGGTGCTGTCCGAGTTCGCGAGAGCCACCGGTCCTTTGGTGCTGGTCGTCGACGACCTGCACGAGCTGAGCTCACCCGAAGCCGCTGAACAGCTGACTTCGCTGCTCACGGGTCTGCCCCGGGGTGTCCACGCGGTCGTGGCGACCCGGCACGCGCCGCCGCTTCGCCTGCACCAGCTCCGGCTGGAAGGGGAACTGGCCGAGATCCGGGCCGCGGACCTGCGCTTCACCGAGGAAGAGACCCGCGGTCTCCTGGCCGTCGCCGGGATCGCGCTGCCCGGGGGAACCGTGACCACGCTGCACCAGCGGACCGAGGGGTGGGCGGCCGGGTTACGACTCGCCGTGCTGTCTCTCTCCGAACACCCCGACCCCGAACGGTTCGTCGCCGAGTTCTCCGGAAGCGACCGTACGGTCGCCGAGTACCTGATGGCCGAACTGCTGGAGAGGCAGCCCCCGGAGGTCCAGAGCCTGCTGCTGCGCACCTCCGTACTGGACCGGGTGAACGGCGAGCTGGCCGACCTGCTCACCGGCACCACGGGGTCGGAGGGCATCCTGCTGGGCCTGGAGGACGCCAACGCGTTCACCGTGTCGCTCGATCCCGGCCGTACCTGGTTCCGCTACCACCGCATGTTCGGTGACCAGCTGAAGCTGGAACTGCGTCGCACGTTCCCCGGGGACATCCCGGGACTGCACCGGCTCGCCGCACACTGGCTCGGCGAGCACGGGCACGCCGCCGGTGCCGTCGGCCATCTGCAGGCCGCCGGCGACTGGACCGAAGCGGCGCGTCTGCTCACCGACCACGCCATCAGCCTCACCCTCGACGGACAGGCCGGGACGTTGGCGGCACTGCTGGGTGCCTTCCCCGCTCAGAACGGCACGGACTCCGCGGAGCTGGCCCTGGTGCACGCCATCGCCGCGCTGGACCAGCTCCGCCTCGACCAGGCGGCTGCGCATCTCAAGGCGGCCGGGTCCCACGCCGCCACCACTGCGCCCGACCGCCGACGCCGCCTGCGGATGGCCGTCGGCTCGCTGGGCCTGCGCCTGGCGCGGCTGCGCGGGCACTTCGACGGGGTGTTCGACCAGGTGGGCACGCTTCTCACACCTGCCGGCGGACAGTCGGTCACCGATGTCACGCTCAGCGCGGACCTGCGGACCGACGCCCTGCTGAATCTCGGCGTCACCGAGGCCTGGTCGCTGCGACTGGCCGACAGCATGCGGCATCTCGAGGAAGGCGCCACGCTCGCCCGCCGCATCGGCCGCCCCTATCTGGAGGTCTCCTGCCTCGGCCACCTGGGGTTCGCCTCCACGAACCACTCCTTCTCGCTGGCCCGGCAGCGCTGTGAGGAAGCGTTGGCACTCGCTGAACGGCACGGCTGGAGTGACGATCCGGTGATCGCCCCGGCGCAGGCGACGCTCGCCAACGCGCTTGTCTGGACGGGGGAGTTCGAGCACGCCGCGCACTGGCTGAAGCGCGCCCAGCACACCTGTGACGCCACGAGTGAACCGGCCATGCGGCTGCTGGTCAGCCTTACCGCCGCGATTCTCTCGGCAGCACAGGGCTCTCATCACCGGGCGCTGGAGGAGTTCACCGCCGCCCGGCAGCTGCAGGCACGCATGGTGGGTGAGCACGCGCTGACCACCCGGGTGATCGCCTGGGAGATCGCCACCCGGGCCCGGCTCGGGCTGGTGGACCAGGCACAGGCGGCACTTGAGACCGTCGACGAGCGGCAGGCAGCCGTCGGCGAGATCCGTAACACGGCCGCGGTGATCCGGCTGGCCGAGCAGGACCCGGCGTCGGCCCGGCGTGAACTGCGCGCCGTTCTCGACGGCACCGCGCACGTCAACTCCTACCTCACGCGGGTGGAGGCCCAGCTCTTGGATGCGCTCGCCTGCCGTGACCTCGGCGAGGAGCACGCGACGCACGCGGCCGTCGACCGGGCGTTGCACCTTGCCGAGCCGGACCGGCTGATCCTGCCCTTCGTGATGACCGGCGCGTGGGAGCTGCTGAAGACCCTGCCACCGCAGGGAACGTCGCACGCGGCGATGGTCACCGATGTCCTCGACGCCGTCCACGGGAGCGCCCGGACCAGAGCCGACCGGGCAGCCCGGGAACCGGCCCCGGCGCTCAGCCCCAGCGAGTTGCGCGTGCTGCGCTACCTGCCGACGAACCTGTCCCGACCGGAGATCGCCACCGAACTGTCGGTCTCGGTGAACACGGTCAGCACCCACATCCGTCGGATCTACGCCAAGCTCGGCGCCACCGACCGGTCCGCGGCGGTGCAGCGCAGCCGCGAGCTGCGCCTGCTCTCCCTGGGCCGCACCTGAGCGCGGGCCGGTCTCAGCGGGACAGCGGGCCGGTCACGTCCTCGACGGTCCGTAGTGCCTCTCCGCTGCGCACGAGCTCGGCGATGTGCTCCACATCGGTGTGGAAGACCCGGTCCTCGTTCACGGTCGGGACGGTCTCCCGGATCCTGGCCCGCAGCGCCTGCGCGGCCGGCGAGGGCGAGCGCGGCGCGAGCAGGTCCAGTGCCTGTACGGCGCACATCAGCTCGATCGCCACGACGTAGCCGAGCTTGCGCGCCGCGCGGTAGGCCTTCAGCGCCGCCAGGTAGGCGTTGCTGACCACGTCCTCCTGATTGGCCGAGGTGGTGACGTTGTCCGCGGACGAGGGCACCGCCATGCCGCGCATCTCCATGGTCAGGGCGGCGGCCGTGTACTGCGCGATCATGTAGCCGCTGTCGAGTCCCGGCCGGCGGACCAGGAAGGCGGGCAGCTCGCTGAAGTTGCTGTTGACCATGCGGTCGGTGCGGCGCTCGGACACCTTGGCCAGCACCGTCATCGCGTTCACCATGGAGTCGGCCTGGATGCCGACGAACGTGCTGTCGCAGTTCGCCCCGCTCAGCGCCACCCCGTCCTCGCCCTCGGGGTGGATGACCGGGTTGTCGCCCACGGAGTGCAGCTCCTCGACGATGACCTCCCGGGCCTGCGCGAGCGCCCGCTTCGCACCACCGTGCATCTGCGGAACGGCGCGCAGGGAGAGGCTGTCCTGGAGCCGGTGGTCGAGGAACTCGGCGCTGAGGGCGCTGGACTCGGTCAGCCGCCGCAGGTTCTCGGCGACCGCGGCCTGCTCGGGATGGCGCTTGCGCTCCTGTATCCGGGCGTCGTAGGCGCGGAGGGTGCCCTTGAGCGCCTGCACCGACAGGCTCGCGGCGACGTCGGCGGTGGTCGCCGCGACGCCGGCGTCATGGGCGGCCAGGACGGCGATCGCGGTGACCGAGTGCGTTCCGTTGGTGAGCGAGAGCCCTTCCTTGCAGGCGAGCCGGGTCGGCTGCGCTCCGATCCGGGCCAGTGCCTCGGCGCCGGGCAGCAGTTCGCCGCCGTACCGGGCCCGGCCCTCGCCCAGCAGCACGAGGGCCATGTGCGCCTCCGGGGCCAGATAGCCGACGGACCCCTCGCCGGGGACGTGCGGCGTGACCCCGGCGTTGAGCATCCGCCGGATCAGCTCCAGGGTCTCCAACCGGATGCCGGAATAGCCTTCGCCGAGGCCGACCAGCTCCATCAGCGCGATGCCGCGGACGATCTCGGTGGGCAGCGGTTCGCCGACCGACACGGCGTGCGAGCGCACGATGTTGCGCTGCAGCCGCTCGGCGTCCGCCGGGTCTATCACCTCTGTGACGTTGTCGCCGAATCCGGTGGTGACGCCGTACACCGGGCGGTTCTCGGCCAGGAAGCGTTCCACGAGCGCGCGTGACTTGCGCACCCGGTCGGCATAGGTCGCGTCGAAGGAGACCCGGGCGCCGTACCGGGCCACTGCGACGAACTGCTCGATACCGACCGGCTCCGCACCCAAGGTGACAGCGGTGATCTCATGGGCATGCATGCGACCCTCCCCGCATTTGACATGCATCCATTCACTTGCCACGACAATGAATCACTTTATTTAGGGCTTGGCAAGGGTGCGGCCGGCGACCGGAATCAGGGCCGGACCGGCGCCGGGTTTGCTCCACTCGTGGGTCCTGACCGCCCGATCGGCCGTACGGCGGGCTGCTCAGGGCTTCTCTCCCCGCTCCGAGCGGCCAGGATGACCGGAGAGTCAGCCATGGTGCGGGTGAACCGCGAGCGTCTGGAGACACACACAGGTGACCGTTCTCAACGACCCCGAGCCCTCGGCCGTCCCGCACTACGACAGCGAGGTGCCGCTGCGCGGCCGACAGCCCGGCAACGTGGTCATCAAGTGGCTCACCACCACCGACCACAAGACGATCGGCACCCTGTATCTGATCACGTCGTTCGCGTTCTTCCTGATCGGCGGCGTGATGGCGCTGCTCATGCGCGCCGAGCTCGCCCGGCCGGGCCTGCAGATCGTCTCGAACGAGCAGTTCAACCAGGCGTTCACGATGCACGGCACGGTGATGCTGCTGATGTTCGCGACGCCGCTGTTCGCCGGCTTCACGAACTGGATCATGCCGCTCCAGATCGGTGCGCCGGACGTCGCGTTCCCACGGCTGAACATGTTCGCCTACTGGCTCTACCTGTTCGGCTCGTCCATCGCGGTCGGCGGCTTCCTCACCCCGCAGGGCGCGGCCGACTTCGGCTGGTTCGCCTACACCCCGCTGTCGGACGCGATCCGCTCACCGGGCCTCGGCTCCGACATGTGGATCATGGGTCTGGCCTTCTCCGGCTTCGGCACCATCCTCGGCGCGGTCAACTTCATCACCACGATCATCTGCATGCGCGCCCCCGGCATGACCATGTTCCGGATGCCGATCTTCACCTGGAACGTGCTGCTGACCGCCGTCCTGGTCCTCTTCGCCTTCCCGGTCCTCGCCGCCGCGCTGTTCGCGCTGGAGGCGGACCGCAAGTTCGGCGCCCACGTCTTCGACGCGGCCAACGGCGGCGCGCTCCTGTGGCAGAACCTCTTCTGGTTCTTCGGCCACCCCGAGGTGTACATCATCGCCCTGCCGTTCTTCGGCATCGTGACCGAGGTGTTCCCGGTCTTCTCCCGCAAGCCGGTCTTCGGCTACATGGGCCTGGTCGCGGCCACCATCTCGATCGCCGGCCTCTCCATCACCGTCTGGGCGCACCACATGTACGTCACCGGCGGCGTCCTGCTCCCCTTCTTCGCCTTCATGACCTTCCTGATCGCGGTACCGACCGGGGTGAAGTTCTTCAACTGGATCGGCACCATGTGGAAGGGCTCGGTGTCGTTCGAGACACCGATGCTGTGGGCGACGGGCTTCCTCGTGACGTTCCTGTTCGGCGGTCTGACCGGGGTCATCCTGGCCTCGCCGCCGATGGACTTCCACGTCTCCGACTCGTACTTCGTGGTGGCCCACTTCCACTACGTGGTCTTCGGCACGGTCGTCTTCGCGATGTTCTCCGGCTTCCACTTCTGGTGGCCGAAGATGACGGGCAAGATGCTCGACGAACGGCTCGGCAAGATCACCTTCTGGACGCTGTTCATCGGCTTCCACACCACGTTCCTGGTGCAGCACTGGCTGGGCGCCGAGGGCATGCCGCGCCGGTACGCCGACTACCTGGCGACCGACGGCTTCACCGCCCTGAACACGGTCTCGTCGATCGGTTCGTTCCTGCTCGGCCTGTCGATCCTGCCGTTCCTCTACAACGTGTGGAAGACGGCCAGGTACGGCAAGCCGGTCGGCGTCGACGACCCGTGGGGCTACGGCCGTTCGCTGGAGTGGGCGACCTCCTGCCCGCCGCCGCGGCACAACTTCGTCACCCTGCCGCGGATCCGCAGCGAATCCCCGGCGTTCGACCTGCACCACCCCGACATCGCCCTGGCCGAGGCCGAGGCGCACGGCGTCCACTCATGACCGACTCGGGACACCGAGTGGGCGGCAGACCGCAGCGGGGAACCGACGGAGAACTCGCCAACGAGGTGGAGGGATACCTGCTGTGGCGGGCCAGGGTCACGGAGGCCGAACAGCGGGCCCGGGAGTTCACCGGGCGCCTGGACTGGCTGACCACGTCCCAGCGTGACGAGGTCGAACGCCACTACGTCGAGGACAGCCTCAAGCGCGCCCGGCAGGACCTCGAACGGATCGCCGCCCGGTGCGTCTCCCTGCGGGGCGAGTACGAGCGGCGCTACCGCGGGCTGCGGGCGCGCTGTACGGGATGGGCAGTGGCCGTGTGCGCGGGCGTCGCCTTCCTGGCGGCGGCCGTCTCACTGGGCCGCTGAGCCCTCTCCCCCGGGCCGCGAGGCCGTCATCCCGAGCCGCGCAACCGCCGCCCCGGGCCGCGAGGCCGTCGTCCCGGGCCGCGCAACCGTCACCCCGGGCCGCGAGGCCGTCATCCCGAGCCGCGCAACCGCCGCCCCGGGCCGCGAGGCCGTCGCCCCGGGCCGCGCAACCGCCGCCCCGGGCCGCGAGGCCGTCGCCCCGGGCCGCGCAACCGTCGCCCTGGGCAGCACGACCGGTGCCCGCCCCTACGCCCCCGCCTTCGCCGCCCCGCCCGGCGCCGCCGTCAGCGGTGGCGCGATGTCCTCCAGCGACCGCCGCTCCGCGTTCACCGCACACACCGCCGCCACCAGCCCCGCCGCGCACATCAGCCCCGCCCCGATCTGGAAGGCCAGCACCGTGTCGCCGACCTTCCCCGTCCCCGTCAGGTCGGCGAACAGCAGGGGCCCGCTGATGCCGCCCGCCGCCGTGCCCAGCGCGTAGAAGAACGCGATCGACATGGCCCGCGTCTCCATCGGGAAGATCTCGGACACCGTCAGGTACGCACTGGACGCTCCCGCCGACGCGAAGAACAGGACCGCGCACCAGCACGCCGTCAGCGTGCCCGCCGTCAGCACGCCCCGGCCGAACAGCCAGGCCGTGAGGAAGAGGAGCAGCCCCGACCCGAGGTACGTCGAGGAGATCATCACCCGCCTCCCCACCGTGTCGAAGAGCTTGCCCAGCAGCAGCGGGCCGAGGAAGTTGCCGACCGCGATGACCGCGAAGTAGTAGCCCGTGTCCCCCGTCGGCACGTCGAAGAACTTGGTGAGGATCACGCCGAAGCCGAAGGTGATCGCGTTGTAGAGGAACGCCTGGCCGACGAAGAGGGAGAAGCCGAGGACGGCCCGGCGGCGGTAGTCGTGGAAGACCGTGCGGGCGATCTCCCGGAAGCTGACACCGGACCGCTGGTGGATCACCAGCTCGCTCGCCGGTTCGGGGAGCGGCTCGCCCTTCTCCGCCTCCACCTGACGCTCGATGGACGAGACGATCTCCTCCGCCTCCCGCTCCCTGCCGTGGATCAGCAGCCAGCGCGGGCTCTCCGGGACGCTCCGTCGTACCAGCAGGATGACCAGGCCCAGGACGACCCCCAGCGCGAAGGTCAGGCGCCAGCCCACGTCCTTCGCCAGGAAGTCCGTGTTCAGGGCGACGATCGAGAGCAGCGAGCCGCCGACCGCGCCCACCCAGAAGCTGCCGTTGATGATGAGGTCGACGCGGCCGCGGTAGTACGCCGGGATCAGTTCGTCGATCGCGGAGTTGATCGCCGCGTACTCGCCGCCGATGCCGAAGCCGGTCAGGAAACGGAAGGTGAAGAACCACCAGGGAGCGAAGGAGACCGCGGTCAGGGCGGTGGCGGCCAGATAGACCGCCAGGGTGATCATGAAGAGCTTCTTGCGGCCGTGCCGGTCGGTCAGGCGGCCCCAGAAGAGGGCACCGGCGCAGGCGCCGGCCACGTACAGCGCGGCAGCCGTGCCGGTGACCTGGGACGACGAGATCGCGAGCCCGCTGCCCGGCTCCGACAGGCGGCTGGCGATGTTGCCGACGACCGTGACCTCCAGGCCGTCCAGGATCCAGACCGTGCCCAGGCCGATGACGATCGACCAGTGCCAGCGGGACCAGGGCAGGCGGTCCAGGCGGGCCGGGATGCGGGTGGTGATCGTCCGGCCGCGGCCGCTGCCGCCGTCCACCCCGTCCACGCCCACGTCCGCACCCGCAGCCATCCGCGCCTCCTCGGCCGGGAAGGAACCGAAACCCCCGGCCGAGTGCCCAGCTCCGGGCCCCTGAAGCGCCCGAAGCGCGCTACGCGCCCAGCGCCCGCGACACCGTGAAGATCAGCACTCCGGCCAGCGACCCCACCACCGTGCCATTGATCCGGATGAACTGCAGATCGCGCCCGATGTGCGCCTCGATCTTCCGGGTGGTGTGCTCGGCGTCCCAGCCCGCGACGGTGTCGGTGATCAGGGAGGTGATCTCCTTGCGGTAGGTCGACACGACGTGCACGGCCGCGCCCTCGACCCAGCTGTCGACCTTGTCCTGGACCTTGGGTTCGGTGGCCATCCGGGCGCCCAGCGAGATCAGGGAGGCGCGGACGCGCAGCCGCAGCTCGCTGCGTTCGTCCTCGGCCGCCGAGACGATCATGGACCTTACGGCCGTCCAGGCGGACGCGATCAGGTCCTGCACCTCGCCCCGGCCCAGGACCTCGCCCTTGAGCCGCTCGACCCGGGCCCGGGTGTCGGTGTCGGACTGGAGGTCGTTCGCGAAGTCCGTGAGGAAGCGGTCGAGGGCGCCGCGCGCCGGGTGCGACGGCATGTCCCGCATCTCGGCGCAGAAGCGCAGCAGTTCCTTGTAGACGCGTTCGCCGACCCGCCGGTCCACGAACCGGGGCGTCCAGCCGGGCGCCCCGCCCTGGACGGCGTCCATGACGGAGTCCCCGTGCTGCACCAGCCAGTCGTACGCCCGGGTGACGACCAGGTCCACGACCCGATTGTGACCGCCGTCGGCGACGACCCGGTCCAGCATCTTGCCGATGCCGGGGGCGATCTCCTGGGCATCCGCCCGCCGGGTGATCGCCTCGCCGACCACGGCCTGCACGTCGGAGTCCCGCAGCACGGTCAGGGCGCCGCGCAGCGCGGTCGCCAGCTCGGCCGTCACCCGGTCGGCGTTCTTCGGCTCCGCCAGCCACGCGCCGAGCCGGCTGCCGATGCCGACGGCGCGCAACCGCTGCCGTACGACGTCCTGGGAGAGGAAGTTCTCGCCGACGAACTCGCCCAGCGAGACACCCAGCTGGTCCTTCTTCGTCGGGATGATCGCGGTGTGCGGGATGGGCAGGCCGAGCGGGTGGCGGAACAGGGCGGTCACCGCGAACCAGTCGGCGAGCGCGCCGACCATGCCCGCCTCGGCGGCCGCGGCCACATAGTCCGCCCAGGAGCCCGCGCCCGCGCCGGACGCCCACTTGGCCAGCACGTACACCAGGGCGACGAGCAGCAGCAGGCCGGTCGCCGTGGTCTTCATGCGCCGTACCCCGCGCTGGCGCTCCTCGTCGGCGGGCGTGAAGGCGTTCATCGACTTGTACGACGGGGCCGGCGGGGCCGGGGTGCCCCCCGCCCGGGCTCCCGCCCGACCGTCGCCGTCCGGCGTTTCCGTACGTTCCTCCATCTGCTCCACCCGTTCGCAGCCGGTCGCACCCTCATGGTGATCCCGCACATATTGTCCCTTCCTGACCTACTCCCGGAACGGAACAAGAGTTCCCGTCGTCTGTCTGTTCGGGAAATTCCGGCAGGTCGGCCCGTCAGGGGCCTGCCCTCGGTCGAGGAGAACTGAACACGCATGACCCGGCGTCACCACGGTTACGCCCTGCTCGGCGCGATCGTCGCGCTGATCGTGGCCCTGTCCGCCGCCCTCTACGCCGGTGTCGCCGCCGACGGTACGTCCCGCGGCGCCGCCGCCGCGGACGGAGCCGGCCGCCGCCACGGCGCCTCGGCGGCGCCCGTGTCGGCCGGTACCTGGGTCGGCGCCTGGTCGGCGTCCCCGGTGGGCGGCGAGCCGGGCACCGGGACGAACGGGCTGGCGGGCCGGTCGGTGCGCAACGTCGTGCACACGACCGCGTCCGGTACGAGCGCCCGGGTCACGCTGTCCAACCTGTACGGCCGGTCGGCGCTCACCCTCACCCACGCCTCGATCGCCCTCGCGGCCGGCCACGACACGGCCGCGGCCGACGCCGGGACGATGCGGCGGCTCACCTTCGGCGGCTCCGCGTCCGTCGTCGTACCGGCGGGCGGGCAGGCGGTCAGCGACGCGGTGGCGATCCGGGTGCCGCGGGGCGCGGACATGCTGGTCACCACGTACTCCCCGACGCCGTCCGGGCCGGTGACCTATCACCCGCGGGCCCGTCAGGTGTCGTACGTCGCGGACGGCGACCGTACGGAGGACGCGGGTGCGTCCGCGTACACCGGGCAGACGCCGTACTGGCGGTATCTCACCGCGCTGGACGTGCTGAGCGACGACTCCGACGGCACGGTGGTGGTGTTCGGGGACTCGCTGACCGACGGGATCACCTCGACGCAGGGGGCCAACCGGCGGTGGCCGGACGTGCTGGCGGGGCGGCTGCGGCGGGCCGTGCAGGGGGGTTCCGACGTGCCGCGCTACAGCGTGGTCAACGAGGGGATCAGCGGCAACCAGGTCCTCGCGGACGGGCTCGGGCGGCCGGCGGAGAACGAGAGCGGTGTCGGCCGCTTCGCCCGTGACGTCCTGTCCCGTCCGGACGTCAAGGTCGTCGTCATCGATCTCGGGATCAACGACATCCTGCGGAGCCGCCGGCCGGCCGACCCCGACGCGGTCGTCGCCGGGCTGCGCTCACTCGTCCGCGCGGCCCATGCGCGCGGGGTGAAGGTGGTGGGGGCGACGCTGATGCCCTTCGAGGGCCACCGCGGCTGGACGCCGGCGAGGGAAACGGTGCGCCAGGAGATCAACGAGCGGATCCGGTCGGGCCGGGTGTACGACGCGGTGACCGACTTCGACAAGGCGCTGCGCGACCCTTACGCCCCGAACCGCCTCCGCCCCTACTACGACTCCGGCGACCACCTCCACCCCAACGACAGCGGCTTCACAAAGATGGCCGAAGAGTTCAACCTGCCCGACCTGAGGACCGCCGGCTCGACGGAACTGTGAACGGCACCGCACACGGCTGCCCCCCAACTCCCGCCGCGCCCACGCGGCGAAGCCGCATATGAAACAGCCCCGCGCCCCAGGGTTGACTGCCCCGACGCCGGTCGACAGTCCCGACTCCCACTGCCTCGCCCCCGAATCCCGTCGCAACGGCGATCAAGCCGCGACGGCGGTATCCGGCGGTGCCGAACAGGCCGGTGGTCCCCCGCGGGCCGGTGGGGGCTGATCGCGCAGTTCCCCGCGCCCCTGGGTCGGCGGTCCAGCCGGCGCTCAACAGTCCCGGCGCCGGTCTAGTGGTGGCCGTGCCTGCGCCGGGCCCGTTCCTCGCGGAGTTCCTCGCGTTGTTCCCTGCGCTCGTGGCGCAACTCGTGGCGGGCCGCGTGCAGTTCGTGGCGGGAGGATCTGCGGTCCAGTTTCTCCTGGCGGCGTTCCTCCTTGAGGCGTTGGCGTTCTGCCCTGGTGACCTTGTGTTCCACCTGGACGCCGCCCCAGAAGGCGAAGCCCGTCACGATCACCCTCGGTGCGGCCGGGTCCGGCGCGGTGCCCTCCTCGCGGTGGTCGAAGCCGCCCATGATGCCGATGCCCCGCATCACGACCTCGACGCCCGGCGGCACGATCACGCTCATCCCGCCCATGATCGCGACGCAGTTGATCTCGATCTCCCGGTCCGCGAAGTTCGCCTCGCGCAGGTCGATCTCGCCGCCGCCCCAGAACACGAGGCTGTTGAAGCGTTTGGGCGCCGTCCAGCGGCCCTTGCGCTGGAAGCCGGACATCACGGCCACCGCCCAGGAGGACGAGCCCTCGCCGCCGACTATCCGGCTTCCCCAACTGCCGCTCTCCACCGGCGGCTTGCGCAGCGACACCGGCACCGCCGGCGAACCGGCCGCCGCGGGCAGGTCCCTCGTGATCGGCGTCAGCTCACCGTACGTGCGGGCCTTGTACGTCGCCTCCAGCCGCTCCTCGAACTCCTCCATGTCGAGCCGCCCCTCCGCGAGGGCGTCCCTGAGGATCTCGGTGACTCGTTCGCGATCGGCGTCGGAGGCGCGCAGCTCCGGGGCATCGTCGGTCATAGGTGCAGACTACGAGTTCCGGCCTCCGGGCACTATGCCGTCGTACGCTCCGAGGGGGGTTGAGGGGCGTCCCCCGGTGTCCCCTGTGTCCCCGGTGTCTCCAAGGAACGCAGCATCTTCGCGATCACCGTCTCGATGTCCGGCTCCCGGACGGAGAGGTCCGCCAAGGGGTACTCCGCCGCGATCCGCGCCACCAGCGGCGCCGCCGACTCCGACGCCGGGAACGCCAGCCACTGCCGCGGCCCCTCCACCTTCACCACCCGCGCCGACCCGCCCGCCTCGACCGGCGGCAGCTCCCGCTCCAGGTCCACCACCAGGGTCCGTTCGCTCTCCCCCGCCTCGTGCAGGCCGGCCAGCGGACCGTCGTACACCAGCCGCCCGTGGTCGATGACCATCACGCGCGAGCACAACTGCTCGATGTCCTGAAGGTCGTGGGTGGTCAGCAGAACCGTGGTGCCGCGCTCGGTGTTCAGCTCCCGCAGGAAGTCGCGGACCTTGGCCTTGGAGATCACGTCCAGACCGATCGTCGGCTCGTCCAGATACAGCACGTCCGGGTCGTGCAGCAGCGCCGCCACGATGTCGCCGCGCATCCGCTGGCCGAGCGAGAGCTGCCGTACCGGGACGTCCAGCAGGCTCTCCAGGGAGAGGAGTTCGACCAGGCGGTCCAGGTTCTCCCGGTAACGCGCGTCGGGGATCCGGTACATGCGGTGCATCAGGCGGTACGAGTCGATCAGCGGGAGGTCCCACCACAGTGTGGTGCGCTGGCCGAAGACGACGCCGATGCGGTGGGCCAGTTTCGTGCGCTCGCGTGACGGGTCGATACCGGCCACCCGCAGCCGGCCGCCGCTCGGCGTCAGGATCCCCGTCAGCATCTTGATCGTCGTCGACTTCCCGGCGCCGTTCGGGCCGATGTAGCCGACCATCTCGCCGCGCTGCACCGTGAAGGAGAGCGAGTCGACCGCCCGTACCTGCCGGCGTTCCCGTTTCAGGAACCCGGCCTTCTTGCGGACCTCGAAGACCTTCTCCACTCCGTCGACCTCGATGAACACCTCGCCGGTTCCGTCGGCCCCGCCGGACATGTCCGACACAAGATCAGCTCTCCTCACTCCGGTCATCGGATCAGCTGCCCGTACTTCGATACGCCCTGAGGCCCGCCCGCCACGCCAGCCCCGCCAGCGCGCAGCACACCACCGCCACCAGCGGCGACGACCACGCCGTCCACGCCGGCAGCCGCAGCGGATACGGCCGCCCCAGCACATACGCGGCCGGCACCCAGTTGACGAAGGCCAGCGGCAGCATGAACGTCACCCCGCGCACGAAGTCCTTCCCGAACACGGTCGGCGGGTACTGGAGCAGCGTCGTACCGCCGTACGTGAACGCGTTCTGCACCTCCGCCGCGTCCTGCGCCAGGAACTGGAAGGCCGCGCCCGCCACGAACAGCGCGCAGAAGATCGCCGCGCCGGCGGCCAGCATCAGCGGGATCAGCAGCACCTTCGCCGGCGTCCAGGCGATGCCGGCGGAGACCAGCGCCCAGCCCAGCACCACCGCACCCTGGGTGATCCGGCCGAGGCGGCGCAGCGCGAAGTGGTCCGCGCCGATCTGGGCCAGCACCGGGGCCGGCCGGACCAGCAGCGTGTCGAAGGAGCCGTCGCGGATCCGGGTGCCCAGCACGTCCATCGAGCCCAGCACCAGGTCGGCGACGCCGAACGCGGTCGCCGACAGGCCGTACAGGAAGGCGACCTCGGGCAGCGACCAGCCGCCGAGCGAGTCGACCTGCGAGAACATCAGCAGGATCGTGGCGAAGTCCAGGCCGGTCACCAGCAGGTTCCCGGCCATCGTGATGGCGAAGGAGGTCCGGTAGATCATCGTGGAACGGATCCACATCCCGGCGATCAACAGGTACGCCCGAAGGCCCTCCCGGACACGCTCACCCACCCTGCACCACCACCCGTCGGGTCGCCACCGACTGGAGCAGCCGCCCCGCCGCCAGCAGCGCCACCGCCCACGCGGCCTGGAAGGCGAACGCCCCCGCCACACCGGTCTCCCCCATCAGCACGTCCGCCGGCATCTGGATCTGCGCCGCCCACGGCAGGACGCGGACGACCTCCCCGAAGGCGCCCGGGAAGACGTTCAGCGGCAGGGTCATGCCCGAGAAGAAGATCCCCGTGATCATCAGGACCTGGTTGACGCCCATCCCGTCCATCAGCCAGAACGCGCTCAGCGCGACCAGGTAGCGGATGCCGAAGCTGACGAGCATCGCGAGGAGCAGCGCGACCAGGAAGGCGGCCCAGGTACCGGCGTCCGCGGGCAGCGCCATCGGGAAGAACACCGCGCCGACCAAGAACGGGATCACCCCCCGCCCCAGCATCTGGAACAGCGAGCGACCCAAATCGGTCGCCAGCCACCACAGTTGAAGATCGGCCGGACGATACAGGTCGATCGCGATCGCGCCCGTACGGATACGCTCCATCAGGTCTTTTTCCACGCCCCCGCCCTGGATCGCGAGGGTCGCGTAAAGGCACTGCCCGAGCCACACATAGGTCACCGCCTGCGCCTGGTCATAGCCTCCGAGGTGCGGTTTCTCGTCCCACAGCGCCAAGTACGTGTAGACGAGGATGATCCCGAAGGCCGTATTGGTGAACACCCCGGCCGCCGTGGCCGCCCGATACGTCGCGTACCGTCTGAAACCCCCCGCCGCGACGGCCGTGTACAACCGTCCAGCGCCCACGCCAACCGACCTCCCGGACCGCCCGACACCGAAGCGCAGGAGCCTACTGCGCGGACGACATCGCAGGCCACGCAATTTCCGTGACCGAAGCGTGCCGGAATCCGGGAACGGAACGCACGGTGCGAGAGTCTTCAACAGGGGGCGCAGAAGCGTACGAGGTCGTACGGGAACGAACGTACGACGCGAAACAGGAGTCCGTGCACTACATGAGCGACGAGCCGCAGCCGCAACAGCCGAACCAGGGCGGCGGAGGCCCGACGGAACCGCCGGCCGCGGCCGAGGAGAAGCAGACCCCAGCGCAGCCGGTGACCGAGGCGAAGCAGCCGGAGCCGCCCGCGGCGGCCGAGGACCCGCAGGACCCGCAGACGCGTCAGCTCACGGCGGTCACGGTGCCGAGGGCGCGCCCGCCCGCGGCGGCCGAGAACAGACAGGACACACAGGACACGCAGGACCGGCAGAACCGGCAGGACAGCCAGGACACGCAGACACGGCAGCTCGCGGCGGTCAGGGCGCCGAAGGCGGAAACGCCCACGGCGGTCACCGCGGTCACCGCCCCCATCGCGCCCACGGCGCCCGGGGCGGAGCCGCCCGCGGCCGACGTGCCGACGAACGGGGGCAAGAAGAAGATGAAGCGACCCAAGCGGACCGGATGGCGGCGGATCCTCCCCACCTGGCGCATGCTGCTCGGCACCTTCGTGATCGGGATACTCCTGCTCATCGGCCTGTTCTTCCTCGGCTACTCGATGGTGAAGATCCCGGCCGCCAACGCGTTCGCCACCAAGCAGTCCAACGTGTACCTGTACGCCGACGGCTCCCAGCTCGCCCGCGACGGCGAGGTCAACCGGGAGAACGTGGACCTCTCCCAGGTCTCCGCGGACGCCCAGCACGCCGTGCTCGCCGCCGAGGACCGCGACTTCTACACCGAGTCCGCCGTCGACCCCAAGGCGATGCTGCGCGCCGCCTGGAACACCGCGACCGGCAAGGGCACCCAGTCCGGCTCGACGATCACCCAGCAGTACGTGAAGAACTACTACCTCGCACAGGAGCAGACCGTCACCCGAAAGGTGAAGGAGTTCTTCATCTCGATCAAGCTGGACCGCAGCGAGTCCAAGGACGAGATCCTCGAGGGCTACCTCAACACCAGCTACTTCGGCCGCAACGCCTACGGCATCCAGGCCGCCGCCCAGGCCTACTACGGCAAGGACGCCACCGACCTCGACCCGGCCCGCGCCGCCTACCTCGCCGCCCTCGTCAACGCGCCCAGCGAGTACGACGTCGTCGCCCACCCCGAGAACAAGGCGGCGGCCGTCGCCCGCTGGAACTACGTCCTGGACGGCATGGTCAAGAAGGGCTGGCTCGACGTCTCCGAGCGGCAGGGGATGAAGTTCCCGATGCCCAAGGAACAGACCGCCTCCACCGGCATGTCCGGGCAGCGCGGCTACCTCGTCGAGGCCGTCAAGAGCTACCTGATCAAGAACAAGATCATCGACTCCGACTCCCTGGAGGCCGGCGGCTACCGCATCACCACCACCATCGAGAAGGACAAGCAGAACGCCTTCGTCAAGGCCGTCGACGACAAGCTGATCTCCCAGCTGGACAAGAAGAACAACAAGGCCGACAACTACGTGCGCGCCGGCGGCGCCTCGGTCGACCCCAAGACCGGCAAGGTCGTCGCCATGTACGGCGGCATCGACTACGTGAAGCAGTACACCAACGGCGCGACCCGCGGTGACTTCCAGGTCGGCTCCACCTTCAAGCCCTTCGTCTTCGCCTCCGCCGTCGACAACGGCTCCACCACCCAGTCCGGCCAGACCATCACCCCGAACACCTACTACGACGGCACCGACAAGCGCCCCGTCCAGGGCTGGAACGGCGGCAGCTACGCGCCGGAGAACGAGGACGAGAAGTCCTACGGCCAGATCACCGTCCGCAAGGCCACCGACCTGTCGGTGAACGCGGTGTACGCGCAGATGGCCGTCGACGTCGGCCCGTCCAAGGTCAAGCAGACCGCCGTCGACCTGGGCATCCCGTCCGACACCAAGGACCTCCAGCCGTACCCGTCCATCGCCCTCGGCACCGCCACCGCCAGCGTCCTGGACATGGCCGAGGCGTACGCCACGCTCGCCAACCACGGCAAGCACGGCACGTACACGATGGTCCAGAAGATCACCAAGGACGGCACGGAGGAGATCAAGCTGCCCCGGTCGGTCACGAAGCAGGCCATCAGCCGGCAGGCCGCCGACACCACCACCTCGATCCTGCAGAGCGTCGTGGAGAACGGCACCGCCACCGCCGCCCAGGCCGCGGGCCGCCCCGCGGCCGGCAAGACCGGCACCGCCGAGGAGGACACCGCCGCCTGGTTCGCGGGCTACACCCCCGACCTCGCCACCGTCGTCTCCGTGATGGGCCAGGACCCGGTCACCGCCGCCCACAAGCCGCTCTACGGCGCACTCGGCCTCGCCCGCATCAACGGCGGCGGCGCCCCCACCGAGATCTGGTCGCAGTACACCAAGGACGCCCTGGACGGCGTCACGGCCTCCGCCTTCGACCTCGACCTGCAGCCCGGCGCCGAGACCGTGGCCCCGGCCACCCAGAACCCGGTCACCCCGGGCACCGGCGGCCAGGACAACGGCGGCACCACCGGCGAGGACCAGGACAACGGCGGCACCACCGGCGGCGACCAGGACAACGGCGGCACGACGGACGGCTCCACCACCGACGGCACCACCGACGGCTCCACCACGGACGGGTCCACCACCGACGGCTCGACCACGGACGGTACGACGACCTCCGGCACCGACTCCGGTACGACGACCTCGGGCACCGACTCCGGCACCACCACCGGCACCACCACCGACGGCACCAGTACGGGTACGACGTCCGGAACCACCGACGCCGGCACCACGACCGGGATCACCGCGGGCGACGACGGCGGCGGCCTCGGATTCCAGTAGCCGACCGGCGTCATGCCTGATCAGTGACTGCTGGTCGCCTTGAGTCCCACCACGGCGACCAGCAGCAGGCACACGAAGAAGATCCGCGCGGCGGTGGCCGGCTCCCCCAGCACCATCATCCCGAACACCGCCGCCCCGGCCGCCCCGATCCCCACCCAGACGCCGTACGCGGTACCGATGGGCAGGGTCCGGGCGGCGTACGAGAGCAGCAGCATGCTGGCGACGATCCCGCCGCCGGTGAGCAGGCTGGGCACGAGCCGGGTGAACCCGTCGGTGTACTTCATCCCGACCGACCAGCCGACTTCGAGCAGACCGGCGACGACAAGCAGAACCCAGGCCATGACAGGCACCTCCGAGACGTTTCACTGAACGGGGTGCGTCGTCTTTGCCTCAGCGGTCCCGGTACGGCGCGTCTCGTCGGGCTGGCTCCTTCGAAGGTAGCAAAGGAACGACAAAGGGGCCTGGTGACCGCAGTCACCAGGCCCCTTTCAGTCACTGAATCACAGATACAGGCCGGTCGAGTCCTCCGAGCCCTCGAACCGGTCGGCGGCCACCGCGTGCAGATCACGCTCGCGCATCAGGACGTACGCCACCCCGCGCACCTCGACCTCGGCACGGTCCTCCGGGTCGTACAGCACCCGGTCACCGGGCTCCACCGTCCGCACGTTCTGCCCGACCGCGACCACCTCGGCCCAGGCCAGCCGGCGCCCGACGGCCGCCGTCGCGGGAATGAGAATCCCTCCGCCCGACCGCCGCTCACCCTCACCGGTCTCCTGCTTGACCAGGACCCGGTCGTGCAGCATACGGATGGGCAGCTTGTCGTGATGGGTGTCGTTTCTGTTGGCGCTCACGCCTTTGAACCTACCTGTTTCCGCTCAGCGCTTACGCCGCCGGCTACCGAACACGAGCAGACCGACCACACCCACGGCGACGAGGGCGACCGGCACCACACGTTCGAGCCGCGGCGCGCCCTCCTCGTCCACGAACTGGGCCCGCACATCGCTCACGACCCGGTTGACCTGGACGTAGGCCCGCCCGAGGGTGTGATCGACGTTGGCCGCGACCTTGGCCTTCGCGTCGCCGACGATGGTCTTCGGATGCACCCGCACCCCGATCTCGTCCAGCGTCTCGGCCAGCACATCGCGGCGGCGTTTGATGTCCGCCTCGATCTGCGCCGGGGTTCTGGTGTCCGACGTGTCCGCCACCGTGGGCCCTCCGAAGTCTCCCGTGCTCCCTGTCCTGGACAGTCTGTCAGTTCTCGCCGCCCCCGCACTGTCAGGACCCCCCGTTACGCTGGACCGATGAGCGAGCGACTCCAGCCCGGGGACGTAGCCCCCGACTTCACCCTCCCCGACGCCGACGGCAACGAGGTGTCCCTCTCCGCCCACAAGGGCCGCAAGGTCATCGTCTACTTCTACCCGGCCGCGCTGACGCCCGGCTGCACGAAGCAGGCCTGCGACTTCACGGACAACCTCGACCTGCTGGCCGGCGCGGGCTACGACGTCATCGGCGTCTCCCCCGACCAGCCGGAGAAACTCGGCAAGTTCCGCGACAAGGAGAACCTCAGGGTCACCCTCGTCGCCGACCCCGACAAGAAGGTCCTGGACGCGTTCGGCGCGTACGGCGAGAAGATGAACTACGGCAAGACCTACCTGGGCGTCATCCGCTCCACGATCATCGTGGACGAGGAGGGCAAGGTAGAACGAGCCCTCTACAACGTCCGAGCCACCGGCCACGTAGCCAAGATCATCAAGGACCTGGGTATCTGACCCCCGCACCTGCCACTGACGGCCCGCACCAGGAGCGACCTGGCGCGGGCCGTTCTCTCTTCTCCGGGCGTGACTGTCCGATAACCGGTTCGTTACTCCGTACGGGCCGCGAACGCGTGGCCGGAACGGAGGGGGCTCGATGGGGGCCAGTGCGTACACCAGGGAGCGGCTCGAAGAGGCGGCTCGGGGAGCGCGGACGTTGTCGGAGGCGTTGGGGAGGCTGGGGGTGGATCCGGGGAGCTCGACGCGGCGGTATGTGTCCGAGCGGATGAGAAAGCTCGGGGTGGACGTGTCGCACTTCGAGCGGGAGGGGGTGAAGTGGACACGAGAGGTGCTTGAGGGGGCGGTAGCGGCTTCGACAAACATGTGCGAGGTGCTGCGCCGGCTGGGGCTGGAGGTGGTGGGCGGGCATCACACGCACATCAGCCGACGAATCAAGGCGTTCGGGATCGGCACGTCGCATTTCCAGGTTCCGACGCAGCGGGGCAAGCCGTGGCGTCCGAGAACCCCCGAAGGGCTGCTCGTCGAGCAGCCGGAGGACCGCGCCCGACGCATTCCGAGCGACCGGCTCAGGTGGGCGATGACGGCGAAGGGAGTGCCGGAACGCTGCGCCATGTGCGGCACGGACGCTGTCTGGCGAGGGCACCCGCTCCCCCTGGAGGTCGACCACATCGACGGCAACTGGCGCGACAACCGGATCGAGAACCTGCGGTTTCTGTGCCCCAACTGCCATTCGACGACGGATAGTTACCGGGGGCGCGGCAAAGGCAGGGCTTCATGAGCAGCGGCGTGCGGTACACCAGGGAGCAGCTGGCCGAAGCAGCCGCGCAGTGTTCCGACATCGACGAGGTCATCGCCTTCTTCGGCACCCGGCCATATGGCCAACTGCGCCGCCATCTCTTTCGGCGCTTCGACCACTTCGGGATCGACGTCGCGCACATGCCCCGTCGGAGGCGAGCGAAGACACCACCCGCCAAACCGGCCCCCGACGCACTGCGCCAAGCGGTCGAAGGAGCGACCTCCATCGCCGAGACGCTCCGCGCCCTGGGGATGGAGCCCTACAACAGCAGGCTGCGCGCTCAGCTCCATCTTTGGGTGGCCGAGGTCGATCTCGACACCTCACACTTCCTGGGGCAGGCACATCAACGCGGCGGGCCGGGCACCACACCGCTCAGGCATGCCAAAAACATCCTGGTCCAGCATGACGGCATCCGCCGGACCAGAACCCACCTGCTCCGTCGGGCCCTTCTGGAAGTCGGCGTGCCCGAGGAGTGCACCGAGTGCGGCACGGGCCCCGAGTGGCTCGGCAAGCCCATGGCCCTGGAGGTCGATCACATCAACGGAGACTGGAGCGACGACCGCCGGGAGAACCTGCGATTGCTCTGCCCCAATTGCCATGCAATCACCGACACGTGGTGTAGAGGCGGCAATCGGCGCCGTCCACATTCCGGGTAGCATGGGCGGGCACGCGGCCGTTGCTGAATGGTATAAGCAGAGGTTTTAGGTGCCTCGGGGCATTTGCCCATGTGGGTTCGACTCCCATCGGCCGCACGTACAGAGGGGCCGCCCTGCCGGGCGGCCCCTGCGCGTCTCAGCCCAGCAACTCCCGAACCACCGGCACCAGCCCCCGGAACGCCTTCCCCCGGTGGCTGATCGCGTTCTTCTGCTCGGGGGTCAGTTCCGCGCAGGTTCGTACCTCGCCCTCCGGCTGGAGGATCGGGTCGTAGCCGAAGCCGTTCGTGCCGGACGGGGTGTGGCGGAGGGTGCCTCGCAGTTGGCCCTCGACCACGCGTTCCGTGCCGTCCGGCAGGGCCAGTGCCGCCGCGCAGGCGAAGTGGGCGCCCCTGTGTTCCTCGGCGATGTCCGAGAGCTGGGCCAGGAGCAGGTCCAGGTTGGCCTTGTCGTCGCCGTGGCGGCCGGCCCAGCGGGCGGAGAAGATGCCGGGGGCGCCGTTCAGGACGTCCACGCAGAGGCCGGAGTCATCGGCCACCGCGGGGAGGCCGGTGGCCTGGGCGAGGGCGTGGGCCTTGAGCAACGCGTTCTCGGCGAAGGTGACGCCCGTTTCCTTGACGTCGGGGATGTCGGGGTACGCGTCGGCGCCCACCAGCTCGTGAGGCAGCCCCGCCTCGGCGAGGATGGCGCGGAGTTCGGTGATCTTTCCGGCGTTGCGGGTGGCGAGGATCAGGCGGGTCGTCATGACACGCAGTATCCCAAGGGTCCGGCCGGCGGGTTACGGCGTGCAGACCTTGGTCAGTTCGCCGGCCGCGTCGGTGACAGGGGTGACGTCGGGGGTCGAGTCGCCGTTCCTGATGGCCGTGCGGACGTTGTCCACGGCCTTGTCGAGGTCGTCGACCGCCTTGTTGACGTCGGCGTCGTCGGTCTTGTCGCCGATCTTCTTCAGGTTCTGCTGGATCGAGTCGAGGGAGGCGTCGGCCTGGGTGGGGTCGTTCGCGGCGTTCTCCACGGCCTGCTGGAGGTTGGTGACGCTGTCGGCGATGGAGTCGGCGGTCTGGACGCAGTCCAGGGCCTTGTTCACGGCGTCGCAGCCGGTGAGCAGGGCTGCGGTGAGTGCGGTGGTCGCGGCTACGGCGGCGATGGCGGTGATGCGACGGCCTCGGCGTCGGCTGGCGGCCATGACGGTGTTCCCCTCCCGTTGTGTACAACTGGCCGAGCGCACGGTTGTTCAGGCCGTGCGCCCGTACCTAAGGGGACGCGGTGCCGCCCGCCCTGGTTGCCCCGTCGTACCTCGGGTTTTTGGGTTCCCTTTACTTTGCCGTGAGGGTGGCTTCGAGGGCCGCGCGCTGGATGGCGGCGAGGTCGGTGCAGCCGGCGACGGCGAGGTCGAGCAGGGCGTTGAGTTCGTCGCGGGCGAAGGGTTCGGCCTCGGCGGTGCCCTGGACCTCGACGAAGCGGCCGTCGCCGGTGCAGACGACGTTCATGTCGGTCTCGGCCTTGACGTCCTCTTCGTAGCAGAGGTCGAGGAGGGGGACCTTGCCGACGATGCCGACGGAGACGGCCGAGACGGTGCCGGTCAGGGGCTGGCGGCCGGCCTTGACGAGTTTGCGCTCCTTCGCCCAGGTGACGGCGTCGGCGAGTGCCACGTATGCGCCGGTGATCGCCGCGGTGCGGGTGCCGCCGTCGGCCTGGAGGACGTCGCAGTCGAGGACGATGGTGTTCTCGCCGAGGGCCTTGTAGTCGATGACCGCGCGCAGGGAGCGGCCGATGAGGCGGGAGATCTCGTGGGTGCGGCCGCCGATCTTGCCTTTGACGGATTCGCGGTCGCCGCGGGTGTTGGTGGCGCGGGGCAGCATGGAGTACTCCGCGGTGACCCAGCCCTCGCCGCTGCCCTTGCGCCAGCGGGGGACGCCTTCGGTGACGGAGGCGGTGCAGAAGACCTTGGTGTCGCCGAAGGAGACGAGGACGGAGCCCTCGGCGTGCTTGCTCCAGCCGCGTTCGATGGTGACCGGGCGGAGTTGTTCGGGGGTGCGGCCGTCGATTCGAGACATGGCCATGAGCCTATCGGGAGCGGTGGAAGGGGCTCGTCCCGAGGCGGGAGGAGCCCCTTCGGGGTGAGCGGGGAGGCTCACATCATGTCTTCGATCTCCGCGGCGATCGGGTCGGCGTCGGTGCCGATGACGACCTGGATGGCGGTGCCCATCTTGACGACGCCGTGGGCGCCGGCGGCCTTCAGGGCGGCGTCGTCGACCTTCGAGGCGTCGTGGACCTCGGTGCGCAGCCGGGTGATGCAGCCCTCGATCTCGTCGATGTTCTCGATTCCGCCGAGGCCGGCGACGATCTTCTCAGCCTTGCTGGCCATGTTCTTTCTCCCTGATCCGAACCGCTTTGTCGCAGTAACCCACAGTTGGCCCAACTTTTCGAGCGGCCGTGCCGCGCCTGCCGAATGATGGCGAGCACTGCGGCGGAACCGTCGTCAACTGGTCTACACCAGCGGGCGGGCGGTCGCCAAACCCCTGCGGTGGAGCCGAGCGGCCCGGAGGACGCGCCCATGAGTGCCGAGAGCGCCGACAGCACGGTCGGTCCCGCGCGGGAGCGGTGGAACGTTCTTTTCCAGGGGTTGCAGAAGATGGGCCGGAGTCTGCAGCTGCCGATCGCGGTGCTGCCGGCGGCGGGGATCCTCAACCGGCTGGGGCAGCCTGATGTGTTCGGCGACCAGGGTCTTGGCTGGACGGCTGTCTCGCAGGTGATGAAGGGCGCGGGCGGCGCGCTGCTGGACGGGTCGGTCGGGCTTCCGCTGTTGTTCTGTGTGGGGGTTGCGATCGGGATGGCGAGGAAGGCGGACGGTTCGACGGCGCTGGCGGCGGTGGCGGGCTTTCTCGTCTATTACGGTGTGCTGCACCAGTTCCCGGAGGACTGTCCGGGCGGGTCCAGGACGCTGCCGGGGATCGGCTGTCAGGTGCGGGACGGGTCGGTGTCGACGTTCACGTTCCAGAACCCCGGTGTGTTCGGCGGGATCGCGATGGGGCTGCTGACGGCCTATTTCTGGGCCCGTTTCCATCGCACGCGGCTGGTGGACTGGCTGGGCTTCTTCAACGGGCGGCGGCTGGTGCCGATCATCATGTCGTTCGTCGCGATCGTCTTCGCGGTGGTGTGCCTGTGGGTGTGGCCGCCGGTGGGGGGCGGGCTGGAGAGTTTCAGCCACTGGTTGCGGGACGCGGGTGCGTGGGGTGCGGGGGTGTTCGGGGTCGCGAACCGGGCGTTGCTGGTGATCGGTCTGCACCAGTTCCTGAACGTGCCCATCTGGTTCCAGTTCGGCAGTTACACCACGCCCGACGGTCAGACGGTGCACGGGGACATCAACATGTTCCTGGCGGGCGATCCGGACGCCGGTCAGTTCACGTCGGGCTTCTTCCCGATCATGATGTTCGCGTTGCCGGCCGCGGCGCTGGCCATCACGCACTGTGCGAAGCCGCACCGGCGCAAGGAGATCGGTGGTCTGATGCTGTCGGTGGCGCTGACGTCGTTCGTCACGGGGATCACCGAGCCGCTCGAGTACTCGTTCCTGTTCATCGCCCCGTTGCTGTATGCGGTGCATGCGCTGCTGACGGGGGTGTCGATGGCGGTGACGTGGGGGCTGGGGGTGCACGACGGGTTCAGTTTCTCGGCGGGGCTCATCGACTACGTCATCAACTGGAAGCTGGCGACGAGGCCTTGGGCCATCATCCCGATCGGGTTGTGCTTCGCGGCCGTCTACTACGTGGTCTTCCGGTTCGCGATTACGAGGTTCGATCTGAAGACGCCGGGAAGGGAGCCGGAGGACGAAGTGGAGGATGTCACCAAGGTCTGAGGGGACGCTCCTCGCACGGCGTACAAAGCGTAGTTCTCCGGTTGCGGAATTGACGGGTTCCTTATAACGCCCCCATCGTGTACAACAGGTCTACACCACTGAGTGGTGTAGACCACCACCGATGGAGGAAGTATGACAACCGCCACCGCGACGGCGGCTCCCACAAAGAAGTGGGGATCCGGTCTGTTCCAGGGCCTGCAGAAGGTCGGCCGCAGCCTTCAGCTCCCGATCGCCGTGCTGCCGGCGGCGGGTCTGCTGCTCCGCTTCGGTCAGCAGGACATCCACGACAAGCTGCATCTGCCCGACAAGGTCACCGCGGTGTTCGCGACGGCCGGTGGTGCGATCTTCGACAACCTCCCGATGCTGTTCTGTATCGGTGTCGCGATCGGCTTCGCCAAGAAGTCGGACGGCTCCACCGCGCTGGCCGCCCTGGTCGGCTTCCTGGTCTACGCCAACGTCCTCAAGGCGTTCCCGGTCACCGAGGCGAAGGTCCAGGCCGGCGCGGACATAGCCGCGACCTACAACAACCCCGGTGTGCTGGGCGGCCTGGTGATGGGTCTGCTGAGCGCGGTGGTCTGGCAGCGCTTCCACCGGACCAGGCTGGTGGACTGGCTCGGCTTCTTCAACGGCCGCCGGCTCGTCCCGATCATCATGGCCTTCGTCGGCACGATCATGGGTGTCTTCTTCGGCCTGATCTGGGAGCCCATCGGTAACGGCATCTCCGACTTCGGCGAGTGGATCACCGGTCTCGGCGCCTTCGGTGCCGGTCTGTTCGGTCTGATCAACCGCGCGCTGATCCCGGTCGGCATGCACCAGTTCGTGAACACCGTCTCCTGGTTCCAGATCGGCGACTTCAAGGACGCGTCCGGCCAGATCGTCCACGGTGACCTCACCCGCTTCTTCGCCGGTGACCCGACGGCCGGTCAGTTCATGTCCGGCTTCTTCCCCATCATGATGTTCGGCCTGCCGGCCGCCGCCCTCGCCATCGCGCACACCGCCCGCCCGGAGCGCCGCGCGGCCGTGATGGGCATGATGATGTCGATGGCGCTGACCTCGTTCGTGACCGGTGTGACCGAGCCGATCGAGTTCACCTTCATGTTCATCGCCCCGCTGCTGTACGTGATCCACGCGGTGCTCACCGCCCTGTCCATGGCGATCACCTGGGCGCTCGGGGTGCATGCGGGCTTCACCTTCTCCGCGGGCGTGATCGACTACGCGCTCAACTGGAACCTGGCGACCAAGCCCTGGCTGATCATTCCGATCGGCCTGGCGTTCGGAGCGATCTACTACTTCGTCTTCCGCTTCGCCATCGTCAGGTTCAACCTCCCCACCCCGGGCCGCGAGCCCGAGGAGGAGATCGAGGACCTCACGAAGGCGTGAGTCCGGCCACGGCATGACGAGGCCCCTGCAGCCCGGCGGCTGCGGGGGCCTTTGTCGTACCCGGACCCGGTCGTGGTGCGCCGGTCAGATCTCGTACGTCACCCTGGGCGCCGCCAGGTCCACCGGGCCGTCGAAGACCTCGCGGGCGTCGGCGAGGTTGACGGCGGGGTCGGTCCACGGGGGGATGTGGGTGAGGAGCAGTCGGCGGGCGCCGGCGCGGGCGGCGGTCTCACCGGCCTCGCGGCCGTTGAGGTGCAGGTCCGGGATGTTCTCCTTGCCGTGCGTGAAGGCCGCCTCGCACAGGAACAGGTCGGTGTCCCGGGCCAGCGAGTCGAGCGCGTCCGTGACGCCCGTGTCGCCCGAGTACGTCAGGGACCTGCCGGCGTGTTCGACGCGGATGCCGTAGGCCTCCACGGGGTGGCGGACCCGCTCGGTGTGGACCGTGAAGGGGCCGAGGTCGAACGTGGACGGCTTGACCGTGTGGAAGTCGAAGACCTCGCTCATCGACGAGGCGGTGGGGGTGTCGGCGTAGGCCGTGGTGAGGCGGTGCTCGGTGCCCTCGGGGCCGAAGACGGGGATCGGGGGGCACGGGCCGCCGTCGTGGCGGTAGTAGCGCGCCACGAAGTAGGCGCACATGTCGATGCAGTGGTCGGCGTGCAGATGGCTCAGGAAGATCGCGTCGAGGTCGTAGAGACCGCAGTGGCGCTGCAGCTCGCCGAGGGCGCCGTTGCCCATGTCGAGGAGCAGCCGGAAGCCGTCGGCCTCTACGAGGTAGCTCGAACAGGCCGATTCCGCGGACGGGAACGACCCCGAGCAGCCGACGACGGTGAGCTTCATGAAGCAGAAACCTCCGTTGGCGGAACACCCGGAACAACCGGGAACTGGAGTCGGAGAACAGAGAGGTGAGCGGGGTCGTGCGGTTTGTCGAGCGTAAGGCGCAAAAGGGCCGGTCGCTCCTCCGCCAGGGGCCGTTGTGGGCGAACTCACCTGTGGTGTCACCGGTTCGGCTGGACCAGGGGCGCGTAAGGATCGCGCAAGGGCGCGCGTCGATTATCCCGCGCCGGTAACGTCGTCGTATGGACACGTCATGGTGGCTCGCGCTCGCGGCAGTCGTCCTGCTGGCGCTGGTCGCCACGCTCGTGGACGGATGGGGCCGGGGGCACCGTCCGCGCGGGCACCGCACCCGCCCGCCGGGGTATCCGCGCGGCACGCGCGTGCCGGCGGCCCGGCCCCATCCGGGGGACATCTGGTGGGCCAGCGTGCCCTACGAGGACGGCCCGGGCGCCAAGGACCGGCCCTGTCTGGTGCTGGCGGTGCGCGGCAACCAGGCGACCATCGCCAAGATCACCAGCAAGTACCACGACGAGCGGGCCGGGGTGATCCCGCTGCCGCCGGGCTCGGTCGGGGACGCCCAGGGCCGGCCGAGCTTCCTGGAGACGGACGAGCTGCGCGAGGTCTCGCTGTGGGAGTTCCGGCGCCGGGTGGGCGTGGTCGACCCGGTGCTGTGGGACCAGGTGCGGCACCTGGCCCCCTGAGGGTCACTTCACCCTCACGGTGACCTGCCATTCCTGGATGCCCTTGCAGGAGACCTCGCCGGGCGCGGTGGGCTCGGCGCACAGCGGGCGGGACGAGGTGAGGGTGACGGTGCCGGCGGCCACGGCGGTGTAGGCGGCGGAGGCGTCCCCGGGCTGGAGCACGATCCCGGCGTTGGTGGCCCGCAGCGCGGTGCCGCTCACCGTGACCGCCTTCCAGGGGCGCTCCTTGGTGCCGTCGAGAGTGAGCCGGAGCTGCCCGCCGACCGCCACGCAGACCGTGTCGTGGTTGTCGGCGGCGGTGAGTTCGGAGGTCAGGGGCGTGCAACCGCCGGAGGTGCCGCTCGCGGTGGGGCTCGTCGCGGGGCTCGCACCGGAGCTGGAGGGGGACGGCGAGGGGGACACCGCGCCACTGCCCTTGTCGGTGCTCCCGCTCTGCGAGCCGCAGCCCGCCAGCAGGAGGAGGGTCGCCGCGGCGAGCGACGCGCGGTGGACCGTCGTACGGCGCATGGGGTGTCCGCCTTTCCGTGGGGGATCGGAACCCTTGGTGCCGATGTGACGTATCCCCCGGACGTACGGATCCCGCACCCGGACGGCTTCCGGGGGCGGGATCCGGTCACTCGGCGGGCGGGGTCAGCCGGTCGTGACGGCGGTGTCGTCGACGACGAAGCTGGTCTGCAGGGAGGAGTCCTCGACACCGCTGAACTTCAGGGTGACGGTCGAGCCCGCGTACGACGACAGGTCGAAGGACTTCTGGGTGTAGCCGGTGGCGGCGTTGAGGTTCGAGTACGTCGCCAGGGTGGTCGAACCGGCGGTGACCGTCAGCTTGTCGTACTGGGTGCTGGTGGTGGTCTCGGCGGTGTCGACGTGCAGGTAGAAGGTGAAGGTCGCCTTGCAGCCGGACGGGACGGTCACCGACTGGGAGAGCGTGTCGGTGTGGGTGGAGCCGTAGCCGTCGAGCCAGGCCTTGTAGGAGCCGGCGTGGGCCGCCTCGTCGGTGTCGTTGGTGATGACCCCGCTGGAGGCGGTCCAGGTGGTGTTGCCCGACTCGAAGCCGGGGTTGCCGAGCAGCTGGGCGGAGGTGCAGGTGCCGCCGCCGCTGGTGCTGACGGTCCAGGTGAAGGAGGCGGAGCCGGAGGCGCCGGTGGAGTCGGTCGCGGTGACGGTGGTGCTGTAGGTGCCCGCGGTGGACGCCGTACCGGAGATCAGGCCGGTGGAACTGGAGATGGACAGGCCGGTGGGCAGGCCGGAGGCGCTGTAGGTGAGGGTCGCGCCCGCGCTGTCGGAGGCCGAGATCTGCAGGCTGACCGAGCTGCCGGTGACGGTGGACTGGCTGCCGGGGCTGGTGACGGTCACCGTGTTGCCGGTGCTGGTGCCGGAGGTGAAGGCGGCGGTGCCGTTGGGGGTGCCCCAGCCGGTCGGGCCGTCGTATCCGGTGCCGGCGGTGCAGAAGTACGACGTCGAGCAGGAGCCGTTGTTGCCGCTGGTCACGTCGTACAGGTTGCCGGTGTGGGAGTACGGGTACTTCGCCGGGTAGTCGCTCGAACCCGGGGTGCCCGCGAGGGCGTAGACGCCGGCGATGATCGGCGACGAGGCGCTGGTGCCGCCGTAGACCGCCCAGCCGGAGCCGCCGTAGGTGTCGTAGACCGCCACGCCGGTGGCCGGGTCGGCGACCGCGGAGACGTCGGACTCCATGCGCTTGGTGCAGCCGGTGTCGGTCTGCCAGCTCGGCTTGGCGTCGTAGGCGGAGCAGCCGGAGCCGGTGCCTTCCGAGGAGCTGGTCTTCCACACCGACTCGGTCCAGCCGCGGGTGCTGGAGGAGGTGGAGAGCGCGGTGCCGCCGACGGCGGTCACGTACTGGGAGGTCGCCGGGTACTCGGCGCCGTAGTCCTCGTCACCGGCGGAGACGGTGATCGCGACACCCGGGTGCTTGAAGTAGGAGGTGTCCTCGCTGGTCTGGGAGGAGGACTCGGAGCCGCCCCAGCTGTTGGAGACGAACTTGGCGCCGAGCGCGACGGCCTCGTTCTCGGCGGTGCCGAGGTCGGAGTCGGTGGCGGAGTTGGCCTCGACGAGGATGATGTTGCAGTTCGGGCAGACCGCGCTGACCATGTCGATGTCGAGCGCTTCCTCACCGGCCCAGCCGGAGTCGTTCGACGGCAGCGAGGTCGTCGAACCTGTCTGGCTGACCTGCTTGAAGCAGCCGTTGGCGACGGTGCACGCGGACAGGCCGTACTGGGAGCGGTAAGTGGCCAGGTCGGAGGCCGCGTTGGGGTCGTTGTAGGCGTCGACCACGGCAACGGTCAGGCCGGAGCCGCCCGTTGAGGGCAGGTTGTAGGCGCTGTGCAGGTTGGACGGGCTCAGGCCGGAGGGGGCGGCGGCGAGTGCGGAGGCCAGCTGCTGCTTGATGTCGGTCCGGCGCTGCGCGAAGCAGGAGGCCTGGCCGGCCTTGCTGGCGGTGGCGCACAGGTGCTTGGTGGGCACCTTCTGGCCGGCCTTGCCGGTGCTGTGCACGGCCTGGCGGGCGGGGTCGGTGAGGGCCTTGGCGTTCTGGGTGACCTTGGTGGTGGCGTGAGGTGCCACGGCCGCGGGCTGGGCGGCCCCGGCGGTGGGTGCCGCGACGAATCCGGAGACGGCGAGGGCTAGGGCGGGGAAGGCGACGGCCAGGAGTCTTCGCAGGCTCCGTCGTGATTCACGCATGGGGGTACTGCCTCCATCGGTGGGGTTACAAGGCAGGCCCGTGACGCGCGTAGCGGCGGCAGAGTGCGCGCAGTCATGAGCATGACATTCCGAACACCCTGCAATGCCGAGGTGCATGGCATGAACAGGACGGAGGAGAAGCTAGTCGGGTTCGGCGGGGCCCGGTCCCCCCAAAGAAAGATCTTTGCTCCTGCATGGCCAGCGCTTAGCCCCCTCATAGGAGGGGGTTGGCGCGTCCATGATGAGCGCTATGCCCAGAGCTGACCGTGGAGGGTCTCGATGGCTTCCTCGGTGGTGGCGGCCGTGTAGACCCCGGTCGACAGGTACTTCCAGCCGCCGTCGGCGACGACGAACACGATGTCGGCGCTCTCGCCGGCCTGTACGGCCTTCCGGCCGACGCCGATCGCGGCGTGCAGCGCGGCGCCGGTGGAGACGCCCGCGAAGATGCCCTCCTGCTGGAGGAGTTCCCGGGTCCGGGTCACGGCGTCCGCCGAGCCCACCGAGTAGCGGGTGGTGAGCACGGAGGCGTCGTACAGCTCGGGTACGAAGCCCTCGTCGAGGTTCCTCAGCCCGTACACGAGGTCGTCGTACCGGGGTTCGGCGGCGACGATCTTCACGTCCGGCTTCTGCTCGCGCAGATACCGGCCGACGCCCATGAGGGTGCCGGTGGTGCCGAGCCCGGCCACGAAGTGCGTGACGGAGGGGAGGTCGGCGAGGATCTCCGGACCGGTCGTCGCGTAGTGCGCGCCCGCGTTGTCCGGGTTGCCGTACTGGTAGAGCATCACCCAGTCCGGGTGCTCGGCGGCGATCTCCTTGGCCACCCGCACGGCGGTGTTGGACCCGCCGGCGGCCGGGCTGGAGATGATCTCCGCGCCCCACATGCCCAGCAGGTCCCGGCGCTCCTGCGAGGTGTTCTCGGGCATCACGCACACCATGCGGTAGCCCTTGAGCTTCGCCGCCATGGCGAGGGAGATGCCGGTGTTGCCCGAGGTCGGCTCCAGGATGGTGCAGCCGGGGGTGAGCCGGCCGTCCTTCTCGGCCTGCTCGATCATGTGCAGGGCGGGACGGTCCTTGACCGAGCCGGTCGGGTTGCGGTCCTCCAGCTTGGCCCAGATCCGGACGTCGGCGGACGGCGAGAGCCGCGGCAGGCGCACCAGGGGGGTGTTGCCGACCGCGGCCAACGGGGAGTCGTAGCGCATGCCGATCTCAGGCCATGCCGCCGGCGACGGCCGGCAGGATCGTCACGGTGTCGCCGTCGGTGAGCTTGGTGTTGATGCCGTCGACGAAGCGGACGTCCTCGTCGTTCAGGTACACGTTGACGAAGCGGCGCAGCTTGCCGTCGTCCACGATGCGGGCGTGGATGCCGGCGTGCCGGGTCTCGAGGTCGTTGAAGAGGTCGGCGATGGTGTCACCGCTGCCCTCCACCGCCTTCTGACCGTCGGTGTACTGGCGGAGGATGGTCGGGATGCGGACCTCGATGGCCATGGTTGCGGGCTCCTGTCGGAAAGTCTGGGTGGTTGGGCGCGCACAGCAGCACGCCGCGGCTCATGGCCGTACGGCGGCAGGGAAACGTCAACAGATGGCGCTGTTCAGCCTGCACAGGTCGACGTGCAGCCGCGCCACGAGCAGGGTGCCCGCCGCCTTCTCGCCCACGTCGTAGGAAACCATGGGGTCATCGTATCGATTCCCAGTGCGGGTTCCGGAGTGTGATCCCGAATGATGGACCGATTCTGACCGCACTTTGAGACGAAGGTGCGCGGGGCTGTATCGCCCGCAACGAACGGCAGCCGTCCAGCCCCGGCCTGGGCAGCCAACCCAGGGGCGCGGGGAACTGCGCGACCAGCCCCCACCGGCCCGCGGGTGCCCACCGCCCGCTCCGGCACCGCCGAAATCCGCCGTCGCGGCCGAGCGCCGTCGCGGCGGAGAAGTCTGTGTGAGCGGCGTAGACGGGTCAGTACGTCTCGACGATGTTGATGTCCTCCTCCGTGATCTCGCCCTCCGCGATGCGGAAGGAGCGGAACTGGAAGTCGCCGCCGCCGTCCGTGTCGGCCGTCGAGACCAGGACGTAGTGGGCGCCGGGCTCGTTCGCGTAGCTGATGTCCGTCCGGGACGGGTACGCCTCCGTCGCCGTGTGGGAGTGGTAGATGACCACCGGCTCCTCGTCACGGTCGTCCATCTCGCGGTAGAGCCTGAGGAGGTCGCCGGAGTCGAACTCGTAGAACGTCGGGGACATCGCCGCGTTCAGCATCGGGATGAACCGCTCGGGCCGGTCCGAGCCCGCCGCCCCCGCGATGACGCCGCACGCCTCGTCGGGGTGGTCCTTGCGCGCGTGGGCGACGATCTGGTCGACGAGGGCCTGGGTGATGGTCAGCATGTCGGCCAGGATAAGCAGAGGGCCGCCCCGTACCGAAGGGTGGTACGGGGCGGCCCATATGCCGGACGCCCTGAGCGGCTGCCGCAGGGAGCGCCACGAGTGCTCCCTGCGACGGGACGTCCTGAGGGGGGTGGTGAGGGGGGTCAGCCGACCTTCTCCAGCGGCTCCTGCTCGCGCCGCTCGGCGATCTCCGGGTTGCGGGACTTGAGGACCAGCCAGCCGACGCCGAGCGCGGCGGCCCAGCCGGCCATCACGTACAGGCAGATCCGGGAGTCGCCGTCGTACGCGATCAGGCCGGTCACGAAGAGCAGGAAGACGATGGCGATCCAGCTGCACACCGCCCCGCCCGGCGCCGGGAAGGAGGACGCGGGCAGCCGGCCGGCGTCGACCGCGCGGCGGTAGAGGACGTGGCTGATCAGGATCATCAGCCAGGTCCAGATGCCGGCCGCGGTGGCGACGGAGGTGACGTAGCCGAACGCCTTCTCCGGGACGATGTAGTTGAGGACCACGCCGATGCCCATGAAGACCACCGAGACGGCGACGCCGAGCGCCGGGGTCTTCGACGCGGACAGCTTGCGGAACACGGCCGGGGCCTCGCCGCTGTCGGCCAGGTTCCGCAGCATCCGGCCCGTGGAGTACATGCCGGAGTTGCAGGAGGACAGCGCGGCGGTGAGGACGACGAAGTTGACGATGCCGGCGCCGGCCGGGATGCCGATCTTCGCGAAGGCCGCGACGAACGGGGAGACGCCCGGGGCGAACTCGGTCCACTTGACCACGCACAGGATGACGGTGAGCGCGCCGACGTAGAACAGCGCGATGCGCCAGGGGAGCGTGTTGATCGCCTTGGGGAGGGTCTTCTCTGGGTTCTCGGACTCGCCGGCGGTGACGCCGACCAGCTCGACCGCGAGGTAGGCGAACATGACGCCCTGGAGGGTCATCAGGGAGGAGCCGACGCCCTTGGGGAAGAAGCCGTCGAACTGGTAGAGGTTCGCGACCGAGGCCGTGTCGCCGGCGGCGCTGAAGCCGAAGGTCAGCACGCCGAGGCCGATCACGATCATGCCGATCAGGGCGGTGACCTTGACCATGGAGAACCAGAACTCCAGCTCTCCGAAGACCTTCACGGAGATCAGGTTGACCCCGAAGAGGATCACCAGGAAGACCAGCGCGGTCACCCACTGGGGGACGGACGGGAACCAGTAGTTGACGTAGATCGCGGCGGCCGTCAGTTCGGCCATACCGGTGACGACCCACATCAGCCAGTACGTCCAGCCGGTGAAGTAGCCGAAGAACGGGCCGAGGAACTCCCGGGAGTACTCGGCGAAGGAGCCGGAGACCGGGCGGTACAGGAGCAGCTCTCCGAGCGCCCGCATGATGAAGAAGATGATGCCGCCCGCGAGGGCGTACATGAGGATGAGGCTGGGCCCGGCCTTGGCGATGTTCGCCCCGGCACCCAGGAAGAGGCCGACGCCGATGGCGCCGCCGATGGCGATCATCTGGACCTGGCGGCTGCCGAGTCCGCGCTCGTACCCCTCTTCCGAGGCTTCGGAGGACTGCTCCGACGTGTCGACCTGAGCGGAGGTCATGTGTGGTGTGCGCCTTTCTCCATGCCGACCCGGGCCTCTGGTCGGCCGCGGATCGGGTTTCGATCCCCCCGGATTGCTGGAGTGGTGCCTGGCCGACGATGGTCGGCTCGGTGGCGCACCCGGACGGACACATGGGTGGTGTCGCCGGGCGGTCGTGAAGATTTATCACGGCCGCAATATTGATCACCGGGCTCCGCCGAGAGGGATTGTGGCGCACACCACTGGAAGAACCGGACAAAGCACGGCCGAAAAAGACATACCAGGCCGCAACGGTGACTGGATCGTTATCCGGATTTGAGCGTCCTCTGAGCGAACGCGAAATCGGGACGGATTACGGCATAAGGGTGGCGACCAGGGTCTCCTGGAGGCCGCCGAGCCACAGATAGGCCATCACCATCGGCTTGCGCGCGTCCTCGTCGGGGAGCCGGTAGAGCAGGTCGGTGTCGTCCTCGTCGGTGATGTCGAGGCGGGAGCCGATGGCCAGGCGCAGGTCGTTGAGGGCGCCGAGCCACTGCCGGGACTCCTCGGGCGCCAGCTTGAGGACCGCGCCGCCCTCCCCCACCGGGGCCAGCGCGTCCAGGGAGCGGATCACCGCGAGGGCGCTCTCCCGCTTGCCGGCCCTGAGGTCGTTCTCGGTGTAGCGGCGGAACTCGGCCGAGTGGGCCTGCTGCTCCTCGGCCTCCCGCGAGGAGTCGGGCAGCCGCTCCGGGTCGCCGTAGGCGTCCGGGAAGAGCCGGCGCAGCACCGGGTCGGTGGGCGCCTCGCTCGGGCCCTCGGCGAACAGCTCGGCGAGCGGGTCGTCGGGGGCGTCCTCGGCGGGGCCGGGGCCGATGAGCTCCAGGAGCTGGACGGCCAGCGTCCGGATGATGGAGATCTCGACGTCGTCGAGCGCGACGGCCGCGCCGCCGCCGGGGAGCGGTTCGAAGATTCCTGGCATGGAGAGGGTTCGCTGCTTCCGGTGCTGGTCGAGGAGTCTGGCTACGTCCGGTCCGGCCGGCGGGGGGTCATTTCCGGTCCTGCTGGAGGGTGGCCCACAGGCCGTAGCCGTGCATCGCCTGTACGTCGCGCTCCATCTCCTCGCGGCTGCCGCTGGAGACGACCGCCCGGCCCTTGTGATGGACGTCCAGCATGAGCTTGGTGGCCTTGTCCTTGGGATAGCCGAAGTACGTCTGGAAGACGTACGTCACATAGCTCATGAGGTTGACGGGGTCGTTGTGCACGATCGTCACCCAGGGGACGTCGGGCTCGGGTACGGCGAAGACCTCCTCCGCCGACTCGGTGCGTTCGATCTCTACGGGAGCGGGTGACGTCACATGGCCCATGCTGCCACGCGCCCCACAAATCGTCACACTGACGAGATGGGGGTAGCATCTTCAGTCATGAACACAGCGGACCTTGGGCTGCCGGTGGATGTTCCGTCGACGGCGCTCTTCACGGACCAGTACGAGCTGACGATGCTGCAGGCCGCACTCAAGGCCGGTACGGCCGAGCGGCGCAGCGTCTTCGAGGTCTTCACCCGGCGGCTGCCGGAGGGGCGCCGGTACGGCGTCGTGGCGGGCACCGGGCGTGTCCTGGACGCCGTGGAGAACTTCCGGTTCGACCCGGACGTCCTCGGCTTCCTGGCCGAGCGGAAGATCGTCGACGAGCCCACCCTGCGCTGGCTCGCCGGCTACCGCTTCAGCGGGGACATCTGGGGCTACCCCGAGGGCGAGGTCTACTTCCCCGGCTCGCCGATCGTGCGGGTGGAGGGCTCCTTCGCCGAGTGCGTGCTCCTGGAGACCGTGATCCTCTCCATCCTCAACCACGACTCGGCGATCGCGGCCGCCGCCTCCCGGATGGCCTCGGCCGCGGGCGGCCGCCCGCTGATCGAGATGGGTGCCCGCCGTACCCACGAGCTGGCCGCCGTGGCCGCCTCCCGCGCCGCCTACGTGGGCGGTTTCGCGACCACCTCCGACCTGGCGGCCGGCTTCCGCTACGGCATCCCGACGGTGGGCACCTCCGCCCACGCCTTCACCCTGCTCCACGACCACGAGCGCGACGCCTTCCGGGCCCAGGTCGACTCGCTCGGCCGGGGGACCACCCTGCTGGTCGACACCTACGACGTGGCCGAGGCGGTCCGTACGGCCGTCGAGGTGGCCGGACCCGAGCTGGGCGCCGTCCGCATCGACTCCGGCGACCTGCTGCTGGTCGCCCACCGGGTCCGGCAGCAGCTGGACGAGCTGGGCGCCGTCGACACGAGGATCACCGTCACCTCCGACCTCGACGAGTACGCCATCGCCTCGCTGGCGGCGGCGCCCGTGGACGCGTACGGCGTCGGCACCCAGCTGGTGACCGGTTCCGGGCACCCCACCTGCTCCATGGTCTACAAGCTGGTCGCCCGCGCCGAGTCCGCCGACCCGAAGGCGCCGCTGGTGCCGGTCGCCAAGAAGTCGTCCGGGGGCAAGACGTCCATCGGCGGCCGCAAGTGGGCGGCGCGCCGCCTGGACGCCGACGGGGTGGCGGAGGCCGAGGTCATCGGCACCGGGGAGGTACCGGCCGCCCTGGTCGGCCAGCAGCTGCTGGTCGAACTGGTGAAGTCCGGCCAGGTGGTCGCCCGCGAGCCCCTGGATGCGCCCCGCGCACGCCATAGGGCGGCCAAGGCCAATCTGCCCCTCTCCGCGACCCAGCTCTCCCGTGGTGAAGCGGTCATTCCGACGGAGTACGTCCAGGGGCGCTCGGGTAGCTAGAGCGGGTGCCCGCGTACGCGCCCCGCGAAGCCCCCTCCCCTACGCCCCCGTAAGTCTCTACGCTCGGAGGTTCAGGCCGGGCCCGCACCCCATTTTTCTGCGTCTCCCCCCTCGACAGACCCGACCCCGACTGCGAAGGACACCGACCATGCGCCGCGCCTTGATCGTCGTTGATGTGCAGAACGACTTCTGTGAGGGGGGCAGCCTCGCGGTGGCGGGCGGCGCCGACGTGGCCGCCGCGGTCACAGAGCTGATCGGGCAGGCGCCCGCCGGCTACCGCCATGTGGTGGCGACCCGCGACCACCACATCGCGCCGGGCGGCCACTTCGCGGACAACCCCGACTACGTGCACAGCTGGCCGGCGCACTGTGTGGCCGGCACGGAGGGCGTCGGCTTCCATCCGAACTTCGCCCCGGCGGTCGCCTCCGGCGCGGTGGACGCGGTGTTCAGCAAGGGCTCGTACTCGGCGGCCTACAGCGGCTTCGAGGGCACGGACGAGAACGGGGTCCCGCTGGCCGACTGGCTGCGCGCCCGGGAGATCACCGAGGTGGACGTCGTCGGGATCGCCACGGACCACTGTGTGCGGGCCACCGCGCTGGACGCCGCGAAGGAGGGCTTCCGCACGCACGTGCTGCTCGACCTGACCGCCGGGGTCGCCGAGGAGACCACCACCGCGGCGCTCCAGGAGCTGCGCGAGGCAGGCGTGGAGCTGACCGGGAAGCCCGTCGTCTGAGACTCCGAGGGTGGGGGCGTCAGGCCTGCGCGGCGGGCCGGCGCAGCAGGGCCCGGATCGGATGCCACAGCTCCGTCACCGTGACACCGTTGTCAGGGGCCGTTCGCCATATCAGGCCGTCGGGGTGGTGGAGGACGGCGGTGATCTCGTCCGGGGTCGGCGGGGCGGCGTTGCCCCGCAGGTAGATCGCTCGCATGCCCAGGTTGCGGAGCCTGGTCAGGGCGCGGGCGCGGTTCTGGGCGAGGACCAGTACCCGCACCCCGGCGGTGCCCCCGGCAGGGGCGGGGCTGGGCAGGTTCAGTGCCACCACCACGCTGCCGTTCGGCAGCTTGCAGAACCCTCCTGCAGCCATGCGGTCATACCCCCGTACGAGTCGGTGTCAATAAGAAAGCCACAGGACGCACCTAAACACGATCGGCGGCGACCCGCCAGGGGGTCGCCGCCGATACGTCTCTGACCTGCAAAGATGCGTGTTACTTCACCGCAGGGCCGACCTGGAGGGAGATCGTCGAGCCGTCTCGGGCCTCCGTGACAATGTTGATCTTCGTGTTGGTGTCAGTGATCTTGACACCGGCGGCCGGGTTCGAGGCGTCGTAGTAGGTGCTCTTGTGGTCGTTGAAGACCGACACCCCGGACGACTGCTTGATCCTGGTCGCCACGTCCGCCTTGTGGAGCGTGATGCCGTCCGACGCGTAGAGGCTGAACGGCGAGTCGTAGGCCTGGATGCGGTTGCGCATCAGCGTGCCGTCGGACCACTTCAGCGGCGTCGGGTGCGAGTCGACCGGGAGGATCAGACCGGTGCCCGGGTGGACGCTGGTGTTGTCGTCCGCCTCGGAGAGGTCCCACTTCCAGATCAACAGGCCGTTCTGGTACGGGTAGTGCTCCACCCAGTCCGGACGGGTCGTGGAGAAGCCGAAGTTGTACGGGCCGACCTTGAGGGTCTTGTCGTACGACACGTACTGGCGGTTCTCCGCGATGTAGTACTGCGCGTAGTCCTTGGTGAAGGACGCGCCGATACGGGAGAAGCCGGACGCGGTCCAAGCCGGGTCCGCCGACTCGGCGTTGTCGGAGAAGAGGGCCGAGCCGTCGGCCGTCACCGTGATCTCGTCGGCCGCGAAGCCCTTGAGGGCGACCCCGCCGTCGGTCTGGTAGCGGAAGCGCATCTGGACCTTCTGGCCCGCGTAGGCGTCCAGCGGGTACGACAGCTTGGTGTACGCGTCCACCGAACCGGTGAGCGCCGGCTTGTCGCTGCCGTCACGCGGGAGGGCCTCGCCGTTGACCGTGCCGTCCAGGGCGGTCCAGTTGGCGCCGCCGTCGGTGGAGACCTCGGCGTAGAGGTAGTCGTAACCGGACTCGATGTCGTACCAGCCGTCCAGGCCCAGTGCCGCCGAGGACTTGCCGGTCAGGTCGACCTCACGGGTCAGCGTGTTCTTGAGGTTGTCGCCGCTGCCGCTCCACCACTGGGTCGAGCCCTCGGCCGGGTCGACGACGGTGGTCGTGACCTCCTTGTCGGGCAGCGCGACCACCAGGGCCTGCTTGTCCGCGGTGTTGTACTCGGCGACGCCCAGCTTGTGCGAGGACTTCGCGCCGGCCTTGGCCACGTCGTAGTTGAGCCAGCCGAGCTGGAGCTTGTCCCAGGCGTTCATGTCGCCGGGGAGGTCGCCGATGGCTTCCTTGCCGGTGCCCAGCCAGGAGCCGGAGGACATCAGGGTCCAGAAACCGGTGGAGTTCTCGCCGCCGTTGGTGTCGTACTCGTCCGGCAGGCCGAGGTCGTGGCCGTACTCGTGGGCGTAGACGCCGAGGCCGCCGTTCTCCGGCTGCATGGTGTAGTCGCCGACCCAGATGCCGGTGTCGCCGACCTGGGTGCCGCCGAGCTTGTTGCCCGTGGGGCCGGTGGCGCCGGCGTCGGTGCCGAAGGCGTACCAGCGGTGCGCCCAGATGGCGTCGGTGCCCTGGGCGCCGCCGCCCGCGGACTCGTCCTCGCCGGCGTGCACGATCTGGAAGTGGTCGACGTAGCCGTCGGGCTCGTTGAAGTCGCCGTCGCCGTCGTAGTCGTAACGGTCCCACTGGTCGTACTGGGCGAGGTCGGCCTTGATGGCGGCGTCGGACTCGCCGGCCGCCTTCTGGCCGGCGACCCAGGACGTCAGGCCGTCGCGGACCAGGTTCCAGACGCTGGAGCAGGTGGTGGAGCCGCAGGCGTTGTTGCCGTAACGGGCCTCGTTGTAGGGGACCTTGACCCAGTCGGTGACCTCGCCCTCGACCGAGTAGCGGCCCGAGGACTGCTTCTCGTAGTACTTCTTCAGCGACTCGGTGTCCTGGCCGGTGCCGAAGTAGAGGTCCTGGAAGTGGGCCTGGTTGTAGTCCGCCTGCCAGGCCGTGGAGTTGTCCTTGGCGCGGTCCGGCTCGGCTATCTGGTTGTGCAGCGGGCCGACGGTGCCGCCGTAGCGGGGGTCCGTCTGGTCGCCGAACTCCACCAGGATCGTGAAGATCTTGTCGGTCTTCTCCCGGCCGAGTTCGACGTACTTGCTGTCGCCCTTCTTGCTGTCGAGCTGGACGACCTTGGAGCCGTCCCGGTCCTTGACCTGGGCCTTGCCGGATATGACCTGATCGAGGGCCTCCTGCCGCTGGGCTTCCTGGGTCTTGCTCAGGGGGCCGTCGAGGTCGTGCTCGTCCTGCTTGGTCGACGGGTCCTTCCGGTCGACGGTGGCGCCGGCCGACTTCGTCGCGGCCTGGGCGGTCGCGAAGGTGGTGAAGCCCGCGGATGCCGTCGCGAGGGTCACCCCGACGGCAAGCGCTCTCAACGTCCAGGATCTAGTGGTCACTTGAGTTCCTCCCCTGCGCCGCGCGCACGGAAGGGGGGTCCGGATGCATGGAGGGATCCGTGCGCGCACGATCAACGCGTCGATTCAAGTGACGTCATTTGACTACTGGTTTACGAGAAAAGACAGACCTTGACTTGGACAGTTCAACTGCACTATGCGGAGAGGAAGTTCGCTTTACGGACAGCGTGATAGAAGCAGGCCCTGACGGACCTCGCTCAACCGGCGCGCATATGCCTCCGGTTGCCGTATGCCATGCGACCGTGCGCCCCCTGTGCACCGGTACCGTGGGTTAGGTCACGCTTACCGGCGGTTCCGCTCGGGCATGCACGCGAATAGAGTCGAACGGTGGAACGCCCGGAAGCCGGTGGAAAGCAAGGCCGGCTCCCCGTCTCACCCCCACATCTTCCGAGGACACGATTGCCATGCCTCGTCCGACCCCGGCACAGCTCGTCTACGGTTCGTGCACCGTGATCTGCTCGACGCTCGCCATGCTGCTGCTGTCACAGACGAGTTCGGGCATCGGGATCGCGGTCATCGCGCTCGCCGCGCTCGGTCTGGGACTGCTGGTCGCCATGACGGTTCCGCTCCCCGGGCCGCGCACGGTCGCACAGTCCGAGCCCGCCCCGACCGCAATGCCCGAGGTGCGGATCCCCGTGCACCGGGAGACCGTGGCCGCCGCCACGGCCGAGCCCGTCCGGGAGCCGACCGCGCCCTGACGCACGCACACACGAGAAGTCGGCGGGTCCGCGAGACTGACGGACCCGCCGACTGCTTGTGCGCCCCCGGTATCAGTTCCTCGTGCTGACCACGACCGTCTTCGCGGCCTTGTCGTGCAGCCCCTGCTTGTACGGCTTGTCGAAGTAGCTCCAGCCACCGCAGATGATCGTCCACACACAGGCGCAGCAGAAGGCGAACGGCAGCCACAGCACCAGGGCGCGCACCAGCGAGGTCTGGGCGGAGGGCGTGGAACCGTTGTTCAGGTCGGCGACCCGCATGCCGAGCCACTTCTTGCCGAGGGTCTGCCCGGACTTGGCGGTCAGCAGGGTGTCGTACCCGACGAACAGCACGGCGGCGACCAGCGACTGAGCGAAGGACTTGCCGACCTCCATCTTGTCGCCGTCGACCTCGTACTCGCGCACCCCGAAGGCCCAGGTGAGCAGCCAGACCACGATGAGCACCAGGACCATGTCGATGATCCGGGCGAGGGTGCGCCTGCCGCTGTCGGCGAGCGGCGGCATCCCGGCGAGCGGATCGGCGGGATAGCCGCCGGCGCCTCCGCCGTACGGACCGCCGCCTCCGCCGTCGTAGGGGCCGCCACCGCCCGTTCCGTAGGGACCGCCGCCGTAGGAGGGCGGCGGGGGCTGCGCGCCGCCGTACGGGGTGTCGTACGGCGAGCCCGGCCCCTGGCCCGCGCCCGGCTCACCGGACGGGGGCTGCTTCTTGAACGGGTCGTCCTCCGGCGGCTGTCCGGAGCCCGGGGGCGGTTCGGTGCTCATGGCCCGAGTGGACCGCGAAGCCGCCGGGTCCGCACCCTCCGAGCGGCCGTACGGGGTACGACGCACCGTCAGCCGGCGACGAAGGTGTGCGCCGCCTTGTCGTGCCAGCACTGGCGCCAGGGCCGGTCGAACAGGCACCAGGCGACGCCGACGATCCCGATGCCGAGCAGTCCGGGCACGGTGTACACCAGCCAGCGGCGCAGCGCGACGCCGAAGGACGGGGGCTCGTGGCCCTCGATGTCCCGTACCTCCAGGCCGAACAGCTTCTTGCCGAGCGTGCGGCCCCACCTGGCGGTGGGCAGCACCTCGTAGAGGACGCCGACGACGAGCAGGACGGCGAGCACGATCCCGAGGTAGAGGCCGGTCGTGCCGTCGAGCAGCCAGACGGTCTCGGTACGGCCGGAGAGCTTGGCCGCGTCGATCTTGTCCTGTACGTGGTCGGCCGCCTGGGTGCCGAACGGTACGGCGGCCGCGGCGGTCACCGCGCCGACGACCAGGCTGTCGACGAGCCGGGCGGCGAACCGCTTGCCGAGTCCGGCGGGGCGGGCCGACGCCTGCCGCCGGGCGACCGCCTGGAAGGGGTCCTCCACCGGCGGCTTCCAGGGGGCGACCTGCTGGTCACCCGCCAGCTGATGCACCTGCTGCGCCCAGGAGGACTGCCCTCCGCCGGATCCGGCGGCCATCGGGGCGGCGGACTGCGGCCCGCCGGACTGCGGGGGTACGGCGGGGGCGACGGCCTGGGGACCGGCGGGAGCCGCACCCCCGGCGGCGCGGTCGGCGGCGGCCTTGCCGGCGCCGAAGCCGGGG
>NZ_JBHXSK010000011.1:0-246593 GCF_042716195.1 Streptomyces sp. NPDC058683
TCCAGGCCCGGGCACGCGGGCCGCAGCCCACAACACTGCCCACGGCCATGGCCACGCGATTCTCGGGCAGCGCAACGAGCTCGACCCAGTCGCCCGATGTCTCCGATCGTGCAGGCCGACAACGGACTGCCACCTCCACAGCGTGCTGGGCGACCGGGCTCCAAGAGGCGCGGGACGCCTCGAGAGCTGGCCGTTGTGGTGCGTCCGCGGACGTAGTCGCGTTCATGTCCCGCTCCTTCAGGTATTTGCGGAATCGGATCGAATCCATGAACCCGACGCTAGGCCTACCGGACACGAAAGCCACTGGGCGCGGAACACCACCGCTCATTTTCAGTTTGTACTAACTGACCAACAGGCCACCACACAGCTGCCTTGGCCCTCAACGGCTCACAAAACAGCAGGCGTTCCCGACCGGAAAGCCCCGGCCGGGAACACCTGACATATTTTCAGTAGCCGCCCCCCACCCCAACCATCGCCACCACCGCGTCGACCGCACATTCGGCCACGCCTCCATTGCTTTCGCGAGGACGGGGGTTCACGTAGCCAAGGCCACAGAATCGTGAGCACATCCTTCGTGCTGTCCACCACGCTACGAACGGACGCGAGGCAATCCATCGGACGCAGAGCACAAGAAAGTCAAAACCGTTCGTATCCGGGAACCAGCGTCGGTCACCGAAAGCACCCTGCTCAGCCATGTCGCCGCCGTGGCCGACCGCCTCGCCCTGTCGGCGTCGACCACACTGATCACCACCGACGGCCCGGTGAAGATCACCTAGGACTACGCGGCCCTCCAGCACCTCGCCGACGGAGGCGTCGATCTGATGACGGGGCCGAGGCAACACCGGCCCCGTCTCCCCCTGGTTCGGCACGGTGGCAGCGCCTGGGCCGCCACCGCTGGACTGTGGAACGGAACGGTGGCCTGACGTGCCGGGTGCCGCCAGTTTGCACCGGCGCTACGAGCGGCAAGACCGAGCACTTCGTCGCCTTCGCCGGCATCGCCGCCATCCACATCTGCTACCGGCGTCTGGGTGGGCGAGCCAGTTCATACGACTCCGAGAAACCCCGGATCGGTGCCGTCGAACTGAAGGCACGAGTCGCGGCTCAGGCTCAGGAGTTCCGCCATGGGCACCGCGCGACGGCTGGTCGCCAGCAGGTCCTGGCGGGCCTCGGCCGACCACAACGGCGGGAAGAACGACAGCCCCTGCCGGCCATGCAGCACAGAGACTTCGTCGCGCCAGCCGTCCCACCGCAGGCCCTCATAGAACTCCTGGAGCCCCCCGGAGAGAATCCAGGACAGCCATGCCGAGTGGCCGGCGCCCAGGGCCTCCCAGCCAAGGGCATCGGGGGCGAAGTAGAGGATCTCACCCGGCTCGCCGGGCCGACCGGCTTCACGGGGGTTGCCCCCGTTGAGGGTGAAGACCCCGCCCAGCACATCATGCGCGACCACGAGTCCCGCACCCGAAGGCCATGCGGGATCGAACGTCGCGGGCATCGCGTTGATCTCGGCCAGGCCGGGCAGTCTGTCGGCGTCGGCACCACTCGGGCTTCCGAAAATCCGCAACCATCCGCTGTCCACGAGCAGACCGCCGCAGTTCAGTACGATGCCGCCCAGATTTGATCGGGCGGAGACCTGGAGTTGCAGCAGCGAGGCACGGCCCGTCTCGGGATCGCGGGGCAGCACCTCAACTGGTACGCCGCTGCCGGACAGCTCCTGGAGGAGGAGCGGCCAGGCTGGATCGTCAACGTTGATCAGCTCATTGACCTCGCGCATCCCCGCATCGTCGCACCAGCACCCAGTGGCTCAGTCCGCCGGGTCGCCCGCGCCTGGATCCGCCAATCGAGATGACCTCTTGATACTCCAGTGGGACTTCACCATTACCGCTGGTCAGAGGCGTGATTTCGAGCCTAGCGGGCTGACGGCAGATCAGGGATTCAAAACTGTTCGGGGCCATAGTTGTTCCCGACTCCAGTCCCGAAGACGGCGCCAACACGTGCTCGAACCTAAGCTTGCCGCTTATCGTCTGCAGTCGAACGTGGTCTCGAACTTGCTGACGTTTTTGGCTGAGTGCCTGACGCGAGAGCAGCCTTCGCCTAATCCTGTGCTCCGTCACAGAGACACTTGACTCATCGGGCGAGATCGGCGGCACACGCTTCGGGAGCTAGCTGATCGGAACACGCGTCGACGTAGGCCGCGCGTTCGCGGATCCCCTTCCACCTCCGAACGACGAACCGCTCTACATGCCGGGGGCGGCTCACCGAACGTGCCTCCTCCGCACAGGCAGAGCCCAACTGGCCGACAACGCCTGTCTGCCGGCACTGCAACAACACTTGGATCTCAACGCTGGAGAACGACGTCAAGGACATCCTCGTCCCGATGTTCTTCCACGTGAGATCGCTGGACGAGCACGCCCAAGGACGACTTGCCCTGTGGGCCCCCAAGATGGCCATCCTCCTCGATGCGACAGGCAGTAACACCGTCCCTCACGGCGCCGGACAGGGCCTGGAGATCTTCGGCCAACCTCACCATGGGATGCGCGTCTGGATCGCCGCATACCGCGACGTGAACCCGCTGACTTGGGTGTCGCGCCCGATCTACATACCGGGGGACGATTCAAGTAACGACTTCCTCGGCCTGTGCATCACCTTCTCGGTGGTCAAGGTCGCGTTCCAGGTCCTCATCCCCTTCTATGAGGGAGACCTCGCTCGCCGGCCAATCCCCTGCTCGACTGGCCACCGCGATACCGGTTCGACGCCACCTCCATCCAGGCGCTCGCCGCGAGAATCAACGACAACCGCCAGAACGTGACGATCGAGGTGAACCTCGGCTCAGCACAACGCGTGCGGGCGGCGCCCCCAGAGAGCGGTTCTGTCGGCGAGTCGCAGCGGACGGAACGACTTGCACCCAGCCACAACTCGCTGGCCACTGGCTTCTGGCCGCACCCTGCGCCTCACAGAGGTCCGATCTGCCCCGGCCATCCCGTATCAGTCAGCCAGAGTGGACGATACGAGCCGTATATCTCCGCGCCGTCGCCTACCTACGCGGCCCGAATTGGACCCGGCCAGTTTGTTCAACAGAACAACATGGACTTTGACCTGCGGAAATGAAAATCAGAAGACGAGCCGGACCGTACGTCGGGTTCAGTCCGGAATCACTACACACCCCGCATATCCGCCCCACCAAGCCGTGGGGCTCCAGCAGCGGCACAGTCGCGGCGCCGGCGAAACGGGGACCCGCAGCGCACATGACCTTCGCTGCCTCAAGGTCGATACTGATGAGCAGGACGCCCGCCCACCGCCCCCAAGGGATCCCCGGAGAGACTGATGGCCCGTCAGTTGAGTCAGCATCTGGTCAGCATCGGTACCGCCAGGACCCGCCGCCGAGCGCCCGAGACCGTCAAGGTCAACACCCGGACATACCTCGCTTGAACAGGGAAAATGCCGGTCAGAGAACTACCTGCTAGGCTACTTGGGAGACAGCCATGAAGATGCTGATCAACGTCCCGGAAACCGTGGTGGCGGATGCGCTGCGGGGCCTGGCGGCCGCTCATCCCGATCTCACCGTCGACGTGGAGAACCGGGTGATCGTACGACGGGACGCCCCCGTCGCCGGGCAGGTCGGGCTGGTGTCCGGCGGAGGTTCCGGGCATGAGCCGTTGCACGGCGGATTCGTGGGCCCGGGGATGCTGTCGGCGGCCTGTCCCGGTGAGGTGTTCACCTCCCCCGTCCCGGACCAGATGGCGCGCGCCGCCGCGGCCGTGGACAGCGGGGCCGGCGTCCTGTTCATCGTGAAGAACTACACGGGCGACGTACTCAACTTCGACATGGCCGCCGAACTCGCCGAGGACGAGGGCATCCAGGTGGGAAAGGTGCTCGTCAACGACGATGTCGCCGTCACCGACAGCCTCTACACGGCCGGCCGGCGCGGCACCGGCGCCACCCTGTTCGTGGAGAAGATCGCGGGCGCCGCCGCGGCCGAGGGACAGCCGCTGGAGCGGGTGGAGGCCATCGGGCGCCAGGTGAACGAGAACTCCCGCAGCTTCGGTGTCGCCCTGAGCGCCGTCACCACCCCGGCCAAGGGCAGTCCCACCTTCGATCTGCCGTCCGGCGAGCTGGAGTTGGGCATCGGGATCCACGGCGAACCGGGCCGGGAGCGGCGGGCCATGATGACCTCGGGCGAGATCGCCGACTTCTCGGTCAACGCCATCCTGGAGGACATGCCCCCGCGCAACCCGGTGCTCGCCCTGGTCAACGGCATGGGCGCGACCCCGCTGCTGGAGCTGTACGGCTTCAACGCCGAGGTCCAGCGGGTGCTCGCCGAGCGCGGTGTCACCGTCGCCCGCACGCTGGTCGGCAACTACGTCACCTCCCTGGACATGGCCGGCGCCTCGGTCACCCTCTGCCAGGTGGACGAGGAACTGCTGCGGCTGTGGGACGCGCCGGTGAAGACGCCGGCCCTGCGCTGGGGAATGTGAGCGAGAGACCGCAGCGACCCGCGCCCGTACCGCAACGCAAGGAGACCCAGTGCTCGACGCCGACTTCTTCCGCCGCTGGATGGCGGCGACCGCCTCCTCCGTCGACCGCGAGGCGGAGCGGCTCACCGCCCTCGACTCCCCCATCGGGGACGCCGACCACGGCAGCAACCTCCAGCGCGGGTTCAGGGCGGTGATGACCGCGCTGGCGGAGGAGGCGCCCGACACCCCGGGTGCCGTGCTGACGCTGGCCGGGCGCCGGCTGATCTCCACGGTCGGCGGCGCGTCGGGGCCGCTGTACGGGACGCTGCTGCGCAGCACCGGCAAGGCACTCGGCGACGCGGCCGAGGTCAGCGAGGCGCAGCTCGCCGAGGCGTTTCGGGCCGGGGTGGACAAGGTGATGGCGCTCGGCGGGGCCGCGCCCGGCGACAAGACGATGATCGACGCGCTGGTGCCGGCCGTCGACGCGCTCGGCGACGGCTTCGGCGCGGCACGGGCCGCCGCCGAGGAGGGCGCCCTGGCGACCATCCCGCTGCAGGCCCGCAAGGGCCGGGCGAGCTATCTCGGGGAACGCAGCATCGGTCACCAGGACCCGGGCGCCACCTCGTCGGCGCTGCTCGTCGCGGGACTTCAGGAGGCTGCCGATGAGTGACGACAAGCTGGTCGGGATCGTGCTGGTGTCGCACAGCGCGGAGGTCGCCGCCTCCGTCGCGGAACTGGCCAAGGGCCTGGTGGGCGGCGGCACTGCGGTGCCGGTCGCCGCGGCGGGCGGCACCGAGGGCGGCGGCCTCGGCACCAGTGCGGAGCTGATCGCCGCCGCCGCCGCGTCGGTGGACCGGGGGGCGGGGGTCGCCGTCCTCGCCGACCTGGGCAGCGCGGTGCTCACGGTGAAGGCGCTGCTCGCCGAGGGCGACGAACTCCCGGACGGCACCCGCCTGGTGGACGCCCCGTTCGTCGAGGGCGCGGTCGCCGCGGTCGTGACGGCGGCCACCGGCGCCGACCTCGGCGCGGTGGAGGCGGCCGCCGCGGAGGCGTACTCCTACCGCAAGGTCTGACCATCCCCTGAGGGTGTCCGGCGGCTCATGGCGGCGGTGTCGCCGCCGGTCGCCCGCTCCCTCACCCCACCGCCCCGCCCCACCCCGCGCGGCCAAGAAACACACCTTCTCGCGGCCGACCCGATCCGCCGGAGCGGGCGCGCCGGTGCCGCTGGTCCCGGCCCGCCGGACGGGCGCTGGTACCGCAGTGGTCCGGCCCGCGGGACCGGCGCTGGTACCGCAGTGCTCCCAGCCCGCCGGAGCGGGCCGAAGGCGACCCCTCGGAAGCGCCGGTTCCGGCAGCGTCCGAGGGTCGCCGCGTCAGCCGCCACACCGTCGCTCCAGGTCGGCGCGGCCCGGACCGCGCGTCCGTCCCCGTACGCCGTACCACCGCGGTCCCGGCTGCCTCGAAACCGGAACTGACCACTGTGCGCGATCCCTTGACAGGCACTTCCCACTTACTTGAAGCTACCGAACATTCGGTCGGTGGCGTGCCTTCGGCGACCCCACCGACTCCTCCTGGAGCAAGGGGTGATCAAGGTGTCAGAGACAACAATCCCCGATACGGAGCAGCCGCCGGCCAGAGCCGGCGGCTCCCGTATCGGTCAGGCCACAGCGGTCGGAGCCGCGGGCTTCGCCTGGTGCTCGCTCGCCCTGGGGCTGACCACCATCGGCGCGTTCAGCGCGGTCAACGGCTCGATCATCCTGGTCGGGACGTTCTTCTACGGCGGCCTCGTCCAGCTGATCGCGGGCTTCTTCGCGCTGGCCGCGGGGGCGAGCTTCGCCGCCGCCTTCCTGACCGCCTACGGGGCGTTCTGGCTGGGCTACACCGCCATCGAGTTCTGGGTGGCCCCGCACATCGTGGCCCAGGCGATGAGCGCCGCGACGGCCAAGGGGGCGAGCGGACCGGAGGCGGGGGCCGCGGCCGGACACTCGGTCGCGCAGTCGCTGGGCATGTTCCTGATCGCCTGGCTGGTCGTCACGGTCGTCTTCGCGGTAGCCAGCACCGGCACCAACGGGGTCGTGCTGACCGCGTTCGGCCTGCTCACGCTGACCATCGTCATGCTGATCACCGCCTACCTGGGCGCCTCCGGCGCCGGGGTGCCGCAGGACTTCGCCCTCAAGTCGGCGGGCTGTCTGGAGATCGTCCTGGCGGCGGTCGCCTTCTATCTCGTGCTGGCCGAGCTCACCAACGAGAACTTCGGCCGGAACCTCCTGCCGCTGTTCCCGCTGAACCGCCGACCGCTGCTCGGGGCGGCACAGCCCGTGTTGTCTGCGTGATCCGTACGGCGCGCCGCCCGTCGGCCCGCATGACAAGGAACGTGCCCATGAACACACCCATGTGGAACAAGCGCTTACGCGCCGGAGCGGCCGTGCTGGGTCTGCTCGGCGCCCTGACCTCAGGGCAGGCGGCCGATGCCGCAGCCCCGTCCGGCACCCGGTGGCAGCCCGAGGCCTCCTCCTACGGGGTGAGCACGCCGGAGCACACCACCGTCAGGATGGACGACGGGGTCAGCATCTCCGTCGAGGTGACCTACCCGACCGACCCGGCGACCGGCGCACGGGCGACCGGGACCTATCCGGTGCTGCTGACGCAGAACCCGTACGGCACGGCCCGCTCCGACCCGACCGGCACCGGTGACTACTTCGTGCGGCGCGGCTACATCTACGTGGCCTCCGCGGTACGCGGCACCGGCGCCTCCGGTGGCCAACTCGACTGGTTCGGCGGCCGCCAGGGCAAGGACGGAGCCGAACTCGTCGACTGGGCCGCCCATACGCTGTCCGGCGGCGACGGCCAGGTCGGTCTCGACGGCTGCTCGTACCTCGGGGTCAACCAGTGGTTCACCGCGGCCGCGGTGGGCAGGCACTCTCCCCTCAAGGCGATCACGCCGTTCTGCACGGACTCCGACTTCTACAACGACCTCACCGCCGACGGCGGTATCCCCACCACCTTCGTGGCCGGCATCGCACGGGCCGAGCCGCGCGGACCCGAGGACGACCCCGCCACCGACCCCCAGTCCGTCACCATCGCCCAGCAGGCGAACGGCGGCTCGCGCTCGTACAACGACGCGTACTGGCAGGCGCGGAACGTGCAGAAGCTCCTTCCGCGGATCGTGGCCAACGGCATCCCCGCGCTCACCGAGAGCGGCTGGAACGACCTGTTCCCCGGCGGCAACCTCGGTGCCTACGTCTCCGCGCAGAACGCGTACCACCACCGGCCGCTGAACACCCCCGTCACCGCCGGTCAGCCGGTCACCGGTCGCTACCAGGCGATCGTCGGGCCCTGGACGCACGGCGAGCATGTCGACGAGAGCACTCTTCAGGCCATCCGCCTGGAGTGGTTCGACACCTGGCTCAAGAACGAGCCCACCGGCATGGCGTCCACCTCCACGCCCCTGCACCTGTTCGAGAACGGCGCGAACCGCTGGGTCGACAGTGCCGCGTGGCCCCCGTCGGACCACGCCCGGACCTTCTACCTCGGCGACGGCTCCCTCACCCCGGGCAAGCCGTCGGCCGCCGGCCGGGACAGCCTGGCCTGGGCAGCCGCGAGTTCCGCGAACACCCTGACGTACACGACGGCTCCGCTGACCCGGGCCGCCGTCCTCGACGGACCGACCGACGTCACCCTCTACGCCGAGTCGACGACACCCGAGACGGAACTCACCGCGACGCTGAACATCGTCGCGCCCGACGGCACCGTGACCAAGCAGGCCGACGGGATCCTGCTCGGCAGCCGGCGCGCGCTGGACTCCCGGGACAGCTGGTACGGAGCCAACGGCACCCTGCTGAAGCCGAGCCACCCCTTCACCCAGGCCTCCCAGCAGGCCGTGGTGCCCGGCAGGACCACGCGCCACGACATCTCGCTGCTGTCGAACCTCACCCGGATCCCGGTCGGCTACCGCATCCAGATCGTCGTCAACAGCCGGCCGCCGGCCGGCTTCCACGCCTCGCTCATGCCCACCCCGCAGGAGCAGGCCGATCTGGCGGGCGGGACCTACACGGTCGAGCGCTCTCCGTGGGCGGCGTCGTTCGTGAACCTGCCGCTGACCTCTCCCGGTTCCCTCACGACCAGCCCCGTCAGCTGGGGGCCGTCCTCCTGAGGAGCTGAAGTGCTCTGGAGGGGCTCGGTACCGGAATCCGGTGCCGGGCCCCTCTGGCATGCGGTCAGCCGGCGGACTCCCGGCACCGGAAGGGGAGTTGTGGCGCCTCCCTGGGGAGCCGTCGTCTCCGGGCGGCCTGAAACCGTTGTCGCGGTGCTCGAAACCCTAGCTCGCAACCACGAGTTCCAGCCGTTGTTCTGATGCGGTCATGACAGCCGCGATCACGAGGTGCCAATCTGCTCTCCGAAAGTTCACCGCCCCCTCACAGCCGGCTCACGTAAAACCCACATCGCGCCGCCCCTTCTCCGGCACGGCCGAGCAGACGTCATCCCGTCACGCCGTGCCCTTCCCCCCCAACCCCCTCCCACCCGCGCGCCGCCGGACGGCTCGACCCAGCCGACCCGCTCTCCCGGGCTCCACCGAGCCCGACCACCCCACAGAAGGAGAACGCCATGTCCCGGCAGGACGGTCACCATCGTCGCGTCAGATACAGCGTCACCCTGGCGCTGACCGCCGCAACCACCCTGCTCGCGGCCGGTATCCAGAACGGCACCGCGCTGGCCGCGGCCGGCGACCAGCGCGGCCCCGCCAGGATCCAGGCCACCCCCAGAGCCGGAGCGGCCCCCGCCGCGCTCTCGCCGGCGAAGCGCACCGCGCTGCTCAAGAGCGCCACGGCCGGTGCCCCCGACACCGCGAAGACCCTCGGCCTCGGCACCCGCGAGAAGCTCGTCGTCAAGGACGTGGCCCAGGACGCCGACGGCACCACGCACACCCGCTACGAACGCACCTACGCCGGTCTGCCCGTCCTCGGCGGTGACCTGGTCGTCCACGCGAACGGCGGCCGCCTCACCGTGTCGAAGGCCACGAAGGCGGCCCTCGCACTCCCGTCCACCACGGCGAAGATCTCCGCCGCCACGGCGAAGGCCCGGGCGCTCAGCACCGCCGTGAAGGCCGGCGCCGAGCAGCCCAAGGCCGACCGCGCCCCCCGGCTCGTCGTCTGGGCCGCCTCGGGCAAGCCCGCGCTGGCCTGGGAGTCGGTGATCGGCGGCTTCCAGGACGACGGCACGCCCAACGAACTCCACGTGATCAGCGACGCGGCGTCGGGCAAGCAGCTGTTCCGGTACCAGGGCGTCGAAACCGGCACCGGCACCGGGCAGTTCAACGGGAGCGTGCCCCTCGGCACCACACTCTCCGGCTCGACCTACCAGCTCGTCGACGGCGACCGTGCCGGACACCGCACCTACGACCTGAACCAGGGCAGCTCCGGCACCGGCACCCTCTTCACCGACGACAACGATGTCTGGGGCGACGGCACCCCGGCCAACCGGCAGACCGCGGGCGTGGACGTCGCCTTCGGCGCGGCGGCCACCTGGGACTTCTACAAGAACGTCTTCGGCCGCAACGGCATACGCAACGACGGCGTCGCCGCCTACAGCCGCGCCCACTACGGCAACAACTACGTCAACGCCTTCTGGCAGGACGCCTGCTTCTGCATGACGTACGGCGACGGCTCCGGCAACACCCACCCGCTCACCGCGCTCGACGTGGCCGCGCACGAGATGAGCCACGGCGTCACCGCCGCCACCGCGGGCCTCACCTACTCCGGCGAGTCGGGCGGCCTGAACGAGGCGACCTCCGACATCTTCGCCGCCGCGGTCGAGTTCTACGAGAACCTGCCCGCCGACGTCCCGGACTACGAGGTCGGCGAGAAGATCGACATCAACGGTGACGGCACCCCGCTGCGCTACATGGACAAGCCCTCCAAGGACGGCGCGTCCAGCGACAACTGGAGCTCGTCCCTCGGCGGACTCGACGTCCACTACTCCTCGGGCCCGGCCAACCACTTCTTCTACCTGCTCTCCGAGGGCAGCGGAGCGAAGACCGTGAACGGGGTCGACTACGACAGCCCCACCTACGACGGCCAGCCCGTGACCGGCATCGGCATCGAGAACGCCCAGCAGGTCTGGTACCGGGCACTCTCCACCTACATGACGTCGAGCACCAATTACGCGGGCGCCCGCACGGCCACCCTCCAGGCCGCGGCCGACCTCTTCGGCGCCTACAGCCCCTCCTACCTCGCCGTCGCCAACGCGTGGGCGGCGATCAACGTGGGCAACCGGATCGCGCTCGGCGTCAACGTGGCCCCGATCGCGGACCAGATCAGCGGTGTCGGGCAGGCGGTGTCGTTCCAGACGAACGCGTACACCACGAACTCCGGCGCGGGCCTGACCTACACGGCGACCGGTCTGCCGGACGGACTGACCATCAGCGACACGGGTCTGATCTCCGGCACCCCCACCACGCTCGGGACCAGTGACGTCACCGTCACGGTCACCGACGACACGGGCGCCACCGCCACCGAGCAGTTCTCCTGGCAGGTGGCCTACATCTACGCCAGCGCCACCCGGGTCGACATCCCCGACAACGGCGCCGCGGTGGAGTCCCCGGTCACCGTCACCGGCCGCACCGGGAACGCCTCCGCCACCACCCAGGTCTACGTCAAGATCATCCACACCTACCGGGGCGACCTGACCGTCGACCTGGTCGGCCCCGACGGAACCGTCTACTCCCTCCTGAACCGCAGCGGCGGCTCCGCCGACAACGTCGACCAGACGTTCACCGTCAACGCCTCCGCACAGTCCCTGAACGGCACCTGGAAACTCCGGGTCCAGGACCGGGCCGCGATCGACGTCGGCTACATCGAGCAGTGGCGGCTCGTTCCCTGAGCCCGGCCGGCCTCACCCAGGAGCCGTTGCCCCCGCACGCCCACCGCGTGCCGGGGCAGCGGCTCCTGCCCCGCTGTGCTCCCCTTAGGCGAGGCCGTCCGCCACGACCGCGAGGGCCCCGCGCAAGGTCGCCGCGAGTTCGGCCTCCGCCATGGCCGGGTCCGCCGTCCCGTCGGCGACCCGCCAGGCATAGTGCTCGACGGCCGCGCGCAGGGCCGCGTTGAACATGGCCGCCTGGATGGTCGGACGGAGATCGTCGGCGGGAAGGCCCGCGCGCCCGGCGAGGGCGCGCGCGAACGCGGGTTCGGCCTCGTCGTAGGTCTGCAGCCACTCCGCGCGCAGGCCCGGCTCGGTGCGGGTCAGGCGGACCAGGGCGCCGATGGTGGCGCGGTCGGGACCGCGCACCAGGCGGCTGTCGGTCGGTACGGCGCTCTCGAAGGCCTCCTCCAGCGGCCGGCCCGGCCGCCAGGCCCGCAGGCAGTCGGCGACCACCTCGATGCCGGCCGCGAACAGCGGCCGTACGCAGGCCTCCTTGCTCGGGAAGTAGCGCCACACCGTGCGTGCGGAGACGCCGACCGCCTGGCCGATCTGCTCGCCCGTGGTCGCCGCCACCCCCTGGGCGACGAACAGGTCCACCGCGGCACGGGCGATCTCCAGTCTGGTCTCGGCCCTGCGCTCCTCGGTGAGCGGCGGCCGTCCCGTGCGTCCCCCTGCGGTCATCTGTCCCTCCGGTTCCGGCGACTGCTGCACCGAGATTCTCTCCGAGGAGCCGGAGCACAAAAAAATCCGGCCACGACTTTATGTCAGTCACCGACATTAAGTCGTATGGTGTGCCCGTCACGGGGCGCTGGGCGCCCTCGAACCACCTGATGGGAGCACCACATGGCCAGCGGACTCGACGGGCGCGCCGTCATCGTCACCGGCGCGGGATCGGGGATCGGGCGGGCCGCCGCCCTGGCCTTCGCCAGGGAGGGCGCCCGGGTCGTGGTCGCCGACCTGAACGCCGAGGGCGCGGGCGCCGCGGTCAACGAGATCGAGGAGGCGGGCGGTACGGCCGTCGCCGTCACCGGCGACCTCAGCGAGCAGTCCGTGGTCGACGAGGTGGTCGCGACCGCCGTGGCGCGGTTCGGCGCGGTGGACGTGCTGGTGAACAACGCCGGGATCATGGACCGGATGTCGGCGCTGGGCGAGGTGAGCGACGCGGAGTGGGAGCGGGTGATACGGGTGAACCTCACCGCGCCGTTCCTGCTCACCCGCGCGGTGCTGCCGCACATGCTGGCGGCGGGCCGGGGCACGATCGTCAACACCGCCTCCGAGGCCGGTCTGCGCGGCAGCGCGGCCGGCGCGGCCTACACGGCCTCGAAGCACGGTGTCGTCGGTCTGACCAAGAGCCTGGCGGTGATGTACCGCAACCAGGGCATCCGGGCCAACGCGATCGCGCCCGGCGGCACCAGGACCGGGATCGAGATCGACCTGGCGGACGGCGCCCACGGGCCGGCCGCGCTCGGCCCGTACTTCGGCAACGTCGGCCAGGTCTCCGAGCCCGAGGAGCAGGCGGCCGCGATCGTCTTCCTGGCCTCGGACGCGGCCGGCAACATCAACGGCGCGATCCTGCCGGTGGACAACGGCTGGGCGGCCGTCTGACCCCCCGCCGGGGGCGGCCGGTCAGCCGCCCTCGGCGAACAGCGCCGCCAGACGCTCTCCCTCCGCCTGCGCCGCGTCGTGGTCCTCGATGGGTTTGACCTCGGAGTCCTTGAAGACGATGTAGGTGACACCGGACGGCACTCCGCCGGCCTGTGGGTCCGGGTTCATGCCCAGACCTTTCGCGGTGGCGTACGACGCCTCGCCGATGATGTCGCTCGGTCCCGTGTCGCCGACGACGGCGTACTGCACCCGGTCCTTGTAGATCACGGCGGCGATCGCACCGCCCCGGATGCCGTGGTCCTGGTAGTCCCAGCGGCTGCTGGGGCCTGGTACGACGACATAGGGCAGCGTCTCGGCGTTCAGATGGCTGCCGTCGGACTGCTGGAAGGCGGTGGCGGCGGAGAACGCCGGGTCGGCGGTGCGGTTGCAGTGGTCGGTGATCTGGCCGTCGCAGTCGATGTCGAGGTCGGCCTCCCAGAAGACGGCCTGCTCGGTGCCGCACACGGGGACGGTGGCGGCGGTTCCGGCGTCGGTGCGATAGCGGCCCTTGGAGACCTCGGTGCAGTCGCGCAGCCGGTCCAGCCGGTCCAGCAGGTCGGTGGCGGTGATCCGGTGCCGGGCTCCGGGGGCGGTGAGCGAGGCGGCGGGGGCGGGCAGTGTGGTCGGGGCGAGCAGGGCGGCGCCGGCCGTGGCCAGCGTGAGCGTCTGGAGACGCACGATGAGGGACCCTCTCCGTGGGGGACATGGAGTCAACCGGTCCAATGTGGTGGGGGCAGGGCCGCCGAGCCAGGAAGAGAAGGCCGTACAGGGCCGTTCGGCGCAACGAACTGACACTCCGTGAGAATCCGTCAGGGGCCGGGGCGCTGAGCCGATGTCAGCCCAGTCGCCCCGGCCGCCCGCGTCGGCGCGGGATCAGCGACGACAGCGTTCCGCGCCACGGGCACGAACTCCCCTTCCCTCTCGGGAAGTTCGGCCGTAGAGCCCTCAGCATACGTAACTCTCCCCCGCTGTCTCCAATACGGCCCTCTTGATGTCCGCATCCCGGGCAGGTCATATTGGTCCGGACCTTTGCCGTGCTGCCGTCCCCGGGGAGGCGGAACCGTGCGCCGAGTTGCCGTCCTGGTCTGCGCCCTGCTGTTCGTGACCTCCTGCGGCTGGGGCGGGGCCGCCGACGGCGACAGCGGCCGGCTGCCCGGCGCCCCCACGGGGGTCACCGCGGCGGCCGGGAGCGCGACGAGCGTGCATGTGATGTGGAACGCATTGCCGGCCGGCTCGGGCGTCCGCGGCTACGAGGTGTATCGCGGCACTACGAAGGTCGTCGAAGTGCCGGGGTCGCAGCACATGGTGGACGTCACCAGGCTCAGGCCGTCCACCATGTATGCCTTCACCGTCCGGGCGCGCGGCGACGACGGCAGCCTCGGCCCGCGCAGCCGTGCGGTGCGGGCGACGACGCCGGCGGTGGTCGCGGCGGACCGCTCGGCGCCGACCCGTCCGGTGCACCCGAGCGGCCGGGCCGTGGGCAGCCGTGCGGTGCAGCTGTCCTGGGGCGCCGCGAAGGACGACCGGGCGGTGGTGTCGTACGACATCTACCAGGGCGGTGCGAAGATCCACAGTGTGGGCGGGAGCCAGACCGCGACCGTGGTCACGGGGCTGCGGCCGGGTACGCGCTATGTGTTCACCGTCCGTGCCCGGGACGCTGCCGACAACCTCTCGCCGGCCGGCGCGGCGGTGCGCCTGGCCACACCGGGCAGCGACGGCGGCCGGAACACCGCGCCGACCGGGTTCACGGCGAAGAGCCACGAGGAGAGCGGGGCGTACTACCTCGATCTGGCCTGGGATCCGCCGCGCCTGGACGGAGTGATCACGGAGTACCAGATCCGGCTCGACAGCGGTACGACGACCTCGCTGGTCTGGGGCGGCACCCCGCCCAAAGGCCACTCGACCTACAGCTTCTATGTGGGGCGGGAACATGGAGTCGTGCACCATGTGCGGCTGCGGGCGCGGCTGCCGGACGGGACCTGGGGCGGCTGGTCGGTGCAGCGGGCCGTGACGACGGGCGCGTGATCCGCATCCCGGCTTGGGCCGGACGGAGGAATTGATCACCTGGACGGCCGCCCCCGGGTGCGGCGCGGGCCGGGGCCGCTTTGGCTGGCCCTGAGGCAGCACGGGAGTCTCCGATCCTCGGCGGCGCAAGGGACGTTCCGCCTACCGTGCCGCCGGAGGGCAGCCACATGCGAAACTCACGACTCCTCCTCCGCTCCGGCCTGACCCTGGCGGCCGCCGCCGCGCTCCCGACCTGGCTCGCCGGGCCGTCCGCCGCCATCTCGGGCATCTCGGTGAGCACCACCGGCACCCAGGTCTCGGTGGTCACCAGCGCCTGCACCCAGAGCGGCGGCAGCTGGGGCAACGCCTCGCTGCTCAACAGCGGTCAGACCGCCTTCGCCCAGGGGCGGCAGGCGGCCCTGGCGGGCACCACGGTGAGCCAGTCCGCCGCCTGGTCGAGTGTGTCGCCGGGCACCTACACGGTGGTCGTCGTCTGCTCCAACGGCGGTACGGCGGGCACCCAGTCGGTGATCGTGTCCGGAACCGCCGCGGCGCCGCCGACGACCTCCTCCACCACCAGGTCGGCCGCGCCGTCCCGGGGCGTGATGGGCGGCCTGGGCGGTGCCGCCCGCGACTACGGCCCGCTCACGCTGGGCATCGGCGCGGCGCTGGTCGGCTCGGGCGTCATCGCCACCGGCTGGTACCTGCGCAAGCGCTCGAAGCCGTACCGGCTCTGACCCCGCTCAGGTCTCGGGGAGTTCGCCGAACTCCCGCAGGGCCTGGCCGAGCCACTGCGTCCAGAAGGACTCCAGGTCGATGCCGGCCCGCAGCACCAGGTGCCGCAGCCGGTCCTCGGGGGCGTCCTTGCCCGGCGGGAAGTCGCGTCGCTGGATCTCCTCGTACTCGGCCAACTGCCTCTGGTGCAGCTCCAGATGGCGGCGCAGATCGGCTTCCAGTCCGTCGGTGCCGACGACCGCCGCCGCGCGCAGCCGCAGCAGCAGCACGTCCCGCTGCGGCTTCGGGTCCTGGGATGCTGCGGTCCAGCGGGCGAGTTCGGCGCGGCCCGCGGGCAGGACCTCGTAGCTCTTCTTCTGCCCGCGGGCCGGCTGTTCGGCCGGCAGGGTGCGGATGTAGCCCTCGGCCTCCAGCTTTCCCAGCTCGCGATAGATCTGCTGGTGCGTGGCCGACCAGAAGTAGCCGATCGACCGGTCGAACCTGCGGGTCAGCTCCAGCCCCGACGACGGCTTCTCTAGCAGGGCGGTGAGGATCGCGTGCGGGAGTGACATGGGCTCATCCTAGGGACGGCCCCTACAGGGCGGCCGCCAGTTCGGTGCCCTGCTTGATGGCCCGCTTGGCGTCCAGCTCGGCGGCGATGTCGGCGCCGCCGATGACGTGCGCGCTGCAGCCGGCGGCGACCAGTTCCTCGTACAGGTCCCGGCGCGGTTCCTGCCCGGTGCACAGCACGACGGTGTCGACCTCCAGGACGGTGCTCTCGCCGTCGACGGTGACATGCAGTCCGGCGTCGTCGATCAGGTCGTAGCGCACGCCCGGGACCATGGTGACGCCCCGGTGCTTGAGTTCGGCGCGGTGGATCCAGCCGGTGGTCTTGCCGAGGCCGGCGCCGACCTTGCCGGTCCGGCGCTGGAGCAGGTGGACGGTGCGCGGGGGCGCGGGGCGCTCGGGGTCGGCGAGGCCACCGGGTGCCCGGTAGTCCATGTCGACGCCCCAGTGCCTGAAGTACGTCGCCGGGTCCTCGCTCGCCTTGTCACCGCCGTCGGTGAGGTACTCGGCGACGTCGAAGCCGATGCCGCCGGCGCCGAGGATGGCGACACGGTCACCGACGGGGGCGCCGTCGCGCAGCACGTCGAGGTAGCCGAGGACGCGGGGGTGGTCGACGCCGGGGATGTCGGGGGTGCGCGGGGTGACGCCGGTGGCGACCACGACCTCGTCGTAGCCGGTGACGTCCTCGGGCTCGACGGTCGTGTTCAGGCGTACCTCCACGCCGTGGGCGTCGAGCTGGTGGCGGAAATAGCGCAGGGTCTCGTCGAACTCCTGCTTGCCGGGGACCTTGCGGGCCACGTTCAGCTGGCCGCCGATCTCGGCCGCCGCGTCGAACAGGGTGACCTGGTGGCCGCGTTCGGCGGCGGAGACCGCGCAGGCGAGGCCGGCCGGTCCCGCGCCGACGACCGCGACGCGCTTCTTCAGCCGGGTCGGGGTCAGGACCAGTTCGGTCTCGTGGCAGGCGCGCGGGTTGACCAGGCAGGAGGTGATCTTGCCGCTGAAGGTGTGGTCGAGGCAGGCCTGGTTGCAGCCGATGCAGGTGTTGATGGCCTCGGGCGTGCCGGCCGCGGCCTTGGCGACGAAGTCGGGGTCGGCGAGCATCGGGCGGGCCACCGAGACCATGTCCGCGCCCCCCTGGGCGAGCAATTCCTCGGCGAGTTCCGGGGTGTTGATGCGGTTGGTGGTGACCAGCGGGACGGAGACCTCGCCCATCAGCCGTTTGGTGACCCAGGTGTAGGCGCCGCGCGGCACCGAGGTGGCGATGGTGGGGATCCGGGCCTCGTGCCAGCCGATGCCGGTGTTGATGATGGTCGCCCCGGCGGCCTCGACGGCCTTGGCGAGGGTGATCACCTCGTCGAGGGAGGAGCCGCCGGGCACCAGGTCCAGCATGGACAGCCGGTAGACGATGATGAAGTCCGCGCCGACGGCCTCGCGCACCCGCCGGACGATCTCGACGGGGAACCGCATCCGGTTCTCGTAGGACCCGCCCCAGCGGTCGGTGCGGTGGTTGGTCCTGGCGGCGATGAACTCGTTGACGAGATAGCCCTCGGAGCCCATGATCTCGACGCCGTCGTAGCCGGCCTGCCGGGCGAGACGGGCGGCGCGGACGTAGTCGCCGATGGTCCGCTCGATGTCGTCGTCGGTGAGTTCACGGGGCGGGAAGGGGCTGATCGGGGCCTGGAGCGGGCTGGGCGCGACGAGGTCACGGTGGTAGGCGTACCGGCCGAAGTGCAGGATCTGCATCGCGATCCGGCCGCCCTCGCGGTGCACGGCCTCGGTGACGGCCCGGTGCCGCTCGGCCTCTTCCTCCGTGGTGAGCTTCGCTCCGCCCTCGTACGGCCGGCCCTCCTCGTTGGGCGCGATGCCGCCGGTGACGATGAGGCCCACTCCCCCGCGGGCCCGGGCCGCGTAGAACTCCGCCATCCGCTCGAAACCGCGCTCGGCCTCCTCCAGGCCCACGTGCATGGAGCCCATGAGCACGCGGTTGGGCAGGGTGGTGAAGCCCAGGTCGAGGGGTTTCAGCAGGTGCGGGTAACGGCTCATCGGGACCTCCGTGCGCGGTGTCTTCGCATCAGTTCTAAAGGACCGCGCACGGATTATGCAACTAGTTGCACAAAGGCTCCGGTGTGACGTGTCTCAGATCACCGGTCACCGGCTTTCGAGCAGGACGTGCAGCTCCCTCTCCTGGTCACCGGAGGCGGAGGACAGGTTGCGCACCGTGAACAGGGAATCGAGGGTCGTATGGAGCCGGCTGATCGCCCAGTAGCCGCCCTGCGCGTCGGCCTCGACCGAGGCCGCGAGCCGGGGCGGCGGGGTGCACTCGTGGGCGTCGGTGACCTCGAACGTGCCGAGCCACACCATCGGGCGGGACTCGTGGAGCTGCTGGGGCACGTCCTCGGCCTCCCGGTCGGACTCGAAGCACTGGCACAGCGCGTCGAACACGATCCGGGCGTCTTCCTTGCTGCATCCGCTGATCTCAAGCGAGACGGGTTCCTCGTGCAGTCGCTCAGGACCCATGGTGATCGCTCCTCTCATGGCGATGGCGCGGTCTCACGGGTTCCCCCGCGAACCGCGCCATGCCAACAGAAAAGCACCGATTCCCGAGTGGTGCATTACCCGGCGCACCACCCGGGAAGAGGAAATCAGCCCCGCGTGAACTTGTACGTCTTGCTGTCCGTGAGGATGCAGAACCCGGGCGACATCACGATGACGCGCAGGGTGCCGGTGCGCCGGTCGTAGTCGATGCCCTCGGCCTCGAAGGTGCCCGAGCAGGAGCTGCGCAGCGGGAGCTGGCGCAGCGCGGTGACATGCCCGGTGACGTTGCTCGTGCCGGGCTGGGCGGACAGGTCGATCTGCAGGAGCGGCTTGGTGTAGCCGAAGAGGCTGCCCTCCGGGTCGTCCGAGGAGCACAGCAGCGTGGTCGCACTGGAGAAGTCGCAGCCCTGGACGTCACGTACCGCGTGGTCCAGGTTGACGACGGAGGCCAGCGGGAGGTTCGCGGACGGCGAGGTGCTCTTGTTGGCGCCCGGGGTCGGGAAGACCAGGAAGCGGGTCATCGTGCCGTACTCGCCGGAGAGCATGTACTGGCCGTCGGGCGAGATCGCGTCCCAGGAGTTGTTGAGGGCCTCGCCGGAGGCGAGTGTGTGGACGTGCTCCGACCAGGTGCCGTCGGGGGCCTGCACCCGGTACATCTTGGCGGTGCCGGAGTCCGCCTGGTAGGGCTCGACGTAGTAGCCGTCGTACGACTCGTCGGGGTCGCCGACGTGGTTCCAGCCGCGGCTGGAGACGCCGATCGGGATGGTGCCGACGCCGGTGTAGCGGTTGGCGCTGTTGGCGGGGACCTCGACCGAGGTCAGGCCCTGGCTCTCGGAGAGCGGGTCGGCGCGGTCGGAGCCGGTCTCGGTCCAGGTGTCGGCGGCGGACGCCGTGCCGGTCGAGAGGGCGAAGGCCGCGGCGAGGGCGACCAGGGCGGTCAGGCCTGCGCGACAACGTTGCCGGGTGGACGCGGGCATGGAAGCCTACTCCTCGGTTCGGGGGGTGGGACGCGCGTGCGGCGGTCAGTCTGGCGTGCGCCTGACAGGCATGTACAGACCAATGACGGAACGGGAAGGTGAACTCACGCCCCAGCGGCCCCTGTGGTTGTTTCGCCGTACGGAAGCCGCCGTGTTGAGAGATGGTGGAAAAGTCGGCGGCGGCGTCGGAGAGTCAGGTGTGAGCGCGATAGAACAAGGGGAGTCGGCACGGGGGACGGCGTGCCGTGCGGAGGTTCGAAGGCGGTGCGTGGGATGAGTCCAGCCGAGGCTTCAGCGGCCGAGGACGAGGAGCCGGTGCGCGGACCCGTGCGACCGGGCGGACTGCTCGACGTCCTGGGCATGGCCTCCGTCGTGCTGGACGCCAAGGGGCGCATCGTGCTGTGGAGCCCCCAGGCCGAGGAACTGTTCGGCTACTCGGCCCGCGAGGCGCTCGGGCAGTACGCGGCCCGGCTGATGGTCCACGAACGCCATATCGAGCTGGTCGGCAAGCTGTTCGCGGACGTGATGAGCACCGGGCAGAGCTGGGCGGGCGGCTTCCCGATCCGGCACAAGGACGGCTCCACCCATGTGGTGGAGTTCCGCAACATGCGGCTCATGGACGCCAACGGCGACGTGTTCGCGCTGGGGCTCGCCGCCGACCAGTCGACCGTGCGCCGGCTGGAGCAGGACGTGGCGCTGTCCGAGCGGATCGTGCAGCAGTCGCCGATCGGGCTGGCCGTCCTCGACACCGAGCTGCGGTTCGTCTCGGTCAACCCGGCGCTGGAGCGGATCAACGGCGTCCCCGCTGGGGAGCACGTGGGGCGGACGGTCCGCGAGGTGCTGCCGAATCTGGACGCCGACACCCTGGAGACGGCGGCGCTGCGGGTGCTGCGCACCGGTGAGCCGGCCATCGACCGGTCCACGGTCGGCCGTACGCCGGCCGACCCGGACGAGGAGCACATCTGGTCGGTGTCGGTGTACCGGCTGGAGGACGCCTCCGACAACGTGCTGGGCGTGGCGGCCTCGGTGGTGGACATCACCGAGCCCTACCGGGCCGGTGTCGAGGCCGAGAACGCACGCCGGCGCCTCGCCGTGATCGCCGACGCCTCGGCCCGGATCGGCACCACCCTGGACCTGGAGCGCACCGCCGCCGAGCTGGCCGACGTCGCCGTGCCGGAGCTGGCCGACGTGGCGGTCGTGGACCTGCTGGACACGGTGGTCGAGGGCCGGCGCAGCACGCTCGGACCGGCCGAGCCGGCCATGCTCCGCGCTCTCGCCGTGCGCGCGGAGCTGGACGCGGACGCGGTGCATGCGGCCGACACGCCGGGCACGGTCGCCCGGTACGCCCCGGACCGGCTGGTCACCTTGTGCGTACGGACCGGTGAGGCGGTCCTGGTGCCGCAGGTCAAGGACGAGGACCTGCCGAGGATCGCCCGCTCCCCCGAGGCGGCCGAGCTGCTGGCCCGGGCCGGGCTGCACTCGTACCTGGCCGTGCCGCTGATCGCGCGCGGCGAGGTGCTGGGCGCCCTCGATCTCAAGCGCACCCGCAATCCGGCGCCCTTCGACGACGACGATCTGCTGCTGGCCCGGGAACTGGCCGGCCGCGCGGCCGTGCAGATCGACAACGCCCGCTGGTACCAGAACGCCCGCACGACCGCGCTCACCCTCCAGCGCAGCCTGCTGCCCACCCACCCCCGGGTCACCAACGGCCTGGAGGTCGCCTCCCGCTACCAGCCGGCCGGCGCCACCGTCGAGGTGGGCGGCGACTGGTTCGACGTCATCCCGCTGGACGGCGGCAGAACGGCCCTCGTGGTGGGCGACGTGATGGGCAGCGGCATCAACGCGGCCGCGACGATGGGCCGGCTGCGCACCGCGACCACCACCCTGGCCGCGCTGGGCCTCGATCCGGCGGTCCTGCTGGAGCACCTGGACAAGACCACCTCGGGCCTCGACCACTCGATCGCGACCTGCGTGTACGCCGTGCACGACCCGCTGCTGCGGCAGTGCCGGATCGCCAATGCCGGCCATCTGCCCCCGGTCCGGGTCCGCCCCGGCCGGCCGCCGGAACTGCTCGACCTGCCCACCGGGGTCCCGCTGGGCGTCGGCGGCATCCCCTTCGCCACGACGACCGTGGACTTCGAGCCCGGCGACGAGCTGGTGTTCTACACCGACGGTCTGGTCGAGACCCGCCGCCACTCGCTGGACGAGCGGCTGGACGCGCTGCTGGCCCTCCTCGACGCCCCCGCCCGCCCGCTGGAGGAGGTCTGCGACCTGCTGTTGCGGGAGCTGCACCACCCCGACAACCACGACGACGTGGCGCTGCTCATCGCCCGGGCCCAGGAACTGCCGTAGCCGCAACGGTCGACAGCCCCGGGTCCGCCGTACGCGGATTCATCGAATTCACAGGGACTGATTACCGGGTTCTTATCGGCGAACCAGCACAATTCACAGAGAGGCATGCATCGCTGTGCCGCGTGCCGTTCGCCGATGGGAGCGAGCCGTGACGCACGAACCGGAGCAGGAAAACCGTCGTGACGGCGACGGAACCGACCCGACGGTCCCGCCGATGCCGGACCGTCCCCCGCAGACCGGCCCGGGGTGGGAAGTGCTCGCCGGACCGGGACCCGACCGTGAACCGGGTGCGCGGGTGCGCGATCTGTGGCGCCGGCAGCCGGCCCGCGCGCGTGCCGTGACCGTGGCCTTCGCCGTCGGCGCGCTGGCCCTGGGCGGCACGGTGGCGTTCGCCGCCGGTTCCGGCGGGAACGGCCCCGACACGCCGCCCGCGGCCTCGGGTGCGCCATCGGCGCCGGACGGGCACGGACCCGGGCACGGCTGGTTCGGCATGGGCGGCCTCGGTGTGCACGGCGAGGCGACCGTCAAGGACCCGGACACCGGCAAGTACGTGGTACGGGTCTGGCAGCGGGGCACGGTCGAGAAGGCGGACGGCGACCAGGTCACGGTGAAGAGCGACGACGGCACGTCGTGGACGTGGACCGTGGGCTCGGACGTCAAGGTGCGCGGCGACGACGACTCGCTCAAGAAGGACGCCACGGCGTTCCTGGTCGGCACCCGCGGCGACGACGGCAAGCCGACCGCCACGGGCGCGTTCTCGGGCGACTTCATGGGCCGGGGCGGCATGCACGACCACGGCGGCCCGTGGCAGCGCCCCGGCGACCGCACCCCGTCACCGAGCCCCTCGGACAGCGGGGCGACGACCTAGTCCTGGTCCCGGACGCCGATCACGACGTTGGCGTACAGCTCCTCCGAGACCGCGAGCCGGGCGGTCAGACCGGCCCGGGCGAAGGCCTCGACGGCCGCCCCGGCCTGGCGTTCGCTGGTCTCGACGAGGACACAGCCGCCGGGCGCGAGCCACCGGGGCGCCCCGGCGGCGACCCTGCGCAGCACGTCGAGGCCGTCCCCGCCGCCGTCGAGGGCGACCAGCGGCTCGTGGTCGCGGGCCTCGGCGGGCAGCAGGCCCACCTCGCCGCTGGGGACGTAGGGCACGTTGGCCGCGAGGATGCCGACCCGGCCGCGCAGGGCGGCGGGCAGCGCGTCGAACAGGTCTCCCAGGTGTGCGTGACCGCCGTAGCGGGCGATGTTGCGCCGGGCGCAGTCGACCGCGGCCGGGTCTATGTCGGCGGCATGCAGTTCGGTGTCCCCGAGGGCGGCGGCGAGGGCCGCGCCCACCGCGCCGGAGCCGCAGCACAGGTCCACGACGACGGACGCGCCCGGGGCCTGTGCCAGGGCCTCGCCGACCAGGAACTCGGTACGGCGACGGGGCACGAACACGCCCGGTTCCACGAGCACCCGCAGCCCGTGGAAGCCGGCCCAGCCGAGGACGTGTTCGAGGGGCTGTCCGGCGGCGCGCCGGTCCACCATCGTGGTCAGCTCGTCCGGGGTGCCGGCGGTGGCGAGGATCAGCTCCGCCTCGTCCTCGGCGAAGACGCAGCCCGCGGCGCGCAGCGCGGAGACGACAGCGGTGGTGTCGGAGAGTGAGAGCATCGCCGAGAGCCTATCCGGCCACCGGTCCGCCGATCACACGCCGACCGTTTCCTCCGCTTCCATCTCGGCCTCGGCCTCGACCGCCTCCGCCGTGAGAGCGGCGGGCGAGTCCGGTACGGCCATGCGCGCGGCCCGGGCCTTGGCCCGCTCGTACGCCGCCGCGACCGCGGTGACCACGAGGCCGACCAGCAGCCAGACGGCGAGGGTCCACACGTTGCGGCCCAGGCCGTCGTCGCCGAAGTAGAGCAGGCTGCGGATGCCCTCGACGAAGCCGGCGCCGTTCCAGAAGGCGTGCAGGGTGCCGAAGAAGCCGTTCTGCAGCTCGGGCCGGAACAGCCCGCCGGAGCTGGTGAAGTTGAGCATCACGAACAGCACCATCATGGCCAGCGTGGTCCATCGCTTCAGGAAGGTGTGCAGGCCGACACCGATGAGCAGGATGCCCGCCGAGTAGAGCCAGGCCATGCCCCAGACACCGGCCAGGTCGTGGTGGGCGAGGTGGAACACCGGTCCCGCGAGCAGCGTGCCGATGCCGCTGACGACGGCGGAGACGCCGAGCGCGAGCAGGGCGCGTATCCGCATGGGGAGTGTGCCGCCGGCCGCGCCGAGCGCGGCGACCGAGGCGTAGGAGCCGATGCTCACCGCGATGAGCAGGAAGAACAGGCCCTGTCCTGTGGGGTCGTCGGCGACCGGCCGGGCCACATCGGTGACCTTGAGCGGGACGCCCTCCTGGGCGGCGACGGAGGTGAAGACCTTCTGGACGGCGGTGGCGCCCATGTCGGAGGCGGCGCTCGCGACCAGCAGTTCCGGCGCCTTGGCGCTCGGCACATAGGCGCCGGTCACGGTACGGGAGGTCAGCAGGTGGACGGCCGCGGTACGGGTCGGGACGGTACGGACGTCCAGCCGGTCACCCGCGGTGTCCTTGACGGTCTGCGCGAACACCTTCGCCTTCGGTCCGGCGCCGACCACGGCGACGGGCAGGTGGTTCGGCTCCGGGTGGACGAACGCACCCATGTACGCCAGCCCCATGCCCAGGCACATCAGCAGCGGGGTGATCAGGTGCGTGAGCACATGGCGCAGTGCCGGTGACCTCATCGGGTACGACCTCCATACCTTCCGGCCAAACTGGTTGGCTTATACAACTCATATTCAAGTTGTACTATACAACTAGAACGTCGGAGGAGGTATTCCCGTGAGGGTTTTGCTGGTGCAGGTGCCGCCGTCGAAGGTCCTCCCATGACGGCGGCGGAGGTGGCTGTCGAGACCATCCAGCACGAGATGACGGTCTTCGCGCGCCGGGCCCGGGCGTCCGCCGGGCGTATGCACCCCGAGCTGTCGCTGGTGTCGTACACGCTCCTCGGGCATCTGGAGGAGCGCGGCGGCTGCCGGGCGACCGACCTGGCCGCGCACTACGCGCTGGACAAGTCGACAGTCAGCCGGCAGGTGGGGGCGCTGGAGCGGGCGGGGCTGATCGAGCGGCGCCTGGACCCGGAGGACCACCGGGTCCAGGTGCTGCATCTCACGGACGCGGGGCAGGCGATCCTGGCCCAGGTCACGCGCAGCCGCCGGGCCGCGTTCCGGGAGCGGCTGGCGGACTGGCCGGAGGAGGACCTGGTCAGGTTCGCCGGATACCTGGAGCGCTACAACGCCGGGACGTCCGCGGGCACCGGCGAGGACTGACCGAGCGTCTGCGGCACCCGGGCCGCGAGGAAGGCGGTACGGCGGCGCAGCCGGAAGCCGAGGGACTCGTACAGCCGGATCGCGGTGGTGTTCTCGGCGCCGGTGTGCAGGAACGGGGTCTCGCCGCGCGCCCGGATGCCGTACGCGACCGCCCGGATGAGCCGGGTCGCCAGACCCTCACCGCGGTAGGCCGCGTCCGTGCAGACCGCGCTGATCTCGGTCCAGCCCGGCGGGTGCAGCCGCTCCCCCGCCATCGCGATCAGCTTGCCGTCTCGGCGGATGCCCAGGTAGGTGCCGAGCTCGACGGTTCGGGGCAGGAACGGACCGGGCCTGGTGCGCTCGACCAGGTCGAGCATCTCGGGTACGTCGGCGGGGCCGAGGCGGACCGCCTGCGGCTCCGGGACGGCGTCCATGCCCTCGTCCACCAGCTGCACGCCCGCGATGTTCATGGTGAGCTCCCAGCCGTCCGGGAGCTCACCCCGGAAGCCGGCCAGCCCGACCTCCGCACCCGGTCCGGCCAGGGCGGCGAGGTCGGCCCAGTCCTCCGCGCCGGGATCGTCGGGCAGGGCCAGCCACGGGGAGACGTCCACCGGGTAGCGCAGCACCCGTCCACGCCGTTCGGCGAAGAGGGCGTGCGGGCCGGTGAGCGAGGCGAGGGCGGGGTTGTCCAGGACGTGCGGGGCGCCCGCACCGGGATTCGGGACGCTCATGCGGCCACCTCGATCACGATCTTGCCGCGCGCGTGCCCGTCCTCGACGGTGCGCAGTGCCTCGCCGGCCTCGTCGAGCGGGAAGGTCCGGGAGACGTACGGGTCGAGCTCACCGCCCACGACGAGCTCGGCCACCTCGTCGAGGACGGCGGCGGTACGGGCGCGTTCGACCCGGCTGCCGCCCAGCGCGGCCACGGTGTCCGGGGCGGCGCCCGCGGTGATGAGCTTGGTGCGGTCGGCGAGCAGGCCGGCCGCCTCGGCGAGCACCTCGCCCCCGATCAGGTCGTAGACGCCGTCCACGCCCTGGGGCGCGGCGGCCCGCACCCGCTCGGCGAGGCCGGGGCCGGAGGGCACGTGCACGGCGCCGAGCGACTCCACGAAGTCCTTCTTGGCCTCGCTCGCCACGCCCACGACCCGCAGCCCCCAGGCGCGGGCGATCTGCAGGGCCGCCGCGCCGACTCCGCCGCCCGCACCGGTGACCAGCAGGGTCGCGCCCTCGGGCAGGTCGAGCTGGCGCACCCCGTCGTAGGCGGTGGCCGCGGCGACCGGCAGGGTGGCGGCGTCGGTGAAGGACAGCGCGGCGGGCTTGTGCGCCGTCACGGAGGCCGTCAGCAGGGCGTACTCGGCGAACGCACCGGCGGGCGTGTTGCCGAAGACCTCGTCGCCGACCGCGAACCCGGTGACGCCCTGGCCGATCTCCTCGACCACTCCGGCGGCCTCGCTGCCGAGGACGACCGGGAAGCGCGCCTCGCCCTCGCCCGGGCGCCGGAAACCGTTGCGCAGCTTCCAGTCGACGGGGTTGACCCCCGCCGCACGCACCGCGACCAGCAGCTCACCGGGGCCGGGAACGGCCCGGGCCACATCGGCGAAGGCCTCGGTCTCCGGCCCGCCGTGCCTGGTGTAGACGTACGCCTTGGGCATCGTTCTCCCTCGCTCTCTGATGCTGTCACCGGTGTCCCGCTACCGGCCCTCTGCGGCAAGGACGATCGCCCGGCCGCTATTCCCGCGTCCTCGGATCGTTCATACGGCCGCAATGATCGAGGTCCTGACCTGGGCCGCATCGGGCTGACCGGCTGCCGGCCGGCCTCGCGGGGGCGTGCGGGCCGGGTGCCTCGGGGCGCCGGGGCCGGGAGTGCGGCGCGCGGCGGAACCCGTGCTTCAGCCGATGTCGCCTTCGTGGTTCCCGCAGGTGGGCCAGGTACCCCGTACGGGGTAACAGACCGATGTGGACGCTCGCGTGCAAGGGGGGCACGCTGGGAGCTGCGGACCGGCTGTCCGGCCCTACGGCTCCCGTGGCGGCGAGGAGGTCGACATGCGTACCCGAGTACGTGGCTGGCGCTGGCGGCACAACCCGTTGCGGCGCAGGTCCGACCTGGTGGAGGCATGGATCGCGCTGACCGTCGCGGTCCTGTTGTGCCTGGGTGCGCCCCTGGTGGGGGCGGTGGTGGGGCTGTGGGCCCATGAGCAGGCGCGGTCGGTGGCGACGGTGGAGCGGGCCGAGCGGCACAAGGTGCGGGCGGTGGTCGTCGGGAACACGCCGGAGCAGCTGCCGTCGGTGGAGGGCGGTGACCGGGAGCACGCCTATCAGGCGGACGTCCGCTGGACCGAGCCCGGCAAGGGCACGAAGACCGCCCTGGCCCGGGTGCCGGCGGGGACCCGGGCCGGTGACACGGTCGACGTGTGGTTCGACCGTCGGGGGCACGGTGTCGCTCCGCCGCCCGACGAGGTCGCCGTCTGGCAGCACACGGTCACCGTGGGCCTGTGCGGAACGGGCGGCGCCGCGGCCGTGGTGCTGCTCGGCCACGGTGTCGTCCGCCGGGTCGCGCTGCGGCACCGGCTCGCCGAGTGGGAGCAGGAGTGGGCCCGCACCGGCCCGGACTGGACCCGCGGGCGCGCCTGAGGCCCCGGGGATCCCCTGCTCCGCCGCCCGCGTCCGCGTCCGCAGTGACCCGACCACCTATGACTGCGGCCCGGCCGACCGGGATCTCCCGAACGCCGCCGAAGAAGGGCAGTCCGGTGTCCCTGACCAGCGGATCGACCGCCGAGGACAGGGAGTCACGGCAGGCGCCGGGCGGCGCGGAGGCCTGGCGACTCGTCCGACCACCCACGTACGGTGTGATCATCCGCACGATCCCTTCGCCAAAGGCGGTTGTTGATGGCTCTGTTCGACCTTCCCTTCGACGAACTCCGCGAACACCGCAGCGCGTCGGTGGCGCCCGAGGACTTCGACGCCTTCTGGTCCAAGACGCTCCAGGAAGCCCGCGAGCACGACCTCGACGCCCGCTTCGAGCCGGTCGACACCGGGCTGTCCACGGTCGACGTGTACGACGTGACGTTCGCCGGGTTCGGCGGCCACCCGGTCAAGGGCTGGCTGCGGCTGCCGGCCGGGGCCACCGGACCGCTGCCGCTGATCGTCGAGTTCATCGGCTACGGCGGCGGGCGCGGACTGGCGCACGAGAACCTGCTGTGGGCGTCCACCGGGCGGGCGCACTTCGTGATGGACACCCGCGGCCAGGGCAGCGCCTGGGGCGGCGGAGGCGGCACCGCCGACCCGGTGGGCGGCGCGCCGGCCTTCCCCGGGTTCATGACGCGGGGCATCGACGCGCCCGAGAACTACTACTACCGCCGGGTGTACACGGACGCGGTCCGGGCGATCGAGGCGGCCCGCTCGCACCCGCTGACCGACGCGGCGCGGACGGTGGCGCTCGGCGCCAGCCAGGGCGGCGGGATCACCATCGCGGTCGGCGGTCTGGTCCCGGACCTGGTCGCGGTGGCGCCGGACGTGCCGTTCCTGTGCGACTTCCCGCGCGCCGTCACCCTGACGGACCGTCACCCGTACCGTGAGATCGCCCTGTTCCTCAAGACGCACCGCGGCCGCTCGGCGGACGTCCAGCGCACCCTGTCGTACTTCGACGGTGTGCACTTCGCGGCGCGCGGCCGGGCCCCGGCGCTGTTCTCGGCGGCCCTGGAGGACCAGACCTGCCCGCCGTCCACGGTGTTCTCGGCCTTCAACGCCTGGGCGCACGAGGACAAGGAGATCGAGGTGTACGACTTCAACGACCACGAGGGCGGCGGCCCGTACCACGAGGCGGCGAAGCTGCGCTGGCTGCGCACCTACGCCTGAGGAGACGGAGAAGGTGCCGGAGATGGACACGCGCGACGCTGCCGAGCGGTTCGTCCGGGTCTGGGAGCGGAGCTGGGCCACGCACGACGTGGACGCGCTGCTCGCCCTGTACGCCGAGGACTGCGAACACCGCTCAATGCCGTTCCGCGAACCGCACCGGGGGCGGGACGGACTCGCCGCGTATCTGCGCTGGTCGTTCGAAGCGGAGCGGGTGACGGACGTGCGGTTCTCCGCGCCCCTGGTCGGGGCCGACGGGGTCGCGGTGGCCGAGTTCCGGGTGCTCTCCGAGGAGAGCGGTACGGCGGCCACGCTGGCCGGGTGTGTGTTCGTGCGTTTCGACGGGCAGGGCCTGGCGGTGGCGAGCCGCGACTACTGGCACACCGCGGAGGGCCACCAGGAGCCGTACGGGGGTCTCTTCCTCCACTGACCTTCCCTCCAGTCCGACCAGTCGGTACGTTCAGGGTGCCCGGGCCGCAGCGTCGCGGTCCGGGTTTTCCGGCGTACGACGGAGGACGCATGTCCGAGCACGAGCCACCGGTCCACGGCCACTGCGAGCCGCGTTTCGCGGCGGTGCGGGAGGCTTTCGAGGAGAACTTCCGGGACCGGGAGGAGCTGGGCGCCGCTGTGGCGGTGACGGTCGGCGGCGAGACGGTCGTGGATCTGTGGGGCGGCTGGGCGGATCCGGGGCGCGGCCGGCCGTGGGAGCGGGACACTCTCGTGAACGTCTGGTCGACGACCAAGGGCCCGGTCGCCCTGTGCGCACACATCCTGGCCGACCGGGGGCTGCTCGACCTCGACGCGCCGGTGGCCGACTACTGGCCCGAGTTCGCGGCGGCGGGCAAGGAGCGGGTCCTCGTCCGGCATCTGCTCTCGCACCGCGCCGGCCTGTCCGGCCTGCGGGAGCCGCACTCGCTCCAGCAGCTGTACGACTGGGAGCTGACGACCGCCCGGCTGGCGGCGACGGAGCCCTGGTGGGAGCCGGGCACCCGGTCGGGGTACCACGCGCTGACCTACGGCTTCCTGGTCGGCGAGGTGGTGCGGCGGGTGTCGGGGCTGCTGCCGGGAGCGTTCCTGGAGCGGGAGGTGACCGGGCCGCTGGGCATCGACTTCACCGTCGGGCTGCCGGAGAAGGAGGCCGGGCGGGCGGCGGTACTGGACCATCCACGGGTCGTGTCGGACAGTGAACAGGCTGCGATCTTCAGCCAGTTGGCGCCGGCGGCGGTGGCGGCCCTGGCCAACCCGGGGGTGGGCGCGAGCGCGGCGAACACGCCGGAGTGGCGGGCGGCCGAGATCCCGGCGGCCAACGGTCACGGCACGGCCCGGGCGGTCGCCGCGCTGTACGGCGTGTTCGCGGGCCGGGGCGAGTACGGCGGCCTGCGCCTGCTGTCGCCGGAGGCGGCCGAGCGGGTGCGCGAGGGGCAGGGGAGCTGCCGTGACCTGGTGCTCGGGGCGGGTTTCGAGCACGAGACCGAGGTGGCGCTCGGCCTGTGGCTGAGCGGGGCGAACGGCTCCTACGGACCGAACCCACGGGCCTTCGGGCACGACGGGTTCGGCGGTTCGTGCGGGCTGGCCGACCCGGAGGCGGGGGTCTCGCTGGGGTACGTGATGAACCGGATGGGGCCGCGGATCGCGGATGATCCACGGAAGACGGCCCTGGTGAACGCCGTCTACGCGAGCCTGTGAGGCCGGTTCGGTTTCGGCCGAACCTGTGAGCCGCCCTTCCCTGATGGTTTAGACCAATGCTAGATCTGGTCGCGCAATGAGCCCGCACGGCTACGTCTTGTCACCAACAGGAGGCGCGGCATGGCCCGCACCACCCAGCACGACCACTCCGAGAGCGAAGAGCAGCCCCTGTACGGGCGGATCGCGGCACAGCTCCTCGGGGAGCTGCGCGACGGCACCATCCCGCCGGGCGAACGCCTGCCCGGGGAACGGCAGTTGGCACAGCACTTCGGCGTCAGCCGGGAGACCGTCCGGCAGGCGCTGGAGGTGCTGCGCCACAGCGGTCTGGTCGCCACCGACCGGCGGGGCAGTCACGCCACGCTGCGCGGCCGGCCGGTGGAGAGCCCGGTCTCCCTGGCGTTCCCGGTGGGAGCCGGGTCCACGGAGCACGGCGCGGTCGACCGGGCCACCGTGACCTGGGAGGAGCCACCGCCGGAGCACGCGGCGGCCCTCGGTCTCGCCCCGCACCGGCCGACCCTGGTCCACCGCTACGAATCCGCCTTTCCCGACGGCCGTGCCCTGCGCACCGCCGTGACCTCCTTCTCGGCCGTCGCCCTGACCGAGGTCGAGGAACTGGGCCGCTACCGGGACCGGGCCGACGGCACGGCCGCCGCACAACTGCGCCGGGCCTACGACTGGATGCGCAAGGCCGGCCTCACCCTGCACCACCGGGACTCGATCAGCCAGATCGCGGACGCGGCCTCGGTCCGGGTGACCCGCCGGGTGCACGACCAGTACGCCCGCCCGCTGGAGATCACCGACCTCGTGGTGGACGCCCAGCAGGACACGCTGGTCTACGAGTTCACCGTGCCGGCGGCCGGCTGACCTTCGCCGGCCTTCCTGGCCACGACGAGCCGGGCGCGAGGGCTGCCGTCGTCACGCCGGCCGAACTCGGGCAGCCCGCACAGCTCCACCGAGAACCCCGCCCGCTCCAACTCCCCGAGCACGGACCCGAGTCGGAAGGCCCGGTAGTACATGACGAACGGCGGCCGCCACACGGCGTTGCGCACCCGCATCACGGCGTCGAAGCCGAGCAGCGCCCAGAACCCGAGGCCGGTGGGGCGGGGCGGCGCCAGCACCGGGAAGGCGAAGGTGCCGCCGGGTCGCAGTACCGAGTGGACCTGGCCGAAGAGACCGGGCAGCTCCCGGGGCAGGAAGTGCCCGAACGCCCCGAAGCTGACCACCAGGTCGAAGGCGGGCCCGAACGGCAGGGCCCGGGCGTCGGCGCGTACCCAGTGCACGTCCGGCCCGTCGGGCGGGGGCAGCCGCCGGGCGATGTCGAGCATCCCGGCGCTGAAGTCGACGCCGGTGACGCTGTTCCGGCACGCCGGGGCCAGCACGTCCAGACCGGCGCCGGTGCCGCAGCACAGGTCGAGGCCGTCCGTGAACGGGCCGAGCGGGGTGAGCGCCTTGGCGACCGCCTCCAGGACCGGGTCCGGGGTCCGGAAGGGGGTGTGGTCGAACTTGGGGGCCAGCAGGTCGTAGCCGCGCTCGACCGAGGACAGGGCCTGGACGGTGAGCTCGCGGAGGCTCGGGCCATCGGGGCTGAACATCCCGCCAGCTTACGGGAGCGACCGGCACCGGACACGGCGCAGGCGCGGCCCGCACAACGGACCGCGCCCTCGGCCGGGTGGTGTCACGCCACAGCACCGGATGCCAGACCGCGGCGCGCCAGGTCTCACGCCACGGCGTCGGGTCTCACGCCACGGTGAGCGTCAGGGCGCCCGTATAGGTGGAGCCGGCGGTGAGGGCGGTCTCGGTGCCGTCCACCGTCAGCTTCACCGTCCTGCCGCGCGGCGCCCGCACGGCCGCGTCGGCGGCGAGGGAGAGGCCGGTCAGGTGCGAGGTGCCGGTGACCGTCCAGGTCGAGCCGCTGTTCAGCCGGACGACGACGCCGTTGTTGACGGCGGCCTGCACGGTGTTGGTGACGATGCCCAGCTCGTAGAAGGTCGACGAGTCGATCGAGGACACCCGGTGCCTGGCCCTGGTCGCCGAGATGACGCCCTCGACGCCGGAGTCCTCGAAGGTCAGGACCATGTTCTTGCCGCCCCGCACGCCGTTGTAGAAGTCGCCCTTCACCTCGATGGAGCTGAAGGTGGCGGCGCCGTCGGTGGAGTGGACGGCGGTGACGTCGAAGGAGGAGTCCTTGGCCGGGTCGGTGGTGGGCTCGGTGTAGACGCCGATGTTCATCATCTTGCCGTTGACGTTGACCGGACCCGGGTCGTCCAGCTCGATCATCTGGAGGATGACCCCGTCGCGCGGGTTGAGCCGGGCGCCCTGCGAGCCGTCGACCGAGATCGTCGTCTGCTGGCCCTTGTTGAGGAAGGTGGCCCGCTCGGAGTTGACGACGGTGCCGCCGTCCAGGGTGAGTTGCCCGGCGCCGAAGAACATGTAGCCGAAGTGACCGGAGTTCACGACCGTGCTGCGCACCGGCACGCTCGCCAACTCCGCTTTCGACAGTCCGAGTTCGAGTTCGGTGTTGAGCGCGGCGACCGCCTCGCGGGTGCTGTCGCCGTAGTGCACGACGGCGGCCGGTCCGGCGATGATCGTCGCGTAGGAGCCGACGTCGAAGCGGGAGCCGAGCACACGGACGGTGGCGTCGCCGATGGCGTAGGTGCCGTAGCCGTACTCGCCGGTGTTGCCGACATGGCTGTTGATCGCGGTCAGCTTCAGGCCGCTGCCGCCCTCCACCGACAGCGCACCCCACGTCTCGGAGAAGACGGTCGAGTTGAGGTAGGTGGCGATGCTGTTCTTGCCGATGAGGTTGGTGGCGCGGACGTTGCCGTCGAGGCCGAGCATCCAGGGTACGGACTCCATGTACGGGGTCTCGACGGTGGCCTGGTAGTCGGCGGGCAGCACGCCGTTGCGGGCGCGCAGGAAGGAGTCCTTGACCAGGACGTTTGCGCCGTCGTCGGCGATGACGGTGGTACGGACCACGCCCTTGGTGCCGATCCGGGCGCCGTCCACGACCAGCCTGGTCGAGGAGCCGTCGCCGACCACGGCCGCGCCGTACCCGGCGAAGTCCGAACGGCCGTTGCCGGTCAGGGAGATGGTGGGGCTCTGCAGGGTGTAGCTGCCGTTCTCGACGTAGACGCCGTTGAAGCACTCGCCCGTGGAGGTGATCGACACGTTCCGGGCGGCGGCGTCGGTGACCTTGCCGCCGCGGACCGCGGACAGCACGGACTTCGCGGAGTCGACCCCGTCGGAGCCGACGTACAGCGCCTGCCGGAACGGGAAGGTCAGCGTCTGGTAGGTGACGTCGTTGGACCCGGCGACCGTGAGGACGACGTCGCCGCGGTAGGTGCCGGCCTGGATGAGGGTCGCGGTGCCGCCGGTCGCGGTGAGCAGCTGCCCGGTCTCCACGCCGTCGACGGTGAGACTGATGGCGTACCCGTCCGGGGCGACGATCCTGCCGCCGTCGCCGATGGTCAGCAGGCTGACCCTGGTGGTCGCGGCGAGTTCACAGGTCTCCCCCGCACCGACGGAGAGCGTGCCGCCCGACGCGTTCGGCGCGGCGGTGGCGGTGCCGGAGGCGACCGGAACGAGCACGGCCGCCGCGGTGGCGGAACCGGCGATCAGAAAGGAGCGTCGGGATGTCAGCGTCATTGCGGGCCTTTCCACGGGTGGAGTGCGCCGTCGCGCAGAGTCACGAGTCGCCCGTCGAGACCGAGGCGACGAAGGCACTTGAGGTGTGCAGGTGGGAGTGAAGCAGCCAGGGGAAACCTGGGACAGGCCTGGCACACACGCATCCCGGAACCCGATGCCTTCGATCGTGCCGCCCACTTCATGGCGATCACACAGAGTGGCCACAGTCCGCGACGGTGGGCACGCACGACGGCGAGGCGGACGGCCTGCGCGCCGTTCGCCTCGCCGTACTCCTCGCCGTACTCCTCGGGGTGACTACGCCGGTGCGACCATCCCCGCCGACAGGTCGATGTCCGCCCCGCACAGTCCGGGCATCGCGAGCATCGCCACCAGGGCCTGGGCGACCTCGTCCTCCTCGACCAGCCGGCCGAGCGCGGCCCGGGAGACGAAGTCGCGTTCCGCCTCCTCGACGGTGGAGCCGGTGAGTTCGGCGGTGAGCCGGAAGTTGCGGTCCATCCGGGGTCCCCGGACCGGGCCCGGGGAGAGGGAGTTGACCGCGACCCCCTGGGGGCCGACCTCGCCCGCGAGGGTCCGGGTGAGGCCGATCAGGGCCATCTTGGAGGCGGTGTACGGCGTGCGGTGGAGCAGCGGGCGCTTGCCGCTGACCGAGGCCACGTTGACGATGTCACCGCGTCCGGCAGCCAGCATGGGCGGCAGGAAGGCCCGGCACATGAGGTAGACGCCGCGGACGTTGGCGGCGAACACGTCGTCCCACTCGTCGGGTTCGATGTCGACGAGCGGCCGCACCGGTCCCGCGACGCCGGCGTTGTTGACGAGCAACGACACGTCCTCGTCGCCGAGTTGACGGGCCAGGGTGCGCACCGATGCCGGGTCGGAGACGTCGCACACGGCCGTGCGGGCCGCTTCGCCCACCTTGGCCGCCGCCTCGGCGAGGGCCTGCTCGTTCCGGCCGACGAGGACCACCCGGGCACCGGCGTCGGCGAGCGCCAGCGCGAACGCCCGGCCCAGCGGGCCTCCGCCGCCGGTGATCAGGGCCGTACGGCCGTCCAGGCTCACCCTTCGTTCCAGGGCAGCTCGTCGCCCGCGGCCTTCGCGGCCCGTACGTCGCCGGAGCGGGCGTGGCCCTCGAACAGCTCGACCCGGGAGGCGCGTCCGCACAACCGCCCGAGCAGGGTCTGCGAGGCGGTGTCGGTGACCTCCTGGTAGGTGACCGTCTTCAGGTACTTCCCCACCCACAGGCCGCCGGTGTAGCGGGCGGCACCACGTGTGGGCAGCACATGGTTCGTGCCGATCACCTTGTCGCCGAACGACACACAGGTGCCCTCACCCAGGAACAGCGCGCCGTACTGGGTCATCTTCTCCAGGGCCAGGCGCGGCTCGGCGGTGAGCACCTCCACGTGCTCGAAGGCGAACGCGTCGGCGAGGGCGTACAGCTCGTCGAGGGTGTCGACGACATGGACCTGGCCGTGGTCGCGCCAGGCGGGTCCGGCGTAGTCGCGGGTGGGCATGGAGGGCAGGATCCGCTCGACCTCGGCGATGGTCTTCTCGGCGACCTCGCGGGAGGTGGTGATGAGCACGGCCGGGGAGTCCGGGCCGTGCTCGGCCTGGGAGAGCAGGTCGACCGCGCAGACGAACGGGTCCGCCTGCTCGTCGGCGAGGACCAGGATCTCGGTGGGCCCGGCGAACAGGTCGATGCCGATCTCGCCGAACAGCTGGCGCTTGGCCTCGGCCACATAGGCGTTGCCGGGTCCGGCGATGAGGTTGACCGGCTCCATGGTGTCGGTGCCCACGGCCATCGCGGCCACCGCCTGGACCCCGCCGAGCAGCCAGATCTCGTCGGCGCCCGCCAGGTGCATGGCGGCGACGGTGGCGGCGGGGATCTCGCCGTGGATGGGCGGGGTGCAGGCGACCACGCGTGGTACGCCCGCCACCTTGGCGGTGACGATGGTCATGTGGGCGGAGGCGGTGAGCGGATACCGGCCGCCGGGGATGTAGGCGCCGGCCGCCTGCACCGGGATGTGCTTCTGCCCGAGCCGTACACCCGGGAGCGTCTCCACCTCGAACGCGCGCAGGGAGTCCCGCTGGTGGCGGGCGAAGCCGCGGACCTGTTCCTGCACGAACGTGATGTCGTCGATGACCTGCCGGGGCACCGAGGCGACGATCTTCTCGACCTCCTCGGTGCTCAGCCGGAAGGAGCCGGGGCTCCACCGGTCGAACTTCTCGGAGTACGCGCGGACGGCCGCGTCACCGCGTTCGCGGATGTCCGCGATGACGCCGGCCACGGTGGTGCGTACCTGGTCGAGGGAGGCGGCCACCTCGGCGCCGGGCACGGCGTGCTTCAGGATCTCTGCCACAACTACGGCCTTTCTCAGGAGGATCGGGGTTACACCGGGGGCGCTTCGAAGAGCACATCGGGGTCGTTGAACTGCTCCTTGGCGACCGACTCGCTCATCGGGTCGGCGGTGCCCCACTGGTCCTGCGTGACCGGGTCGTCCACGTCGTGCCGGCCCGGGTGCCACAGGTCCTCTTCGAGGACGGCGAGTTCGGTGGTGTACTCGACGGTGTTGCCGTGCGGGTCGTGGAAGTACGAGAAGGTGTTGTCGCCCGCCAGATGCCGTCCCGGCCCCCAGGTGAGCCGGGTCCCGGCACGCAGCGCACGCCCGGTGCCGCGCATGTACTCCTCCACACCCCGCATCTCGAACGAGGCGTGGTGCAGCGACACATGGGGCCCGCGCGCGATGGCGAAGGAGTGGTGCAGCGGGCTGCACCGCAGGAAGTACATGAGGTCACCCATGTGCGTGGAGTACAGGGTGTCGGTGAGCCGGAAGCCCAGGTGTCGGACGTAGAAGTCGCGCAGTCGTTCCGGGTCCTGGGAGTTGACCACACAGTGCGACAGGCGCACCGGGACGGCCTCGCGCTCCTCGATCCTGCGGTGGGTGCGGGTGGCCACGTCGGCCGAGACCTCGACGACCCGCCCGTCGGGGTCGAAGAAGCGCAGCCCGTAGCCGCCGCCGGGGGTGTCCAGCGGCCGGGGCTCGTGGATGATCCGCACTCCGGCGCGGCCGAGCCGTACGGCGAGTTCGTCCACCGCCGCCGGGGACACCGCGCCGAAGGCGACGAGGTCCATCCGCTTCCGCTCGTCCTTGCGGATGCGGACGATGTACTGCTCGGGGCTGCCCTCGGCGGCGAAGAACGCGATCCCGTTGTCGTTCGCCACTTCGGTCAGACCCCAGGTGGTGCCGTAGAAGGCGCGCTGGGTGGCGAAGTCCGGTACGGCCAGGTCGACATGGCGCAGATGGCTGACGGGCTGGAAGCTCATGGGTGGCTCCTGACGGTGTTGCGCTGGTGGCCGAGGCCGGTGATCTCCGCCTCGACCACGTCTCCGGGCTTGAGGAAGACCCCCCAGTGCGCCCCGTTGCCGGCCGGGGAGCCGGTGAGCAGCAGGTCGCCGGGGCGCAGGGTGGTGGTCGCGGAGGCGTAGGCGATCAGCCGCGGAATGTCGAAGATCATGTCCTTGGTGGACTCGTCCTGCCGGACCACTCCGTTGTGCCGCAGCGTGATCCGCAGGTCGCCCGGGTCGCCGACGAAGTCCGCGGGGACCAGGAAGGGTCCGGTCGGCAGGAAGGTGTCGGCGTTCTTGGCGGTGAACCAGTCGGTGCCGATGGCCTTCAGGTCGGGCCGGTAGAGCCGGTCACGGGTCGTCAGGTCGTTGCTGATCGTGTACCCGGCGACGTGCGACATCGCCTCCTCGGCCGGGATGTCCTTCCCCGGCTTCCCGATGACCAGGGCGAGTTCGAGCTCCCAGTCGTGCTGGTCACCGAGCGCGGGGAGCACGATGTCGTCGTAGGGGCCGCACAGCGCGCGCGGAGATCCGAGGAAGATGTACGGGACGCCGTCGCGGATCCGTTCGTCCATCATCTTCTCGGCGTCGGCGCGGGCCTCCTGCGGGGTGGCGCCGTGCACGCTCTCCTTCTCGGCGGCGACCAGATCGACCACGTGTCTGCGGTAGTTGGCGCCGCTCTGCAGGATCTGGCCCGGCTCGATCGGTGTCAGGACCCGGAGGGCGGCCAGGTCGTGCCAGGTGCCGTCGTCGGCGTCGGCGTCGGCGTCGGCGGCCAGTTCGTGCAGCCGGGGCAGCCAGCTGTCCCAGTCCTCGACCAGCGCGCGTACCGACGCAACCAGGCCGGAGAGGTCGCGGACCCGCGCGTCGGCGACCAGCCCGGGGAAGGCGGCCGCGCCGTCGCTGAAGGTGCCGAGCGCGAAGGGGCCGGCAGGGGAAGGAAAAGGTTCGGGCACGGGCGGCTCTCCTCGTACGGGTGCGGGCTCGCCTTCGACGCTAGGCACCGCACGCGGTCGGCGGAAATGGCCGTTGGCGATGGCTGCCATCGCCCGCGGTTCCACCCCCTGCCCGCACTGACGTGCGGCGCCGCCATCGCCGTACGGGATGGATGCCGTCCCCCTTGCCGATGCCTCGATCCGTTGACCCTGCACGGACCGCCGACCAGGCTCGATGCCACCCCGAACCCGAGGAGAACACCGTGGTGGTCGAGCATGCCGAGCTGACCGTCGAGGAAGGCCGGGAAGCCGAATTCGCGGAGGTCTTCGGCAAGGCCCGCGAGGTACTCGCCGAGGCCGGCGGTTTCCGCTGGGCGGAGCTGCTGCGCTGCGACGAACGGCCGCGGACCTTCCTGCTGCTGGTCGGCTGGGAGTCGGTCGAGGCGCACACGGTCGGCTTCCGGGAGTCGGAGCGGTTCGCGCGCTGGCGGGCCCTGGTCGGCCCGTTCTTCGCCGCGCCGCCGGCCGTCGAGCACTACCACGAGCTGGGCCCGCGCTTCACCGGCTGACAGCCGCAGGCCGCTGACCCCTGCCTTTCACATTTGAGGTCTTTCTACGTTGAGCAAGGATCGCCCATGCCCGTTCACAAGGTGCTCGTCGTCGGCGGCGGCATCACCGGAAGCGTGCTGTGTCTCGCGCTCGCCCAGCGCGGTGTCGAGGTGGAGCTGGCCGAGATCTCGCCCCAGTGGTTCGGGGTGGGCCATGGCATCACCATCCAGGGCAACGCGCTCAAGGCGCTGCGTTCGGTCGGCGTCCTTGACCGGGTGCTGGCCCGGGCGGTGCCGTTCGACCTCATGCGGCTGCGCCGGGCGGACGGCGGTCTGATCACCGAGCTGGAGACCCCGCACACCGGGGGTGCGGACCTGCCGTCCACGGCGGGCGCGCTCCGCGCGGACCTGCAGAACGCGCTGTGCGACGCGGTGTACGGGCACGGCGTCACGGTCCGCCTGGGCCTGAGCGTCGAGCGCCTCGCCCCCTCCCCCGATCACATCGATGTCACCTTCACCGACGGCTCCGCCGGCCGCTACGACCTGGTGGTCGGCGCGGACGGCATCAACTCGGCGATGCGCGCGCTCATCGGCATCACCACGAAGCCCCAGCCGGTCGGTATGTCGATCTTCCGGGTGGTGGCTCGGCGCCCCGCCGAGATGGACTGCGCGGAGGTGTACTACGGCGGCCCCCGCTACAAGGCCGGCTACAGCCCGATATCCGGCGACCAGTGCTACGCCTACCTCCTCGACGAGAACCTCGACGCCTCCCTGATCGGCCCGCGCGCCTCGCTGGACCTGCTGCGCGAGCGTGGCGCCGGGTACGGCGGCACCTGGGGGAGGATCATCGCCTCACTGCCGGACGACACGGCGGTGGACTACCGCTGGATCGAGGCGGTGCTGGTAGACGAGGACTGGTACCGGGGCCGGGCGATGGTGATCGGTGACGCGGCGCACGCCTGTCCGCCGCTGATCGCGCAGGGCGCCGCGATGTGCATGGAGGACGCGGTGCTGCTGGCCGAGCTGGTCACCGACGACGAGCCGGTGGACCGGGCCCTGGCGCGGTTCATGGCCCGGCGGCTGCCGCGGGTGCGGATGGTGCTGGACAACTCCCTCCGGCTCGCCGAGTGGGAGATCCACCCGGAGACCCCCGGCGCCGACCCGGCGCGGATCATGTCGGAGACGCTCTCCTCGCTGACGGTGGCCGCATGAGCACGCCCGTCGTCGACTTCCACGGCCATCTCGCGGTCCCCGGGGCCGACGCCCTGGTGGCCGGCACCGAAGGCTTCGCGGCCGAGCTGGCCGCCGAGCAGCGCGCCCACTCCCCCGCGTCGCTGGCCGCCAACCGGGCTCAACTCCAGCGCCTGGCAACGAAGTTGACGGATGCCGGCGTTCGTCTCGCCGACCTGGACGCGATGGGCGTCGACATCCAGGTGGTCGGCCCGATGCCCATGCACCACTACTGGGCCGGCCCCGATCTGGCGGTACGACTGGCCCGTACCGTCAACGAGGCGGTGGCCGCGCACTGCGCCACCGCGCCCGAGCGGCTCCACGGCCTGGGCACGGTACCGCTCCAGCACCCGGACCTCGCGGTCGCCCTGCTGGACACGGCGGTCACCGAGCTGGGCCTGTGCGGCGTCAGCGTCTCCACCACCGTGGCGGGCCGCGAGCTGGCCGACCCCGCGCACGACGAGGTCTGGCTGAAGGCAGAGGAGTTGGGTGCGGTGGTCTTCGTGCACCCGTGGGGCTGCTCGCTCGGCGAGCGGCTCGCCACGCACTACCTCGGCAACACGGTCGGTCAGCCCGCCGAGACCACCGTCGCGCTCTCCCGTCTGATCTTCACCGGGGTCCTGGACCGCTTCCCGCGGCTGAAGCTGGTGGCGGCGCACGGCGGCGGCTATCTGCCGACGTACATCGGCCGCTCCGACCACGCCTGGCAGGTCCGGCCGGACGCGCGCGGCTGCGCCGAACCGCCCAGCGCCTATCTGCGCCGGATGTGGTTCGACGCCCTTGTCTACACCCCGCGCGCGCTGCGCCATCTGGTCGAGGAGGTGGGCGCGGACCGGGTGGTGCTCGGCACCGACCACCCCTTCGACATGGGTGTCACGGACCCGGTGGCCCGCCTGGACGCGGCCGGTCTCGATCCGGTCGCGCGGGACGCGATCGCCGGGGGCAACGCCCTGGAACTGCTGCTGAAAGGACACGTCCGATGACCGTCGGTCCCATCGAGGAAGAGCTCGCCAAGGCCCGTGCCCTGTACCGCAACTGGGGCCGCTGGGGCGACGACGACGTGCTGGGCACGCTCAACTTCGTCGACGACGCGATCCGCGCGCACGCCGCCGGTCTGGTCCGGCGGGGCCGTTCCTTCTCGCTGGCGCAGGAGTTCAACGAGTCGGGCCCGCAGCGCGGCTTCCGGGGCCGGATCAACCCGGTGCACTACATGCGGGACACCGGCTCCGACGCGGCGGCCGGCACCCAGGGCTTCCCGCACGGTTTCGGCGGCGCCGACGACCACGTGCTGATGCCGCTCCAGGCCTCCACGCAGTGGGACGGGCTGGGCCACATCTACGACAACAAGCAGGCGTGGAACGGCCGTCCGTGCACGATCGTCAACGGCGACGGCGACTCCGTGACCGGCATCGAGCAGATGCGGGACGCGTTCACCGGCCGCGGGGTGCTGCTCGACGTCGGCCGGGCGGCCGGTGACGCGCGCGGTGAGCTCCCGGACGGCTTCCCGATCCTGGAAGAGCACCTGCGCACCACCATCGAGGCGCAGGGCGCCACGTCGGGTGTGCGCCGGGGTGACATCGTGCTCGTCCGCACCGGGCAGCTGGGCCGGGTGCGGCGGCTCGGCGCGTGGGGCGGGTACGCGGCCGGGGACGCGCCCGGTCTGTCCTTCACCACCCTCGGCTGGCTGCACCGCACGGAGATCGCGGCCATCGCCTCCGACACCTGGGGCCTCGAGGTACGCCCGTACGAGTTCGCCGAGCCGGCGATGTCGCCGCTGCACCAGATCGCCATCCCCAACATGGGCCTGCCACTGGGCGAGATGTGGGACCTGGAAGCCCTGGCGGAGGACTGCGCGGCCGACGGTGTCTATGAGTTCCTGCTGGTCGCGGCGCCGCTGCCGGTGACCGGCGCGGTCGGTGCCCCCGTCAACCCCATCGCGGTCAAGTGAGCCGCCCGGTGACTGCGATCAATCGGGGGACGACCCCCGAACCCCCGAACCAGAACCGCTTCTCCGGCACCTTCCACCTCCCCGGTGACGAGGACTTCGAGGAGGCCGTGTACCGGCGGGTCTTCAACGCCCGCCGCCCGGCCGACCGCACCCCCGCGGCCGTGCTCGAAGCAGCCACCGAACAGGACGTCGTCGAAGGCGTACGACTCGCCTTGGAGCGCGGCTGGCAGGTCGCCGTGCGCTCCGGCGGGCACAGCTGGGCCGCCTGGTCGGTGCGCCGGGACACGCTGCTGATCGACCTCGGCGGCTTCCGCGAGATGGCGTACGACCCGCGAACGGGGATCGTCACGGCCACTCCCAGCGTCAAAGGCGGCGACGAACTCAATCCGTATCTGGGTGAGTTCGGGCGGTTCTTCAACGGCGGGCACTGTCCGTCGGTGGGCATCGGCGGTTTCCTGCTCCAGGGCGGGCAGGGCTGGAACGCGCGCGGCTGGGGCTGGGCGGCCGAGAACATCGTGGCGATCGACGTCGTCACGGCGGACGGCGAGCTGGTCCGGGCCGACGAGACACGGCACAGCGACCTGTTCTGGGCGGCACGCGGTGCGGGCCCGGGTTTCTTCGGGGTCGTGACCCGCTTCCATCTGCGCACCCGCCCGCTGCCCGGGCACCTGGCGCACACCGTGCACGCCTACCCGCTGGACCTCTTCGACGAGGTCATGACCTGGCTGCACCACACCCATCACACCGTCTCCGACCTGGTGGAGATCGTCGCTCTCACCCAGACCCCGCCCGATCTCGACGGACCGGTGCTGCTGGTGACGGGGGTGGCGATGACGGACACCGCTCAGGAGGCCGCCGAGGCGCTCGCGCCCCTGCACGCGGGCCCGTACGCCGACCGGGCGCTGTTCCGGGTCGAGGCTCAGCCCACCACCTTCGCGGAGCAGTTGGCCGGGCAGCGCATCGCCAACCCGGAGGGCCACCGCTACTTCGTCGACAACGCGTGGCTGACCGGCACCGCGGAGGAGGTCGTCCCGGCGATCCGCAAGGCGTTCACCGAGCATCCCACCCGGGGGACCTTCACCATCTGGTTCTCCATGGCCCCGCTGCGGCAACTGGCCGACATGGCGTTCTCGTTGCAGTCGGAGATCTATTGCGCGAGCTATGTCGTCCACGACGGACCGGGGCGGGACGCGGAGCTGCGCGGCTGGCTGGACGGGGCGATGGCGGCGATGGAGCCGGTGACCGCCGGCCAGTACCTGGGCGATTCCGACTTCACGGTACGGCAGTTGAGGTTCATGGGCGACGAGCAGTGGCGACGGCTGAACGAGATCCGGGCCGCCCGGGACCCCAAGGGCGTGTTCGCCGGCTATCTGAGCGCCGGGACCGTCACCAACACCAACTACTGGGAGCAGTGAGCCATGCGTTTCGCGACATACGAGCACGAGGGCGAGGAGCGCGCCGGTGTGGTGCGGGACGGGGTGATCCACCCGCTGCCCGAGGGGGTGAGCCTCCTGACGCTGATCGAGGCGGAGGTGCTGTACGCGGCCGGCATCGAAGCCCTTGACGTGCCAAGCCGGTTGACGGTGGATCAGGTACGGCTGCTGCCGCCGCTGAAGCCGCCCTCGATCCGGGACTTCGTCGGGTTCGAGGCGCACATCGAGGGCGTGTCGAAGTCGCTGGACGGCCTGGAGCGGGTGCCCGAGGAGTGGTACCGGGCGCCCAACTTCTATTTCACCAACCCGCACGCCGCCTACGGCGCCCACGACGACGTGCCGGTCCCGGCCGGCTGCTCGGTGCTCGACTTCGAGCTGGAGGTCGGCGCGGTCATCGGCCGCAGCGGCCGCGACCTCACCCCCGAGCGGGCCGGGGACCACATCATCGGCTATCTGGTCTTCAACGACTGGTCGGCCCGTGACCTGCAGAAGCCGGAGAAGAACCTCGGTCTGGGCTTCTCCAAGGGCAAGGACTTCGCCCACACGCTCGGCCCCTACCTGGTCACCGCCGACGAGGTGCAGGACCGGCGGGATCCGGACGGCTTCCTGGACCTGGAGATGACGGTCACCCTGAACGGGGAACTGATCGGCCGGGACACCCTCGCCAACGTCTCCTGGACCTTCGAGGAGATGATCGCCTACGCCAGCCGGGACGCCTGGGTACGGCCCGGTGACATCCTCGGCTCGGGCACCTGCGGCTGGGGCTCGCTGGCGGAGTTCTGGGGCCGGCTCGGGGAGCGCACCCCGCCCCCGCTGAAGCCCGGCGACGAGGTGACGCTGAGCGTCGAGGGGCTCGGCACGGTGTCCAACCGGATCGTGCCCGGGCGGGCGGACGCCTACCTTCCGCGGGCCCGCAAGAGGGGTCGCACGCCGCGCCCCTAGCACCCGAAGCTGTGGGGGGCCTGTGGTGCGCGCAGGCCCCCCACCTGGGGGTATCCGGTGCCCGGATGCCTGGCATCGCATCTTCCTGAGAGTCGCCCCGACCCCCTTCCTCGACGGCCGTCCGCTGGTTAACCTCCCGTTTCACCGAAGCTTCAATGACGTAGCCGGCCGGAAGGGGACACCCGTGGGTCTCGGAGCGATCGATCTCAATCTTCTGGTGGCACTGGAAGCGCTCCTGGAGGAGAAGAACGTCACCCACGCGGGGGTACGGCTGTCCACCAGCCAGTCCGCGATGAGCGGCTCGCTGGCCCGGCTGCGCCGGCACTTCAATGACGAGCTGCTGATCCGGGTGGGCCGGGAGTACGAGCTGACACCCCTCGCGGAGCGGCTGCTGCCGGTCGTCCAGGGCTCGCTGCAGAAGGCCGAGGAGGCGCTGTCGCTGACCCGGCACTTCGACCCGGGACGCAGCCGTCAGCGCTTCTCCGTGGTCATGTCGGACTACGTGATGACGGTGTTCGTGGAGCCGCTGCTGCGGGTCATCGCGGCCGAGGCGCCGGGCATCCGGATCGACTTCCACCCGATCGTCGACGGTCAGCTGGAGACCGAGACGCATCTGCGCTGCCACGACCTGATGATCGTGCCGCTCGGCTACCAGCTCCCCGGGGTCAGCGAGGCCGTGATGCACGACCGGTTCGTGTGCCTCGTCGACCCGGACAACCCGCGCCTGGTGGACGGCCGGCTCACCCTGCGGGACCTCGCGGAGATGCCGCACGCGGCCTGCGCCATCGGCAAGAGCCACACCCCCGCCGAGCGCCAGCTGGAGACCCTCGGGATCACCCCGAAGATCCAGGTGAGCACGCCCGGGTTCAGCGTGCTGCCGTTCCTGGTGAGCGGTACGGACCTGGTGGCGATGGTCCCGGAACGGCTGGCGAGGCGGTACGAGGGCTTCGCGCGCTGCGCGGTCGTACCGGCGCCGTTCCCGGACGTGCCGCTGGTGGAGGCCATGTACTGGCACCACAACCGGCACGCCGACCCGGCCCACCGCTGGCTGCGGGACACGGTCCGCAAGGTCGGGGCCGCACTGGGCAAGGAACCCCCGCACGAGATCGCCGACGTGGATGCCAGCCATTCCGAGAGCGCGTTTCCGCAGCTGTCCGCGGCTTCCTAGCGTGGACGGGAGGACATCCCGCACGCCCCCTCGGAGGACATCGTGGAAGCCGTGAACCGCACGCGCCTGGCGGGCCGTACCGTCGTCGTCACCGGAGCCGCACAGGGCCAGGGAGCCGCGGAGGCGGCCGCGGCCGCCCGGGAGGGCGCCACGGTGATCGCGACCGACGTGCTGGACGAGGCCGGCGAGAAGCACGCCGCCGACCTGCGCTCCGACGGCCTCGACGTCCGGTACGTCCGTCTGGACGTGACCTCGCAGGAGGACTGGGCGGCGCTGGCCGCCTCCCTCGACGTCGTGCACGGACTGGTGAACAACGCGGGCATCCCGATGCGGGCCCGGCTCGGCCAGGTCGGACTCGCCGACTGGAACCGGGCGTTCGCCGTCAACACCACCGGCGCCCTGCTCGGCATCCAGGCCCTGGCCCCGCTGATGCCGGCGGGCGCCTCGATCGTGAACGTCGGCTCGGTCGCCGGGCTCACCGCCCATCACGCGGTCGCGTACACGACCAGCAAGTGGGCGCTGCGGGGCCTGTCCAAGGTGGCGGCCCTGGAGCTGGCCCCACGTGGCATCCGTACGAACGTGATCCACCCCGGCTACATCGAGACCCCGCTGATGGCCACCGCCAACCCGGTGTTCGTCGCCGCCCACCTCGCCATGACGCCCCAGGGCCGCCCGGGCACGGTCGACGAGGTGGCGCCGCTCGTCGTCTATCTCCTCTCCGACGAGGCCTCGTACGTCAACGGCGCCGAGATCACCGTCGACGGCGGCTACTCGGCGCACGGTCCGGTGAAGGCGATCACCGACGCCCTGGACCGGGGCTGAGCGTCAGCTTTTGAGCTGCTCCAGCGTGGACCTGGTGTCCGTCTTCAGCCAGTCCGTCACGTCGTCGAGTGTCGGCGGGTCGGTGTCGCTGTCGTACGAGGAGAAGTAAGCGCTGTAGTACATGGTGTACGTCATCCAGCCGTCCCGCACCGCGAGCGTGGCGTACCGCGAGCCGCTGGTGGTGGAGCCGTTGCTGGTGTCCTGGGTGACCAGGTAGGCCTCCTCGCCGATGCCGCTCACCGGGCTCACGTCGTAGTCGGTGTGGCTGTCGCCGTACTTCTTCCAGGTGGCCGTGAACTCCGGTCCCGGGTCGGTCTTCTTGTGCAGGTCGACCGTCATGGTGAGGAAGGCGTCCCCGTAGCTGGAGCTGGTCTTCTTGAGACTGAGACTGCAGTAACTCTCGTCCAGGGCCGGGTCCTTCAGCACGTTCTTCGTCGGGGACGAGTCGGCGACGGGGTACTCGTCCGTGAACGACGAGTAGTCCGCGCCGGAGCAGAGGTTCGCGGGCGCCTGGTAGCCGCGCAGATCGGCGCCGGTACCGAAGCCGCCGGTCAGGAAGATGCCGCCCGCCCAGGCGGCGGAGGCGACCACCGCGCCCACGACGGCCCACAGCACGGCTCTCCCGGCCGCGTTCCCGCCTGCCGACGGCGGTGCGGCCGGGGGCGGGTAGCCGTAACCGGGCTGTACGGCATAGGGGTTGCCCTGCTGCGTGCCCTGTTGCGGGGGTGGCGCGGGCTGGTTGACGAGGGTCGGCTGGGCGTAGGGGTTCTGCGGGGGCGGCGACTGCGGGTTCGGATACGGGTACGCGGTCGGCTGGGGCTGCTGAGGCGGTACCGCCGACGGCTGGTCCGGCTGCTGCAGTGGCGGCGAGGGCTGCTGGGGCTGCTGGGGCTGCTGGGGAGTCGACGGCGGTTGCTGCGGCGAGGACGGCGGCTGCTGCGGTGGCGTGGACATGTCGTGAAGATAAGGCATTGCCCGACATCAAGTCCCCTCCCGGCCAGGACCGTTATGGATTGCGGACATCCGTTGCCGTTCCACGACCTCCTGACGGTACGGGAGTTGACTACACGTCAGAAGGCCGGGGCGCCCGCCCCGGCCTTCTCGTCGTGTCCGCGGTCAGGCGGACGCGGGCTGCACCGGCAGCTGGGCCGCCGCTCGCGCGGTGTTCTTGCGGACCAGCAGCAGGGTGACCAGCGCGCCGAGCAGCGAGGCGCAGCCGCAGATCACCACGCCCAGGGCCATGCCGTGCGCGAGGGCGTCCTGCGCGGCGGCCCTGGCGCTGTCGCTGCCCGCGTTGACCACCGCGAGCGGACCGGCGGCGGCCTCCATGCCCGCGTCGGCGCCGCTCAGCTTGCCGACCAGTGCGGAGGAGGCCGCGCTCATCGCGATCGTGCTGATCACGGCGGGCCCGAGGCCCTGGCCGAACTCCCGGACCAGGCTCGTCGCGCCGCTCGCCATGCCGGTCATCTCGATCGGTACGGCGTTCACGGCGGCCGACGTCAGCGAGGAGACCACGCAGATGAAGCCGATGCCGAGCAGCAGTACCGGGCCGATGAAGGCGGCGAGGTCGGTGGTGGTGATGGGCAGCGCGGCGATCCAGAACTGGCCGGCGGCCATCGGCAGCAGACCGCCCATCAGCAGCCAGCGCGGCTCGACCCGGGTGAGCATCCTGCTGAGCACGGGTGCGAGGAGCAGCGGGATCAGCTGGAGGATCACGAACGGCATACCGGCACGCAGCGCGCTGAGGTGCATCACCGCGCCGAGCCGGATGGAGACGCAGTAGGCGGTGCCGATGAAGCCGAACATGCCGGTCAGCGCGACCACCGCGGCGGCGGCGAACGACGGGATCTTCAGCAGTTCCAGGTTGAACATCGGGGACTCGGCGCGGTTCTCCGCGACCACGAAGCCGACCAGTGCGACGGCGGCGAGCACGAGGGCGAAGACGATCGAGGGGCTGCTCCAGCCGCGGTCGCCGCCCTCGATGATGCCCCACAGCAGGGCGGTCAGGCCGACGGCGATGCTGATCTGCCCCGGCCAGTCCAGGGCGCGGCCCTCGGGCGCCTTGGAGTCGGTGACCAGCGCCCAGCAGGAGATGCCGACCGCGATACCGAGGACGACCGGCGGCACGAACGCCCAGCGGAAGTCGGCGACCGTGGCGAGGATGCCGGAGGAGAGCGGGCCCACGGCGGAGGCGAGGGAAATGCTCAGCGCCCAGATCGAGACCGCCTTGGCGCGGTCCTTCTCCCCGGGGGTCGCGGCCGCGATCACGGCGAGGGAGCTGGGGAACAGCGCGGCGGCGCCGACGCCGGCGAGGGCCTGCCCGATCCAGAGCATGGTGATGTTCTGCGAGGTGGCGTTGAGGAGTTCACCGACCGCCAGCACGAATCCGCCGAGCACCAGCAGCCGCTTACGGCCGAACAGGTCGCCCACCACACCGAAATTCAGTTCCAGAATCGCGGTGGGCAGAATGAAGGCCGAGGTGACCCAGGCGACCTGCGATCCCGAGGCGCCGAACGCGGCCTGTATTTCCCCGTTGATGGGCGAGGGGACGGTAATGCACAGCTGCGCGGCGGCAACTGCCAGACAACAGGCCACGAGCGTGCCCACGTCCAGTTTTCTCACAGCGTTGGTCATTCCGTACTCCATCTCACGGGTTAACAGTGGTGCCGCGTTCTATGAGTTCGATGAGATTTCCCTCGGGGTCCCTGACCCAGGCCATTCGAACCCCCGGTTCAGGGGACGGTCCGGGTTTCAGCACCTCGCCCGCCCCGTGGGCCACCAGGGCGGTGTACACGGGGTCGAGTTCGGGGGTGGTGACCGCGAAGTGCCCGTACCCCTCGGTGAGGGCGGCGGTCATCGGGTCCGGTGCCCTGAGGCCGGGCGCGGACCCGGGCCTGGCGAGGAGTTCGATCCGCCAGCCGTGCGGGTGTTCCAGGACGACACCGGTCAGGCCGGGTCCGTCGAGACGGAACTCGAAGACGGTCTTCAGGCCGAAGGCCGTCCGGTACCAGGAGAGTTGGGCGGGCAGGTCGCGTACGTTGACGCCCACGTGGTCCAGCCGTGCGTGCATCGGTGCTCAGCCCGCCATCGCGCTGTCGCCGCCGTCGACCATGAGGTTGGCGCCGTTGACGAAGGCCGCCTCGTCGGAGCAGAGGAAGGCCGCGGCACGGGCGATGTCCTCGGGCTGCCCGATCCGGCCGACCGGGATCCGCGCCTCCAGCTGGGCTTTCGGACCGTCCGGGTCGTCGAGGAAGGGGGCGGTGGCCGAGGTGCGGGTCATGCCGGGGGCGATGGTGTTGACGCGGATGCGGTGCGGGGCGCCGGCCGCGCACAGGTGCTTGCTCATGGCCAGCACTCCGCCCTTGGCGGCGCCGTGCGGCACCATCGGCATGAAGGGCGCGCCGCGCACGGCGGCCACCGAGGCGACGTTCAGGACGGCCCCGCCGCCGCGCGCGACCAGGTGCGGCCAGGCGGCCCGGGTGCAGAAGTAGGGGATGTCCAGCTCGTTCCTGATGGTGAAGTACCAGTCCTCGGCCGGCATCGTCTCGAAGGGGCCGTTCCGCAGCGCGGAGGCGTTGTTGTAGAGGATGTCGATGCCGCCGAACTCCGCGATCCCGGCGTCGATCCACTCCCGCGCCCCGGTCTCGGTGGAAAGGTCGACCGGTGCCAGGGAACGCATCACGCCGCCGGCCTTCTCGACGAGTTCCACGGTTTCGGCGGCGCTCTTCTCGTCGATGTCACAGCCGAATACGGTGGCGCCCTCCGCCGCGAAAATCTGTGCCGCGGCCCGGCCGATTCCAGCCCCCGTTCCACTGATGAAAGCGATTTTCCCGGCCAGTCGACCCATGATTGCCAAGTCCCTTGTCCCATGCCGCCGAAGTGCGGTGGTGGCAGCGTAGGTAGGGCTTATGGCCAGAACAAGAAATGCGTCAGGGAAGGGCCATCGGGGGTTCGTATGGCTGGTATGCGGCTCAGGCGCCCAGGCGGACCGGGAGGGCGCGGAGGCTGTTGCCGGCGAAGTCGGCCTCCCGGGCGAGGCCGTCCTCGGGCACAGTCGATCGCAGGCGCGCCCGGGTCGCCGGGATGCGGGGTTCCCGGACGCTCGGGTCCGGGGAGCGTCCGGGAATATCGGCGACCGGTGCCATGTTGACGACCACGGAACGGCGGGTATAGTGCGATCAGCACCTGTGGTCGCCCCCCTAGTCGGGCGCCGGTGTCGTTCCCTCTCCTCCAGCCGCTTCGGCCGTCGCTTTCCGACCGGCCCGCCGGCTTCTCCGCACCACCTCGTGACCAGGGCTTTTCGCGCCGTTCCCGAGGTGTCGTTCCCGCCGCCCGGAGGCCTGTGTGTACGCCTCCCGCTCGCGGCCCACTCCCCCTTCTCTTCTGTCTTCCGTCCTCGAAAGGACCACCTCTCATGACCACCACACTCGAACCTCCCGTACAGCAGCAGGGGCAGAACGCCGTCCGGCCCGTCACCGGTGTCCTCGACATCGACGCGGGCGGGAAGGGGCAGCTGCGGGCCCCGAGCTGCCTGTCCTCCCCGGCCGACCCCCAGGTCTCCGCCGCGCTGATCCGCCGTCACGGCCTGCGCAAGGGCGACCTCGTCGAGGGCGTCCGGGGCAACCAGCGCACCCTGACCGAGGTCACGCGCGTCAACGGCCGTACGCCCGAAGAGCTGCGCGGCCGCCGTCACTTCCGCGATCTGACCCCGCTGCACCCGTACCAGCGGATCCGCCTCGAACACCCCGCCTCGGGGCTCGCCGGCCGGGTGACCGACCTGCTCGCCCCCGTCGGCAAGGGGCAGCGCGGGCTGCTCGTGGCCCCGCCGAAGACCGGCAAGACCGTGCTGCTCCAGCAGTACGCTGCCGCCGTCGCCGGCAACCACCCGGAGTGCCACCTCATGGTGCTGCTGCTCGACGAGCGCCCCGAGGAAGTCACCGACATGCGGCGCTCGGTCCACGGCGAGGTGTACGCCTCCACCTTCGACCGGCCCGCCAAGGAGCACATCGCCCTCGCCGAACTCGTCGTCGAGCGGGCCAAGCGGCTCGTCGAGGACGGCCGGGACGTCGTCATCCTCCTGGACTCCCTGACCCGGCTGTGCCGGGCCCACAACAACGCGGCCGCCTCCAACGGCCGTACCCTCAGCGGCGGCGTCGACGCCGGCGCGCTGCTCGGCCCCAAGCGGTTCTTCGGCGCCGCCCGCAAGGCCGAGGAGGGCGGCTCGCTCACCATCCTCGCCACCGCTCTGGTGGACACCGGCTCCCGTGCCGACGGCTACTTCTTCGAGGAGCTGAAGAGCACCGGCAACATGGAGCTGCGGCTGGACCGCGAGCTGGCCTCCCGGCGGGTCTTCCCGGCCGTGGACATCGCCCCCTCCGGCACCCGCCGCGAGGAACTCCTGCTCACCCCGGCCGAGTTGACCGCCGTACGCGGCCTGCGCCGGGCCCTGCAGAGCCGGGAGGGGACCCCCTCCGGCCTGGAGACACTCCTTGAGCGGATGCGTGGGACGCCGGACAACGCCACCTTCCTGCGCCGTGTCCAGCCGACCCTGCCGGCGGGCTGACACCGGAGCCGGGCGTGCGGCATCCGGGTTGCTCAGGGCGTCCATCCGGCCCAGGCTGCGCGCCGGACGCCGACTCCCTTCCTACGTTGATCATATGACGATCGGATTCTCTGACCGATTCCCTCGCCGGGCGGCGGTGTCGACCTGCGCCCTCTGTGTGGCGGGCCTGCTGGCGCTGACGTCCGGTACGGCCGCCGCCGGCACCGGGGCGCTGGACCCGGCCCCGCCCCCGAGGGCGGTGGTGCCCGGACCGTCCCTGCTCTACCACTCCGGCATCCAGGTACGGCCGCACTCCGGGGTGCCGGAGGTCCCGGACGTCTCCGCGCTCTCCTGGCTGGTCGCCGACGCGGGCAGCGGCCAGGTGCTCGCGGCGAACGAGGCACATCGCGAGCTGCCCCCGGCCAGCACGCTGAAGACCCTGTTCGCGCTCACCGTGCTGCCGGTCCTGCCGGCCGGTCTGGAGCACCGGGTGACGCCCCAGGAGCTGGCGCACGTCGAGGAGGGCAGCAGCCTGGTCGGCGTCGAGGAGGGCCACACCTACCGGGTGGCCGATCTGTGGCGCGGGGTCTTCCTCAGCTCCGGCAACGACGCCGTGCACGTCCTGGCCGCGCTCAACGGGGGCTGGGGCCACACCGTCACCCGGATGCAGGCCAAGGCGCGTGCCCTGGGCGCCCTGGACACGCATGTCGAGTCCCCCGACGGCTACGACGCACCGGGGCAGGTCTCCTCGGCGTTCGACCTGGCGGTGTTCGGCCGGGCCGGGCTGCGCAACCGTGAATTCGCCCGCTACTGCTCCACCGCCGCGGCCCGCTTCCCGGCCGGCGACGGCTGGTCGTTCGGCATCGTGAACACCAACCGGCTGCTGACCGGCGAGGACGGGGTGCCGCGTTATCCCGGCATGATCGGGATCAAGAACGGCTACACCACCAACGCCGGCAACACCCTGGTCGCCGCCGCCCGGCGGGGCGGGCGCACCCTCGTCGTGACCGTGCTGAACCCCCAGGACGGCGGCGTGTACGACGAGGCCCGTCAGCTGCTCGACTGGGGTTTCGAGGCGGCCGGACGGGTCGACCCGGTGGGCTCGCTGGACGCCCTGCGGGCCAGGCCGCGCCCCCAGCCGGGGCCGAGCACCGTGCCGATGGCGGCGGCCACCGCACCGGAGGACGACTCCGGCTGGTCCGACACCGCCATGGCCGCGGGCTTCGCGGTACTCGGCGCGGGCGCCGTGACCCTCGCGATGCGGCTCAGGGGCGACCGCTCCGCTCGGGACTGACCGGTCGGCAGGCCCAGCAGCAGACCCAGGGTGATCCAGGTGTAGAGGTTGCTGCCGAGGAACCCGTCGATGCCCGACGCATCGTCGAACCACAGCCACACCACGCTGGTGCACATCACCGCGTAGAGGGCACCCGCGATCCGCGGGTACCCCGCGCGGGCCAGCAGGGCGAACGAGGGCAGCGCCCACACCAGGTGGTGCACCCAGGTGATCGGGCTGACCAGGCAGGCGGCGAGACCGGTGAGGGCGAAGGCGGCCGTCCAGTCCCCGGCCGCCACCGCCTTGCGGGTCCGCCACGCCCACACGGCCAGTGTGAGCAGCACGACCGTCGCCCACAGCGGCTTGTCCGGATGGCCGAGCCGGGCCAGTACGCCCTGCAGCGACTGGTTCGACACATAGTCGAGCCGGCCGACCCGGCTGGTGTCCCAGAGCGCCTGCGTCCAGTAGAAACGGGACGCCTTCGGGTCGGTCCAGGCGGCGAGCCCGGTGGCGGCGAGCGCCACGGCCGTGGCGACACCGGCCGCACGCCACCTGCGGCCGATCAGCAGCATGCCGATGAACAGCGCGGGAGTGAGCTTGATCGCGGCGGCGAGCCCGATGCCGACCCCGGCCCAGCGGCCCCGCCCACTGCGCAGCAGACAGCAGTCCCCCAACACCAGGGCGAGCAGCACCAGGTTCACCTGGCCGAAGCTGAAGGTGTCCCGCAGCGGCTCGAACAGCGCCAGCACGCACAGGGCCAGCGCCCAGCGGTACCAGCCCCAGCGCCGCCAGCCAGGACCGGCCAGGATGCGCAGCACGAAGGCCAGCGCGGCCAGGTTGACCAGCAGCGAGGCCGCGATGGCCAGGTGCAGCCCGACCAGCGCCATGGGCAGCATGCCGACGGCGGCGAACGGCGGATAGGTGAAGCCGTACGTCGTCCCGGGCACCCGGTAGTCGTAGATCCGCCCGCCGTGGTGCACCCAGGTGTGCACCGTGCCGTAGTAGACGCGCAGGTCGAACCAGTCGCGCAGCAGCGGCACGGTGGCCGTGAACACGGTCACGGTGGCGACGAGGAGCAGGACGAGCAGCAGTCTCCCCCGGTCGGTACGCGGTCCTCTCATGCCGTACGTCCCACGGCCGGGGCCTGCGCGGCCTGGTGGGCCTGCCACAGCACGACCACGCCCAGCACCCCGCCGGAGACGGCGAGGACCAGCTGGCCGATGTCGGCGGGGCCGCCGCTGGGCAGCACCGCGAGCGCGAGCACTCCGGTGACGGCGGCCACCCGGTGCCGGACCGAGGTGCTGGGCGCCGCCGCCGCTATCAGGAACAGGCCCCAGATCGCGTACCAGGGCCGGATCGCCGGTCCGAAGGCGGCGACCGCGGCCAGGCTCAGGCCGAGGGCGTAGATCGGGCGGGGCCGCAGCCGGACCCATATCAGCAGCACGGTCACCGCGGTGAGCGCGAGCCCGAGCAGATGCCAGGCCGGCACGGCCAGCGGCGCCAGATCGCTGCCGAGGTGTTCCAGGAGCGCGCCGGTGGCCCGGCCGAGCAGGCTGCTGAGCGCCCAGTTGTGCGCGGAGACGGGCGTGTCGAGCGCCCTTATCCACCCGTACCCGGTCCCGGCGACGGCGGTCGCGACCACCGTCGTGGCGCCGGACGCGGCCGCCGTCAGCAGGGTGGCGCCCACCGGACTGCGGCCCTTGCGCGCCTGTACGACGATGATCGCGAGCAGCCCCAGCGCGGCCGGTGCCTTCACCAGTGCCGCGAGCGTGACGAGCACGGCTCCGAGGAGCGGCCAGCGGCCGAGCGCCGCGACCAGGCCGAGGCCCAGCAGACCGAGCATGATCGCGTCGTTGTGGGCGCCCGCGACCAGGTGCAGCAGCACCAGGGGGTTGAGGGCACCGAGCCAGAGCGCGGCCGACGGGTCGGCGCCGCTGTGCCGGGCCAGCCGGGGCAGCGCGGCCGCCATCAGGCCGACGCCGAGCAGGGCGACCAGGCGCATCCCGAAGAGCCCGGCCGGGAGTTCGCCCCGGGTCAGGCCGGACAGCAGCGACGCCACACCCATGAACGCGGGGCCGTACGGTGCGGCGGTGTTCTGCCAGACCGGGGCGACCTCGTCGGCCAGCGGGCCGCCGAGCTGCGCGGGCCCCGCCGTGTAGACGTCCATGTGCGCGTCGACCATCGCGCCCTGCGCGAGGTAGCTGTACACGTCCCGGCTGAACAGCGGGGGCGCGAGCAGCAGCGGGGCCGCCCAGACTGCGAGGACCAGCAACAGCTGGCGGGGGGTGGGCGGTTCGCCACTGCGCACGAGGCGGCCCAGCAGGAGCCACGCCGCGATGAGCAGCACGACACCGAAGTAGACCCCGACCAGGCCGAACGCCGCCTGCACCGAGCTGGGCGCGAGCAGGTCCTCCACGGGGAGGGCGCCTGCGGTCTCACCTCCCAGGGCAAGGAACGCGGTACCGGCCAGGCCTAGGACCTGACAGCGGCGAAGATCGACGGGAAAAGCCATGGCCAACACTGGCTCAGCGTGTCAATTGCGGGTGGCCAGAAAGCGACGGGGCGTTTTCCTGCGAGAGACCTGGCTGTGACTGGCCAGTGATTCGTCGCCGGACGGCACAGTCACGCGTCTAGAAAACCGACAGGCCCGTCAGTGTCGTGAAGCGGTCCAGGGCCGCCACCCCCGCCACCGAGTTGCCCCGCTCGTCCAGGCCCGGGCTCCACACGCACAGCGCACAACGGCCCGGCACCACGGCGATGATGCCACCGCCCACCCCGCTCTTCCCCGGCAGCCCCACCCGGTACGCGAAGTCGCCCGCCGCGTCGTACGTGCCGCAGGTCAGCATCACCGCGTTGACCTGTTTCGCCTGGCTGCGGGTGAGCAGACGGCTGCCGTCGGCCCGGATGCCGTGGCGGGCCAGGAACGTGGTCGCCAGGGCGAGGTCGGCGCAGGACGCGGCGACGGAGCACTGGCGGAAGTACTGGTCGAGGAGGACCGGGACCTCGTTGTCGATGTTGCCGTAGGAGGCCATGAAGTGGGCCAGGGCGGCGTTGCGGTCGCCGTGCTGGGACTCGGAGGCGGCCACCCCCCTGTCGAAGTCCAGGGCGGCGTTGCCGCTCTCCGCGCGCAGAAAGGCGAGGAGCTCGCCGGCCGCGTCTCCGGTACGGGTCTGGAGGCGGTCGGTGACGACGAGGGCGCCCGCGTTGATGAAGGGGTTGCGCGGGATGCCGTTCTCGTACTCCAGCTGGACCAGGGAGTTGAAGGGGTTGCCGGAGGGTTCGCGGCCGACGTGTTCCCAGAGTTCGTCACCCTCGCGGCCCAGGTCGAGGGCGAGGGTGAAGACCTTGGTGATGGACTGCGTGGAGAACGGCTGCCGCCAGTCGCCCACGCCGTAGACCGTGCCGTCCAGCTCGGCCACGGCCATGCCGAAACTGCGGGGGTCGCAGGCGGCGAGCGCCGGTATGTAGTCGGCGGGCCGCCCGCGGCCGGGCGTCCGCTCGATCTCCTCCGCGATCCGCTCCAGGACCGGCAGAAAGGCCGGTGACGACGTCATTGTCATGATCACCATTGTGCCTCCGGGCCGGTCCTGGTGCGTACTCGCAGGTCAGACGAGGGGCGCACCGCTGCCGGCGACGACCTCGGGACGCAGCAGGTCGGCGAGCCGCTCGGCCGGCAACAGACCCTTCTCCAGGACGAGTTCCGCGACACCCCGGCCGGTGACGAGGGCCTCCTTGGCGATGTCGGTGGCCGCCGTGTACCCGATGTACGGGTTGAGGGCGGTGACCAGGCCGATGGAGTTCTCGACCGTCGCCCGCAGCACGTCGGTGTTGGCGGTGATGCCGTCGACGCACCGCTCGGCCAGGGTCAGGCAGGCGTTCCGCAGGTGGGTGATGCTCTCCGACAGGGAGTGCAGGATGAGCGGCTCGAACGCGTTGAGCTGGAGCTGCCCGGCCTCGGCGGCCATGGTGATGGCGACGTCGTTGCCGATGACCTCGAAGGCGACCTGGTTGACGACCTCGGGGATGACCGGGTTGACCTTGCCGGGCATGATCGACGAGCCGGCCTGCACGGGCGGCAGGTTGATCTCGCCGAGCCCCGCGCGCGGCCCGGAGGACAGCAGCCGCAGGTCGTTGCAGCTCTTGCTGAGCTTGACCGCGATCCGCTTCAGCACACCGGACATCTGCACGAACGCACCGCAGTCCTGAGTGGCCTCCACCAGGTTGGCGGCGGTGACCAGGGGCAGTCCGGTGATCCCGGCGAGGTGCCGGCGGGCCGACTCGGCGTATCCGACGGGCGCGTTGAGGCCGGTGCCGATGGCGGTGGCCCCCAGGTTGATCTCCTGGATCAACTCGACGGCCTCGTCAAGACGGGAGCGGTCCTCGTCAATCATTACGGCAAAGGTGGAGAACTCCTGACCGAGCGTCATGGGAACCGCGTCCTGCAACTGTGTACGGCCCATCTTGAGCACGTCACGGAACTCGACGGCCTTACGGCCGAAGGCGTCCTGGAGTACAGCCATCGCCTTGAGCAGTCCACGCACCGCGAAGACCGTCGCGATCTTGACGGCGGTCGGGTAGACGTCATTGGTCGACTGACCGAGGTTGACGTCCTCATTGGGGTGCAGGTACTGGTACTGCCCCTTCCGGTGCCCCATCAACTCCAGCGCCCGGTTGGCGACCACCTCGTTGGCGTTCATGTTCGTCGAGGTCCCGGCACCGCCCTGGATGACGTCCACGACGAACTGGTCGTGCAGCTTGCCGTCCCGGATCTCCCGGCAGGCGGCGACGATCGCCGCGGCCTTCGCGGGCGCCAGCAGCCCCAGTTCCTCATTGGCGAGAGCGGCGGCCTCCTTGACGGCGGCCAGGGCGTCGATCAGATGCGGGTAGGCGGAGATCGGCGTCCCGGTGATGGGGAAGTTCTCGGTGGCCCGCAGGGTGTGCACACCCCAGTAGGCGTCGTCGGGCACGTCGCGGTCACCGAGCAGATCATGCTCGCTACGAACAGTCATGAAAGCACGAGTCCTGTTTCAAGAGAGTGAGGGTGAAGCGCCCCGTCAGGGGCGCGGGGAACTGCGCGACCAGCCACAACGAGCCCGCGGCCGCAAAACCACAAGTCCGCGCAGGCGACTAGGCGCAAGCCGAAACCGCAACCGGCTCCAAGGACCGAACGGGCCGCACACGCCCGACCTCCCTGCCACCGCCGAGCAGCGCCTCCCCGGCGAACCCGGTCAGCAGCTCCGGATCCACCCCGGCCCGCGCCAACGCCGCCGCCGCCACCGGCACCCGCGCCCGGTTCGCCCCGTCGGCGATCTTCACGGCCACGGCCCGCCCGTCCGGCAGCGCCGCGACCTCGACGCCCTCGAAGCCGTCCTTGGCCAGCAGCCCCGGCACGGCCGCCATCAGCGCGGCCACGTCGCGGCCCGCGCCGGACGCCATCTCCGCGTGCTCGCGCATCGCGTCGGCGACCCGCGCCTCGGGCGTACCCGGCACGGCGCTGACGATCCGCGACACCGCACGGGCGAGACCGTGCAGGGAGATGGAGAACAGCGGCGCCCCGCAGCCGTCCACGGTGGTCCGCGCGATGCGCTGCCCGGTCAGGTCCTCGACGATCTCGGCGATCGCCTGCTGGAGCGGGTGCGCCGAATCGAGATAGTCGTCCAGGGACCACCCGTTGAGCTTCGCGGTCCACAGCATCGCCGCGTGCTTCCCGGAGCAGTTCTGCGCGAGCCGCGACGGCTCCCGCCCCTCCCGCACCCAGGCGTCCCGCACGACGGGGTCGTACGGCAGGTCGGGAACGTTGCGCAGGTCGTCCTCGGTGAGACCGGCGAGGCCGAGGATCCGCCGGGTGCCGGCGAGGTGGCGTTCCTCGCCGGAGTGGCTGGCGGCGGCCAGCGCGAGCAGCTCGCCGTCGAGCGGCAGCCCGGCCCGCAGCATGGCCACGGCCTGGACGGGCTTGACGGCCGAGCGCGGGTAGAACGCGGCCTCGATGTCGCCGAGCTGGAACTGGACCTCGCCGTCGGCGCCGAGGACGACGACGGAGCCGTAGTGGATGCCCTCGACGACCCCGCCGCGTATGAGGTGGGCGACGGGGGCGTGGAGGGGCTCACGGACGATGGGTGCGGCCGCGGGGGAACTGCTGTACATCACTGCCTGGTCTCGGGTGAGTCGGGACGGACCGGTACGCGGTTCACGCGTCGGTTCCGGCGGACGGGCGCGCGAGGCCGCGGCGGATGGCGTACCAACCGGCGACCAGCGCTCCGACGATCAGCGGCAGGCACAGCACGGTGGTGCGTCCGGCGCCGCCGTCGGCGTACATGAGGACCAGGACGGAGGCGAGGAACGCCAGCGTCACGAGCTCGGTCCAGGGGGAGCCCGGCAGTCGGTAGCCGGGGCGGGTGAGTTCGCCCTTCTGGGTCTTCTGCCAGAAGAGCAGGTGACAGAGCATGATCATGCCCCAGGTGGCGAGGATGCCGATCGCCGCGAAGTTGAGGACGATCTCGAACGCGTCGGCGGGGACGACGAAGTTGAGGCCCACGCCGAGCACACAGATACCGCTGGTCAGCAGGATTCCGCCGTACGGCACCTGGCTGCGGCTCATCTTCGCGGTGAACTTGGGGGCGGAGCCGTTGACGGCCATGGAGCGCAGGATGCGTCCCGTGGAGTAGAGGCCGGAGTTGAGGGAGGACATGGCCGCGGTGAGCACGACGAGGTTCATCACACCGCCGGCCGCCGGGATCCCGACGTGGGAGAGGACGGTGACGAAGGGGCTCTCCCCCGACGTGTACTTGTTCCAGGGCAGCAGCATCGACAGCAGGACGACCGAGCCGACGTAGAACAGGCCGACCCGCCACATGATCGAGTTGATCGCCTTGGGCATGATCTTCTCGGGGTTCTCGGTCTCGCCCGCGGCGACGCCGACCAGTTCGACCGACGCGTAGGCGAAGACGACGCCCTGGATGATCAGCAGCATGGGCAGCAGGCCGTTGGGGAAGATGCCGCCGTTGTCGGTGATCAGGGTGGGGCCGGGGGTGGTGCCGTCCACGGGGTGCTGGGTGACCAGCAGGAAGATGCCGATGACCATGAAGATGACCAGCGCGCTGACCTTGACGATCGCGAACCAGAACTCCAGTTCGCCGAAGATCTTGACCGAGATGAGGTTGACGGTCAACACGACGGCAAGGGCGATCAATGCGATCAACCATTGCGGGATGTCGGAGAACATCCCCCAGTAGTGCGTGTAGGTGGCCACCGCGGTGATGTCGGCGATGCCGGTGGTCGCCCAGTTCAGGAAGTACATCCAGCCCGCGGTGTACGCGCCCTTCTCACCGAGGAACTCACGGGCGTACGAGACGAAGGCGCCGGAGGACGGGCGGTACAGGACGAGTTCGCCGAGGGCTCGTACGACGAGGAAGGCGAAGATCCCGCAGACCGCGTACGCGACGAAGAGGGAGGGACCGGCGTCGGCGAGGCGGCCACCGGCGCCGAGGAAGAGGCCGGTGCCTATGGCGCCGCCGATGGCGATCATGTTGACGTGCCGGTGCTTCAGCGACTTGCTGTAGCCGTGGTCTCCGGCGTCGACGTGACGGGACGAGGGGCGCGTCTCGTCTTTGAGGTGCTGTTCGCTCACGCCTCGGTTCCGCCTTCCGTGTGCTCGTCCGTGCGCGCGGGGCGCACGATGTGGGTGAGGGTCGTCTCGACGCGGTCCAGGTGGTGGCTCATGGCGTCCACGGCGTCGGGTTCGGAACCGTCGATCAGTGCCTCGACGATGGCCCGGTGCTCCCGGTTGGACTGCTCGCGGCGGCCGCCCAGTTCGTTGAGGAAGGCCGACTGACGCGCCAGTGCGTCCCGGATCTCCTCGATGACCCGGCGGAAGACCGGGTTCTGGGCGGCCTCGGCCACGGCGAGGTGGAAGAGGGTGTCCATCGCGACCCACGCGGTGGTGTCCGTCTCCCGCTCCATGCGGTCGAGCAGATGGGCCAGGTGGTCCAGGTTCTCCGGGGTGCGGCGCAGCGCCGCGTACCCGGCGACCGGGATCTCGATGTGCCGGCGCACTTCGAGCAGGTCGCTGGCCGCGTAGTCGCCGAAGGTGGGGTCCTCGACGGCGCTGGCGACGACGAAGGTGCCCTTGCCGGTCTTGGAGACGGTCAGGCCCATCGTCTGCAGGGCCCGCAGGGCCTCGCGCAGGACGGGCCTGCTGACCTCCAGGGTGCGGCACAGCTCCGCCTCGGAGGGGAGCTTGTCGCCTACGGCGTACTCGCCGCGCTCGATGGCACCGCGCAGATGCGCCAGTACCGCCTCCATGGCACTCACACGCCGCGGAGGCTGTCCGGCTGTCGGGCTGTCTGACAGGTTCACGAGTGAGATGTTCCGGGTTGCGGGACGAGACTGTCAAGGTTTCCGGAAAGGAAACATTCACGGGGTGCGACACCTGAATGGACAGGCGTCACACCCCGTGGCGGAGCGATGACAGGGTCAGGCGCTGATCGTGTTGGTGGCGAGCAGCCCGAAGAGGCCCAGGCCGATGACGATCCGGTAGATCACGAACGCGTTGAAGGAGTGCTTGGCGACGAACTTCAGCAGCCAGGCGATGGAGGCGTAGGCGACCACGAAGGAGACGACCGTGCCGACGACCAGCGGGGCGGCGCCGACGCCCGCGCCCAGGGCGTCCTTGAGCTCGTAGAGGCCGGCGCCGGTCAGGGCCGGGATGCCGAGGAAGAAGGAGAGGCGGGTGGCGGCGACCCGGTCCAGGTCCCGGATGAGCGCGGTGGACATGGTGGCGCCGGAGCGGGAGAAGCCGGGGAAGAGCAGGGCGAGGATCTGGGAGGAGCCGACCCACATCGCGTCCGCGAAGGAGGTGTCGTCCTCTCCGCGCTTGTGGCGGCCCATCTGGTCGGCCACCCACATCACGCCGGAGCCGAGGATCAGCGAGCCGGCCACCACCCAGAGCGAGGCGAGCGGGCCGTCGATCAGTGGCTTGGCGGCGAGGCCCACCAGGACGATCGGGATGGTCGCGGCGATCACCCACCAGGCGAACTTGTAGTCGTGGTGGTAGCGCTCCTCCTTGTTGACCAGCCCCCGGCCCCAGGCGGAGACGATCCGCCGGATGTCCTTGAAGAAGTACACCAGCACAGCGGCGATGGCACCGACCTGGATGACGGCCGAGAACCCGACGACGGACTGGTCGTCGACGGGGATGTTCATGAGCCCCTCGGTGATCTTGAGGTGACCGGTGGAGGACACCGGGAGGAACTCGGTCACCCCCTCGACTACCCCGAGGATGGCGGCCTGACCGACGGAGATGGCGCTCATGGGATCCAGTTCTGCAGAGTTTGGTCGACAGTGCTGTAGACAGTCTTACAACGCGCGGGTGTGAAGCAAGTCCTAGGCCCACACCGCCTGGGCGATCGCCACTCCGGCGAAGGCCGCTCCGAGCCCCGCCGCCACGCTCGCGACGACGTTGGCCGCAGCGTAGAGCCCGGCGCCGGTCTCGGTCAGCCGCAGGGTCTCGTAGGAGAACGTCGAGTACGTCGTGAGCGCCCCGCACAGCCCGGTGCCCAGCAGCAGCTGGAGGTGGGGGCTCGCCGCGCCCGCCGAGGCCGCGCCGGTCAGCAGGCCGAGGATCAGGCAGCCGACGACGTTCACCACGAAGGTGCCCCAGGGGAAGACGGAGTCGTGCCTGGCCCGGACGGCACGGTCGGTGAGGTAGCGCAGCGGAGCACCGACGACGGCACCGGCGACGACCAGCAGCCAGTTCACAACGACTTCTTACCCTTCGCGTCCGTTTTGCCGGAGTTCGCGTCCCGCCCGACGTATCCGATGACCTCGCAGTCGTCCAGCGTGACGACCGCCACCGGCAGGTCCTCGCTCAGGGACGGCAGCCGGGCGGTGTGGATGCGGGCGGAGGCACCGAAACCCTCGATGCCCCGGAAGACGCCGGCGCCCGCGAGTCCGGCCGCGTGGGCGCGGTGCACGATCTCCGTGCAGAGGGGCTCGTGGTGCCGGGTGTCGTCCTCGCCGACGTGGACCGTCAGGCGCAGGGCGCGGTCGGTCGGTCTCGTCATCGCTGCCTCCGGGTGAGGACACGGCGGGTCGCGGTGGCCGCGCACCACACCGCGGCGAGGGCCGCGCACAGCGTCGCGGCGAGGTAGGCCAGGCCCGTGGCGGGCCGGCCGTGGTCGACCAGTTTCTGGATGTCGACGGCATAGGTGGAGAAGGTGGTGAAGCCGCCGAGGACGCCGGTGCCGAAGAAAGGGCGGACGAGGCGGTGCGCGGGCAGCCCTTCGGTGATCAGGACCAGGAACGCGCCGATCACCGCGCAGCCGATGACGTTCGTCCAGAAGGTCGCCCAGGGGAATCCGCCCGCCGCCGTGGGCAGCGCCAGGGCGAGCGCGTAGCGGGCCACCGCCCCGATCGCGCCGCCGGCGGCGACCACCGCGACGACCGGTGCCTGGGCGCGCCATTCCGGCCGCCGCCTGGGGCTCGGCCGGTCATGGAGGCTCTCGGCTTCCGGGGCTGTCATGGGTCGTGGATCTCCTGTTCGGCACCGCCCCGACGGGTGCACCAGGGTACCGCCGGGTCTACCCGCCGGTCACTTCGCGGTGGGGGCCGCGCACACCGCGACGCCGGGCTCCCAGACGCTGCCGAGGACCAGGTGGCGGCCGGTCACGCAGACGCTGGTGGCCATGCGGAAGCCGGAGTGGTGGCGGGCGAGGTGGTGGACGACCCTGCCGTGGTCGTCGAGGGCCGTCACGGCGATGGTGCCGGCCGGGCGGTAGGGGGCGTGTACGGCGGCCCGCGCGGCGGCCCGGCGGACGGCGGGCGGGGTGCGGTGGAAGAGGTCGAGCGGCGGGTTGCGCGGGCCGGCCAGGGCGACCCAGATCAGCTCGCCGTCGCGCCACATGTTGTCGGGCATACCGGGGAGCTCGGCGAAGAACTCGGCGCGGCCGGCCCGCGGGCCGGTGAGCCAGTAGCGGCTGAGACGGTACGCCCCGGTCTCGGCGACGATCAGGAAGGTGCCGTCGCCGCTCACGGCCAGCCCGTTGGCGAACTGGAGGCCGTCGCAGGCCACTTCGGCCGTACGGGCGCCGGGCGCGAGGCGCAGCAGGCGGCCGGTGCCGCTGTGCTCGACGATGTCACCGATCCACCGGTCCAGCGGGAAGCGTCGGCTGGAGGCGGTGAAGTACACGGTGCCGTCGGGCAGGGCGACCACATTGCTCGCGAACCGCAGCGGCTCTCCCTCGACCGAGTCCGCGAGGACGCGGACGGCGCCGTCGGCGAGGCCGACGCGCAACAGGCCGCGCTCCGCGTCGCAGACCAGCAGGTCGCCGTCCGGGAGCAGTTCGAGGCCCAGGGGGCGGCCGCCGGTGCGGGCCAGCTCGCGGACCCGGGCGGTGTCCGGGTCGCCGAGCCCGTCCAGGCGCAGGATGCGGCCGTCCTCGACGCCGGTCAGGACCCCGCCGTCCGGATCCGTCACCACGTCCTCCGGACCGCGGCCGCCGATGGCGACGTAGTGGAGGGGGACGAGGCGCGAGGGTCGGTCCATGAACCCCATACTGACAGGCGTAACCGCTCTCACCAGCCCTTCTCGAACATCCGGGCCACTTCGGCGATCCGGATCTCGTCACGCCGGTAGTAGGTGCGGTGCCGGATGCGCCGGGTGCGCAGCAGCCCGAGCCGGGTCAGCATGCCCAGATGGGTGCCGGCGACCTTGCGGGAGACGCCGAGTTTGACCGCGACGGCCCGGACGGTGACGCCGTCCTCGGTGAGGTCCGCGTGACGCTGGGGCGGGAAGTGGGCCGTCGGATCCTTGAGCCAGTCCAGAATGTCCAGGCGGCTCACGCTCTTGGAGTTCCTCAGCATCCGACCGGCCTCCGTCCGTCCCTGCCTCCTCGTAGTTCGTTTTCCCACTGTTCCGCAGCCGAAGCCCCCACGTCAGGGACTCGGTGAGCGTTGTCCGAGATCGAATGGCCGTACGAAATCGGCCGATGGGGGCCTTGCCTTCGCGACCTGCCCCGGACCGGGCGGAGGGGCCCGGCCGTCCCCTGACGGCCGGGCCCCTCGTCAGCGGTGGTTCAGCGGTGGCTGAACCACGCCATGGAGGAGAGCGCCTTGTCGTCGTAGCCGAACAGGGCCTGGTTCTCCCAGCCGTTGCCGGAGGTGGCGTCGGTCGGGTCCCAGCCGTTGCCGGTGACGGCGGTCCAGGTCGCCTCCCAGTAGAAGACGCCGAGGCCACGGCCGTTCGGGACGGCCTCGACGATGTTCGCGACGGCGTTCATCCAGGCCAGCTGGCCGGCCGCGGTGGCCGGGTAGCCGGTGACCAGTTCACCGCTGGTGTCGATCTGGTTCTCCAGCGAGTCGTCCTGGGCGAGGGTGAACGGGTAGGCGGTCTCGGCGATGTAGACCGGCTTGCCGTAGCGGGAGGCCGCGTCGTCGAGGGTGGTCTGGGCGGCGGCCAGCGAGCCGTGCCAGTAGCCGTAGTACGACAGCCCGATCACGTCGTAGTTGATGCCGTAGGTCTTGGCGTTGTCGAACCACCAGCGGACCGTGGCGTCGTCGCCCGCGTTGGCCAGGTGCAGGGCGACCAGAGTGCCGGAGGAGACCGCCTTGGCCGCGCTGTAGCCGGAGTTGATGAGGCCGGCGAGCTGGGACCAGTTGTCGGTGGAGCCGTCGGACCAGAGCATGCCGCCGTTGATCTCGTTGCCGACCTGGACCATGTCGGCGGTGGTGCCCTGCGCCTTCAGGGCGTTGAGGACGTCGTACGTGTGGTTGTAGACGTCGGTCTTGAGCTGGCTGTAGGAGTGGCCGGACCAGGCGGCGGGCTTGGTCTGCTTGCCCGGGTCGGCCCAGCTGTCCGAGTAGTGGAAGTCGACCAGCAGCTTCATGCCGGCCGCCTTGACGCGCTTGGCCACGGCCAGGACGTGCGCCTTGTCGTTGTAGCCGTCGGCCGGGTTGACCCAGACCTTCAGGCGCGCGTAGTTCATGCCGGCGCTCCTGAGGATGGTGACCGCGTCCCCGGTGGTGCCGGAGCTGGTCTTGTAGACGCCGCCCTTGGCCTCGCTCTTGGCGAGTGACGAGATGTCGGATCCCTTGATGGCCAGGCCTGTCGAGCCGGAGGCGAAGGTCAGGTCGTCGACGTTGATCCAGTTGCCCGCGTTGGCATCGGAGTTGATGCTGATCGTGCACTGGTTGCCGGTGACCGCGATCGAGGTGACGATACGGACCCAGCTGCTGGTGGAGACCGGCAGATCGGTCCGCTGCTCCGAACTGCCGCAGTTCTTCAGGGATATGTAGGCGGAGTTCTGCCCGCCGCTGGAGCGGACCCAGGCGGTGAGGGTGTAGGTGCCGTTGGTCAGGCCGGAGAGGTACTGGTACGTCTCCACCTTGTAGGCGGCGGCCGAGTAGTGGCTCAGGCGGTAACTGCCGCTGTGGCCTCCGGACTCGGTGTACGAGGCGCCCGTGGCGCCGTACTCCGACCAGCCGGTGGGTGCGGCCACACCGGCGCCGTCCGATTCGAAGCCGCCGTTGGTGAGGGTGCTGGCCGCCTGGGCGGTCCCCGCGGGAAGGGCGGTGAGGGCGAGCCCGGCCAGCAGCGGCAGCAGCAGGGCTCTGATGGTGCGTCTGGGATGGAACATCATCGTCCGTCGTCCCTTCGACGTGACTGGGGAGGGGTGTCCTCCGGCGGGGCCGGAGGAGCCCCTCCGCCCACGGCTCTCGTGGCACTCGCGGGCGGAGGGGAGTCTCGGCGGACCCGGGTGCGGCGGCCCGGTCCGCGGCCGGGGCTCAGCCGTCGAGCCGTACGACCCGGACGGCGCCCGCGGGGACCGCGAGGCGGCCCGCGGCGCGTTCGCCCGTCAGCAGTTCGGTGCCGTGTGCCTCCAGCGGCACCTTGGCGTCGGTGGCGGTGTGGTTGATGGCGAAGAGGAAGGTGCCGTGGTCACCGGTGCGGCGGACCACCTCGACATCGCGGGGCAGGTCGGCGCGGGGTGCGATCCGGGCGTCCTCGGCGGCCCGGCCGAGCAGGGCGTCGAGGCCGGGTGCGTCCAGGCGGGTCGACACGTACCAGGCGGTGCCCTCCCCCAGCCGGTGCCGGGTGACGGCCGGGTGGCCGGCGGTGAGGCCGTCGGTGTAGGTCCAGACGGTCTCGGCGGCGCCCGGGACGACGAACTCGGTCCACACGTCGCCGGTCAGCTCGGAGCCGTCGGGGCCGGTGAGGCGCACCCGCCCGCCCTGGAGCAGGGGCGAGAACTCCTCGACGGTGAGGCCGAGGGCGTCGCGCAGCGGGCCCGGGTAGGCGCCCGCGTGCACGGCGTCGTGCTCGTCGACGATCCCGGAGAAGTACGAGACGACCAGCGTGCCGCCGTTCTCGACGTACTCCTTGAGGTTGTTCCCGGCCGCCTCCGTCATCAGGTAGAGGGCCGGTACGACGACAAGGGGATAGGCCGACAAGTCGCTTTCCGGGTGGGCGAAGTCGACCGTGAGGTGGCGGTCGTAGAGGGCCTCGTAGAAGGCGTCGGCACGCTCGCGCGGGTCGTGGTCCTCGCTGGGGCGCCACTGGAGGTTCTGCGCCCACCAGGACTGCCAGTCCCACAGGACGGCCGCGTCGGCCTGCGTGCGGGCGCCCTTGACCTGGGCCAACGAGTCGAGGGAGGCGCCCAGTTCGACGACCTCGCGCCACACCCGGGTCCCGGTGCCGCCGTGCGGGAGCATCGCGGAGTGGAACTTCTCGGCGCCGCGCCGGGACTGCCGCCACTGGAAGAACATCGCACCGTCGGAGCCGCGGGCCACATGGGCCAGCGAGTTGCGGGCCATCTGCCCGGGCGCCTTGGCCGGATTGCGCGGCTGCCAGTTGACACCCGAGGTGGAGTGCTCCAGCAGCAGCCAGGGCGCACCGCCGGCCACGGAGCGGGTGAGGTCGGCGGCCATCGCGAGGTTGACGTGGGTGCGGCGGCCGTCGGTGATCAGGTAGTGGTCGTTGGTGACCAGGTCGACCTCGCGGCCCCAGGCCCAGTAGTCCATGGAGTCGCACTGGCTGAGGGCGGTCATGAAGTTGGTGGTCACCGGGACGCCGGGCGAGAGGCGGTGCAGGATGTCCCGCTCCGCGCGGAAGTTCTCCCGGATGGTGGCGTCGACGAATCGCTTGTAGTCGAGGGCCTGGCCCGGGTTGCCGACGGTCGGGGTGGCGCGCGGCGGGTTGATCTGCGCCAGGTCGGTGTAGTGCTGGCCCCAGAAGGCGGTGCCCCAGGCCTCGTTGACGGCGTCGACCGTGCCGTGGGTGTCGGTCAGCCAGCGGCGGAAGTGGGCGGCGCAGGAGTCGCAGTAGCAGGCCGAGACGGGGACGCCGTACTCGTTGTGGACGTGCCACAGGGCGAGCGCGGGGTGGTCGCCGTAGCGCTCGGCGAGGCGGGTGGTGATGTCCGCGGCGGCCGCGCGGTAGTCGGCGTTGGAGTGGCAGATGGCGCCGCGTGAGCCGAACTCGTACCGCACGCCCTCCGCGGTCACCGGCAGGGCCTCGGGGTGGGCCCGGTAGAACCAGGCGGGCGGCGCCACGGTGGGCGTGCCCAGGTCGACGCGGATGCCGTTCTCGTGCAGCAGGTCGAGGACCCGGTCCAGCCAGCCGAAGTCGTACTCCCCCGGGGCCGGCTCCAACAGGGCCCAGGAGAAGATCCCGACGCTCACCATCGTGACCCCGGCCTCGCGCATCAGCCGCACGTCCTCCTGCCAGACGCTTTCCGGCCACTGCTCGGGGTTGTAGTCCCCACCGAAGGCGAGCCTGGTGAGGCCCCTGGGGGTGGTGTCCGGCATGGATCTCTCCCGTTTAATCGATCATTTGGGAACGTGCACACACATCGATCGTGGCGTGAGCCCAACATAACCGCACAGCAACAACCATTGACAAGTGTCCGGGATGTTTCTCTACTGTGAACGCTCACAGAGCAGGACACGGACTCGCGACGGGCGATGATCCGGGTCTGAGAACGCTCACACAACATCTGCATGGCAGGTCCCCGCGACGGGCGGGGACCCAGGTCAGGGGAGAGATCCATGCCGCACACGAAGCGCCGCCGCCTCGTGACAACCGCCGTCGCCGTCTCGCTCGGCGCCACCGCCCTCGCCGCCTGCGGCTCGTCCGACGACGACAGCAAGGCCGACTCCGGTCCGGTCTCGCTGACGTACTGGGCATGGGCGCCCGGTATGGACAAGGTCGTCGACCTGTGGAACAAGGGCGAGGGCAAGAAGGAGCAGATCACCGTCACGGTGAAGAAGCAGGCGTCCGGTGACACGCTGATCACCAAGATCCTCACCGCGCACAAGGCGAAGAACGGCCCCGACCTGGTGCAGGCCGAGTACCAGGCGCTGCCGACGCTGGTCAGCAACGACGCCGTCGCCGACATATCGAAGAGCGTCGGTGACGCCAAGTCCAAGTTCGCGGACGGCGTCTGGCAGCAGGTCACGCTGGGGACGGACGCGGTGTACGCGGTGCCGCAGGACATCGGCCCGATGATGTTCTACTACCGCGCGGACCTGTTCAAGAAGTACGGCCTGACCGTCCCCACCACCTGGGACGAGTTCGCGAAGACCGCCCGCGCGCTGAAGAAGAAGGCGCCGGACACCGACCTGACCACGTTCTCCGCCAACGACTCCGGCCTGTTCGCGGGCCTCGCCCAGCAGGCCGGCGCCAAGTGGTGGACCACCTCCGGCGACAAGTGGAAGGTCGCCATCAACGACGCGGCCACCCAGAAGGTGGCCGAGTTCTGGGGCGGCCTGGTCAAGGAGGGCGCCATCGACAACCAGCCGATGTACACCCCGGCCTGGAACAAGGCGCTGAACACCGGCAAGCAGATCGCCTGGGTCTCCGCGGTGTGGGCACCGGGCACGCTGACCACGGCCGCGCCGGACACCAAGGGCAAGTGGGCGATGGCCCCGCTCCCCCAGTGGTCCGCGTCCGAGGACGTCACCGGCAGCTGGGGCGGCTCCTCCACCGCCGTCACCACCGACTCCGAGCACCAGGAGGCCGCGGCCAAGTTCGCCGCCTGGCTGAACACCGACGGCGACGCGCTCAACGCACTGGCCAAGGAGGGCGGCATCTACCCGGCGTCCACCTCGGCCCAGCTCAGCGGAGCCTTCTCCAACCCGCCGGAGTACTTCTCGAACCAGGCCGACTTCTACACCGAGGCCGCCAAGATCGCGAAGACCACGGCGCCCTCCGCGTGGGGCCCGAACGTGAACGTCGCGTACACGTCCTTCAACGACGCGTTCGGCGCCGCCGCCAAGAACAAGTCGGACTTCGGGGCCGCCCTGGACACCATGCAGGAGGCCACGGTCGCCGACATGAAGAAGCAGGGCTTCGAGGTCTCTCAGTGACCAGCCCCACCGACCGGAAGGCGTACGGGGTCAAGGGGGCCCCGTACGCCTTCCTCCTCCCCGCCACGGCCCTCTTCGCCCTGTTCTTCGCGCTGCCCATCGGGTACGCGGTCTGGCTCAGCTTCCGCAAGGTGCACGTCTCCGGCCTCGGCCTGGGCGCGGGCGCCCGCAGCGAGGTGTGGGCCGGACTGGAGAACTACCGGGACGCCCTCACCGACAACGAGTTCTGGGCCGGCGCGCTGCGCGTCCTCGGCTACGGCTGCATCGTCGTCCCGGTGATGCTGGGCCTCGCCCTGGCGTTCGCCCTGATGCTCGACACCGAGCGGGTCCGGCTGGCCCCCTTCACCCGGCTCGCGATCTTCCTGCCGTACGCCATCCCCGGCGTGGTGGCCGCGCTGCTCTGGGGCTTCCTGTACCTGCCGGACGTCAGCCCCTTCTACTACGTGCTCGACAAGCTGCACCTGCCGCAGCCGGACCTGCTGGACGGCGGGCCGCTTTACCTGGCCCTCTCCAACATCGCGATCTGGGGCGGCACCGGCTTCAACATGATCGTCATCTACACCTCGCTCAGGTCCATCCCGGCCGAGGTGTACGAGGCGGCGAAGCTGGACGGCGCCACCCCGCTGCAGACCGCCCTCAGGATCAAGATCCCGATGGTGGCGCCCTCGCTGGTGCTGACCTTCTTCTTCTCGATCATCGCGACGCTCCAGGTCTTCAACGAGCCGACCACCCTCAAGCCCCTCACCAACTCGGTCAACACGACCTGGAGTCCGCTGATGAAGGTGTACGTCGACGCCTTCGCCAAGGGGGACATCTACTCGGCGGCGGCCGAGGCGACGCTGATCGCCCTCGCCACGCTGCTGCTGTCCTTCGGGTTCCTGCGGGCCGCGAACCGCCGCAACAAGCAGGAGGCAGCAGGATGAGTTCTCTTGCCGTGCGCAAGGCCGCCCCGGCCGCCGGTATCGCCCAGGGTCCGCCGCTGCGCCGCCGTATCGCCCTGATCCCGACACTCACCCTCCTCCTCGGCGCGGTCTACACACTCCTCCCGGTGGCCTGGGTGGTGATCGCGTCCACCAAGTCCGGCAGCGAACTGTTCTCCACCTTCACCTTCCTGCCCGGCACCGGATTCGTGGACAACCTCAAGGACCTCAACGGCTACCGCGAGGGCATCTACTGGAACTGGATGGGCAACTCCGCCCTGTACGCCGGTCTGGGCGCCCTGCTGTCGACCTGCGTGTCCGCCTTCAGCGGCTACGCCCTCGCGACCTACCGCTTCCCGGGCCGCGAGTCGCTCTTCAACGTGCTGCTGGCCGGCGTACTGATGCCCCCGGTCATCCTCGCCATCCCGCAGTACCTGCTGCTGGCCAAGGCGGACCTCACGGACTCCTACTGGTCCGTGCTGCTGCCGCAGATCCTCTCCCCGTACGGCGTCTACCTCTCGCGGATCTACGCGGCCGCGGCCGTACCGGCCGACGTGGTCGAGGCCGGGCGGATGGACGGGGCCGGCGAGTGGCGGATCTTCACCCGGATCGCGATGCCGATGATGATCCCCGGCATGGTGACGGTGTTCCTGTTCCAGTTCGTGGCCGTCTGGAACAACTTCCTGCTGCCGTACATCATGCTGAGCGACGACGAGAAGTTCCCGCTCACGCTCGGTCTGTACACGCTCCTGGAGCAAGGCGCCAACACCCCGGCGCTGTACACCCTGGTGATCACCGGGGCGTTCCTGGCCGTGCTGCCGCTGATCGCGCTGTTCCTGGTCATTCAGCGGTTCTGGAGCCTTGACCTGCTGTCCGGAGCCGTAAAGTCATGACCATGGGCAGCAATGCGGGGGGCCGGCGCAGACCGCCGACGATTCATGACGTGGCGCGCGAGGCGGGTGTCTCGCGGGGGACCGTCTCGCGCGTGCTCAACGGCGGGCACTACGTCAGCCCCGCCGCGCAGGAGGCGGTGAACGACGCCATCCGCCGCACCGGGTACGTCGTGAACCGGCACGCCCGTTCACTGATCACCGGACGTTCGGACTCGGTCGGCTTCCTGCTGACGGAGCCTCAGGAGAGGTTCTTCGAGGACCCCAACTTCAATGTGCTGCTGAGCGGTTGCACGCAGGCGCTGGCCGGGTACGACATCCCGCTGCTGCTGATGCTGGCGGGCACGAAGGACGAACGGCGGCGCATCACGCGGTACATCAGCGCCGGGCACGTCGACGGGGTGCTGCTGGTGTCCAGTCACTCCGGTGACCGGGTCGCCGAGGAGCTGCGCGAGGCGGGTGTGCCCCTCGTCCAGTGCGGCAAGCCCATGGGGCCCGGCTCCAAGGTGAGTTACGTGGCGGCGGACGACCGGGACGGCGCCCGCGACATGGTGCAGCACCTGCTGTCGCGGGGCCGCCGCCGGATCGGCATGGTGAGCGGCCCCCTGGACACCCCGGGTGGTGTCGATCGCCTCGCCGGCTACCAGGAGGTACTCACGGAAGCGGGAATCGAGGTCGACGAACGGCTCATCGTCTCCGGCGACTACAGCCGGGCCAGCGGCGAGGCGGGCGCCGAGCGGTTGCTGGCGCAGGCGCCGGACATCGACGCGCTTTTCGTGGCCTCCGACCTGATGGCACAGGGGGCCCTCGCGGCACTGCACCGTGCGGGCCGTCGGGTGCCCGAGGACGTCTCGGTCGGTGGCTTCGACGACTCGGTCGCCGCGATGGAGGCCACCCCCGCCCTCACGACGATCCACCAGCCCTATGACCGCATCAGCGCCGAGATGGTGCGGCTGCTCCTCGCCCAGATAGGCGGCGAGGACCCGGCGGCGGTGATCCTGCCGACGGAACTGGTGCGGCGCGAGTCGACGTGAGCCGGGCGCGGTCCGGAAGTGCCAGGGCCTGCCGTCGGGCATCTGCCGCCGCGTGGGCTTGTCGTGCCCACGCGGCGGCAGCCCCATATCGGGCTGAGCCCCGCGCCCCTTCGGGCGCTTTCGCCGAAGACCGCAACCGGTCAGGATCGAAGAAGCCGCGGCGGCCTCCCCCGTCCTAGCGTGGGCTCACCGGCCGAAACACGCCGGTTCCCCTAACCCGAGGAGCGAGAAGACCATGACCGCAGGCATCCAGACGATCATCTACCCCGTCAAGGACGCGGCGCGGGCCAAGGCCCTGTTCACCGCCCTGCTGGGCGTCGAGCCGTTCGCCGACGAGCCGTACTACATCGGGTACAAGGCCGCCGGACAGGACGTCGGCCTGGACCCGAACGGGCATGCCCAGGGGCTGACCGGGCCGACGCCGTTCTGGCACGTCACCGATCTGCGGGAGCGGCTCGCGGCGCTGCTGGCGGCGGGTGCGGAACTGGTCCAGGACGCCCGGGACGTCGGCAACGGCCGGCTGGTCGCCTCCGTGAAGGACGCCGACGGCAACATGGTGGGGCTTCTTCAGGACCCGGTGGCCTGACCGCCGTACCGCCCCCTTCGTACGGCCTGCGGAATCCTGCTTGCACCCGCACTAGTTGCACACTCAACGATTGGCCGGATCGGTGCTACGGTGCGGGTATGGCAGTCACGACGGCCGAGGCCCGGCTGGAAGAACGCTGGCGGGACATCCTGTCGGTGCACGCGCGCACGATGTGCGAGATCGACCGGGTGCTGCACCCGCACGGGCTGGGCGCGAGCGACTTCGAGGTGCTCGACCTGCTGGCCACCGAGACGCCCGCCGAGGGTGACCACTGCCGGGTGCAGAACCTGGTGGGACGGGTGCATCTCAGCCAGAGCGCGCTGTCCCGTCTGATCGGGCGGCTGGAGAAGGACGGTCTGGTGGAGCGGTCGGTGTGCGTGGAGGACCGGCGGGGCGTGTGGGTCGCGCTCACCGCCGAGGGCCGCGCCCGGCACGCCGAGGTACGGCCGCTGCAGCGGGCCGCGCTGGAGCGGATGCTCGAAGGCCCGGCCGCCGGCTAGAGCGCGAACTCGATGCCGTCCGGGAGGACTTCGATGCCCTCCTCGGCCAGCTGGGCGCGGGCCCGCGAGGCGGGGTCGACCAGGGGGTTCGTGTTGTTGAGGTGGGTGTAGATCCGGCGGGTGCGGGGGTGCCGGGCCAGGGCGGCGAGGCTGCCGTTCCGGCCGGAGACCGGGAGATGGCCCATGGCGGCCTGCCCGGGTCCGGAGCGGACCGTGGAGCCCATCTCGTCGGCGGTGAAGAAGGTGCCGTCCAGCAGGACGCAGTCGGCTTCCTCGCACAGCTCGTCGAGCGTGTCGCTCCAGGCACCGACGCAGGGCGCGTAGAGCAGGACTCCCCCGGTGGCCAGGTCCTCGACGCGGTACGCCGTGACCCAGCGGCCGTCGGCCGCCGCGAGCCCGGCCGGGACGTACTTCGGGGCCTTGGCGCTCACCGGGTGCGCGGTCACGACCAGGCCGCCGGACAGCACGAAGCCGCCGTCGGCCAGACTGTCGGCCCACTCCCAGGGGGCGTAGCGGTCGAGGGCGCCACGGGCCGGGGCCAGCAGCGTCCGCACGGGCGGGGCCGCGTACACCTTCAGGTCGGGTGCCCCGCGCAGCACGCTCAGACCCGTGACATGGTCGGCCTCGGCGTCGGTGAGCAGCACTCCGCGCACCGGGGTCTCCCGGGGGCCCGGACCCGGCCAGAGCACCGCGGTGGCGGTGAGCTGGGCGCGGATGTCCGGCGAGGCGTTGAGCAGCCACCAGTCCCGGCCGTTGCCGGTCAGGGCGACGCACTCCTGGGTACGGGACGGCAGCTTGCCGTCCCGGGCGGCGGCGCACAGCGCGCAGGCGCAGTTCCACTGCGGGAATCCGCCACCGGCGGCGGTGCCCAGCAGGACGACCCTCACGACGATCCGCCCCTCTCGGTACTCCCCGACCCCTGCTGGGATCTTCCCTCAGGATGGGCCGCGCTACCCGTGGCTGGGGGGAACTTCCGGCCGTCCTTCGGGGGGCTGCCGGTCCACCGGGCGCATCGGCGGGATCGGTTCCGACGGGAAGTCGCGCCCGCCGGTCCACAGCGCCGGTACGGCGTCGCACCGGCGGCACAGCTCGTAGGCCACGGCCTCGTAGTTGACCCGCCAGCCGTGGAAGTGCGGCCAGGCCTCCCGCGTGCCGCGTTCCGCACGGAAGCCGCTCTTCTCCAGCATGGTCACGGCCGCCTCGAACTCGCCGTACGTCAGGTCGATCGGGGCGTCCGGGGGCGGGTCGGTGTCGAAGGTCGCCCGTACCGAGGCGGCGATGTCACGCAGGGCGGTGAACCCGGCGCGCAGCACCAGGCGGGCCTCCGGCGGGGCGGCGCGCGGGGTGAGCGCGAGCTGCAGGGCGGCCGCGTCCATGACGGCGATCAGGCCGACCAGCCAGCTGCGGTAGGGACGGGGCGAGCGGAACGCCAGCAGCACCGGGTAGGTGGCGTGGCTCTCCCCCATGTCCGCGGCCAGCCGCTCCCAGTCCCGGTACAGCTGGGGCAGCGCGACCTCGGTGTCGACCAGCCACTGCCGGGCCAGGATCTCCGGGCCCCAGGCGGGCTCGCCGGCCCGGGACTGGAGGAGGGTGACCTCCAGTTCGCGGCGGTTGTAGGCGGCGTACAGCGTGGGGAGGTAGGCGATCTGCAGGGCGATGACGACGGGGCCGGTGGCGGCGGCGACGAAGTCGATCGCGGACAGCCGCAGCCGGACGCCGCTGGCGAACCCGAGGGTGAACAGGCTGGAGCCGGCCTCCCGGAACGCGGTGCTCCAGGACAGCGGGGAGAACGCGTACAGCAGCAGGCCGAAGCCGAGGAACGCCCCGCCGAGCCAGGCGGCGAGCATGCCGATCAGCATCAGCGGGGCGAGCCAGGTCTCCGCCCGGTCGATCGCCCGGTAGTCGCGGCCGCGCGCGGTCAGGCAGAGCAGCTTGCGCAGGGTCCACCACAGCCGGTACACCAGCACGGAGTACAGGCCCCGGGGGACCACGAGCGTGCGCAGGATGCTGCGCAGGACCAGGATCAGTACCAGTCCCCCGGCCACCCCGGAGATCCATTCCATGGGGCCATTCTGACCCGGGCGGCGACCTCCCGGTGACCGGAACCCTTCGTCAGCCCGTCGGCCGGGCCAGCAGGGTGCGCACGCCCTCCGAGGTGAGCGTCAGCGCGTGCGACGAGCTGCCGTCGATGGCGAGTGACAGGTTGTCCTCGGGCCACTGCGAGGCGAGCGCGCCCAGCGGCACCAGGCGGTAGCGGGAGACCGTCGGCAGCAGACCGGTCAGCTCTCCCTCCGAGGTGAACACGGGGACGACGGGGTCGCCCTCGGGGCGTTCCAGGACGGGCAGCGCGATCATCGCGGGGTCGGCCGCCTCCGCCGCGTCGTCCGGCACCGGGACCAGCACGTCACTGTGCGCCAGCGTGTCCAGTGCGTCACGGTCCTCGGCGTTCACGGCCAGCGTGTCGAGCGCCCGCTGGGCCGGCGTAGGAAGGTCGTCGTGTGCGGGTGTCTCCATGGCAGATCCCCAGGTAGTGGCGGTACTGGCCGCAGGGACCGGTGAGTACCGGGCGGCCACGGCACGCGTACCCGATCCGGGCCGGGGCATGCGTCCGGGCTCCTGACCCCGGACGACGGAAGGGCAGCTCCGGCCGGGTGGCGGCGGGACGGGACGAGGTGGGCGCGGTGCGGGGCGAAGGCGTGCCGGGGCCGTGCCGGGGCGGTTCGGGGGCGGTGCCAGGGCGGTTCGGGGGTGGCTGCTTCTTGTGGGACACGCCTCGTGGCGATGACGACTGACGGTGTGGGCGGGGTGCGGTCATACGGGCAGCGGACCGGGCCGGGTGGTCAGGCCGGCGGCGCCGGAGTGGTCGCGGCCTGGGTCTCCTGGGCGCGGATCCGGCCGCGGCCCAGTACCAGGGTGCCGACGAAGCCGAGCGCGAGGGCGGCCAGGACGCCCAGGTTGGCGTACGCCCAGGCGCCGGATGTGCCGCCGAGGCCGAGCGGGCCCAGCAGATAGCCCTGCCAGGTCAGCCAGCCCGCGGAGCTGTTGGTGACCAGGCCCCAGCCGAGGGCGGTGGCGGCCAGTGTGAGCAGCAGGGGCGGCAGCGGTACGTCGCCGTAACGACCGCCCGGGCGGTAGAGGTCGGCCTCGTCGTAGTCGCGGCGGCGCAGCGCGAGGTCGGCGAGCATGATGCCGCACCAGGCGGCGATCGGGACGCCGAGGGTGGTGAGGAACCCCATGAACTGGCCCAGGAAGTCGTCGGCGAAGAAGACGATGTAGACCGAGCCGGCGATCATCAGGACGCCGTCGACCAGGGCGGCCAGGTAGCGCGGCACCCGCAGGCCCGCGGAGAGCAGGGCGAGGCCCGAGGAGTAGATGTCCAGGACCGCGCCGCCGACCAGGCCGAGGACGGCGACGACGGCGAAGGGGAGCAGGAACCAGGTGGGCAGGATGGTCGTCAGCGCGCCGATGGGGTCGGCGGCGATCGCCTTGTCCAGGGCGTCGGAGGAGCCCGCGAGCAGCAGGCCGAAGACCAGCAGGAGGAGCGGGGCGAGGGAGCTGCCGAAGGTGGTCCAGCCGATCACGCCCCGGCCCGAGGAGCTTCGGGGCAGGTAACGGGAGTAGTCGGCGGCCGCGTTGACCCAGCCGAGTCCGAAGCCGGTCATCATGAACACCAGCGCGCCGATGAACTCCTGGGCGGAGCCGGACGGGATCGCGCGCACCGTCGCCCAGTGGATGTGGTCGGCCACCAGCCCGACATAGCCGAGGGTGAGGACGCCGGTCACCACCGTGATCACGGTCTGGAGCCGCATGATCAGGTCGAAGCCCATCACTCCGCCGATCACGGTCAGGGCACAGACCACGACCAGGGCGACCACCTCGGTGCCGGTGCCGCCGCCCCAGCCCAGCCGGGCGAAGACGGTCGCGGTGGCCATGGTGGCGAGGGCGATGAGGACGGTCTCCCAGCCGACGGTGAGCACCCAGGAGACAGCCGACGGCAGCCGGTTCCCGCGCACGCCGTACGCGGCCCGGCTGAGCACCATCGTGGGTGCCGAGCCGCGTTTCCCGGCGACCGCGACGAAGCCGCAGAGCAGGAAGGAGACGAGGATGCCGAGGACTCCGGCGGCCAGTGCCTGCCAGAAGGAGATCCCGAAGCCGAGCGCGAACGCGCCGTAGCTCATTCCCAGGACGGAGACGTTCGCACCGAACCAGGGCCAGAACAGCGTGCGCGGGGTGCCCTTGCGGTCGGCGTCGCCGATCACGTCGAGGCCGTGGGTCTCCACCTGGAGCTGCCGGCCGGGTTCCCGTGCGTCCGCCATCGTCGACCCATCCGTCCAGGTGTGTTGGCTGGAGGCTAGGTCTGGCGCCGACGGGGGTCAAGGCGGGGCGATCAGGGCGGGCGGCGCTCAGCGGGCCCGCAACGGCAGCGACGGCCACCGCCCGCCGGATCCGGGGCTCCGTCAACTCCCCCGGACCGCAACCCGGTTGGGTCACCCCGATTTGACACCGCCCGGCACCCTCTCCAATCTGTGATCATGACTTCCATTTTCAACAGGAGGGACGGCTAGCGATGCGTGTGGCTTTCGTCGGCAAGGGCGGCAGCGGCAAGACCACCCTGTCGGCCCTCTTCACCCGTCGGCTGGCGCGGTCCGGCGCGCCGGTCGTCGCGATCGACGGCGACATCAACCAGCACCTGGCCCACGCCCTCGGGCTCGACGAGGACGAACTGTTCACGGCGCCCCCTCTGAGCGCGCGGACCGGTGCGATCAAGGACTATCTGCGCGGCACGAACCCCCGGATCGCGTCCCGGGAGGCCATGGTCAAGACAACCCCGCCCGGGCGCGGCTCGCGGCTGCTGCGCCTGCTCGGCGACGACGAGGTTCACTCCCGCCATGTCCAGGAGGTCGCCGGGGTGCCGCTCATGGTCACCGGGGCGTTCGCCGAGAGCGACCTCGGGGTGGCCTGCTACCACTCCAAGCTCGGCGCGGTGGAGCTCTACCTGAACCATCTGGTGGACGGGCCCGGCGAGTACGTCGTCGTCGACATGACGGCGGGCGCCGACGCCTTCGCCTCCGGCCTGTTCACCCGCTTCGACATGACGTTCCTGGTGGTCGAGCCGACCCGCAAGAGCCTCTCCGTGTACCGCCAGTACCGGGACCACGCGGCCGAGTTCGGCATCCCGGTCGCCGTGGTCGGCAACAAGGTGACCGGTGCGGACGACCTCGCCTTCCTGCGGGAGCGGGTGGGCGAGGACCTGCTGACCCACTGCGAGCTGTCGTCGTACGTCCGCGCCCAGGAGCAGGGCCGCGACGGCGGGGCGCTGGAGCCGCACAACTCCCGGGCCATGGATCGGCTGCGGGCCGCCGTGGACGCACGGGCCAAGGACTGGGACGCCTTCCAGCGGCACGCCGTGGAGTTCCATCTGCGCAACGCCGCCGCCTGGGCGAACGCGGCCACCGGCCAGGATCTGGCCGCGCAGGTCGACCCGGACTTCCGGCACGGCCCTGCGGCCCTGCCCGCCTTCGCCTGAGACCGCGCTTGTCTCCCGACTCCCTTTCGAGTAACGCCCCTTGAACAGAACAGGACACAGCCCTATGTCGCTCGACGTCTCCCCGCAGCTGCTCGCCGAAGCCGAGAACGGTGCGGTGCGGGAGGAGGACTTCGTGGATACCGTCCGTACGTCGCTGCCGTACGCGTACCAGCTCATCGCCCGGCTGACCGCCGAACTGCGCGACGGGACCGCGGAGTTCGCCGACAACCAGACCCCGCCGCCGTCGGAGAAGGAGCGCGGGCAGCTGCTGCGGGCGCTGTCCTCCGACGCGATCCGGGCCGGCCTGGAGCGGCACTTCGGGGTCGCCCTCGCCTTCCAGAACTGCCACCGGGTGGCGGTGTTCCCGCCCGAGGCGCGGGGCGGCCGGATCCACACCCGCTTCACCTCGGCGCGTTCGCAGATCCTCAACCAGTCACCCGAGTTCCGCGACTGCTGAACCGGCTCCCCGGTTCGGCTCAGCAGGCGCCGGCCCGGTGCGCCGCGGGAACTCCGCCGTCAGGGAGTGTGCCGCCGGGCCGACTCGTTCTCCTGGGCCATGCGCCGCAGCGCCGTCGGCGCGGGCTCCAGGAGGACGGTCAGCGGCAGGGCGCGTTCGGCGGCCTCCGGGCTGCCCTCGACGGCCTCGGCGGGCAGCCGGATCGTGCCCAGGGCGAGGCCGAGCGGCCCCCGGCCGTCCGGGCCGACGTGGCTGTTCAGCCGGCGATGATCTCGGCGAACCGCTCGGCACCCACGTTGCCGCCGGAGAGGATGACCCCGATCCGGCGCGGCAGCGGCGCCACCCGGTGAGCGAGCAGCGCGGCCAGACCGCTGGCGCCGCTCGGCTCGACGACGGTCTTCATCCGCTCGAAGGCGAACCGCATCGCGTCCCGGATCTGGTCGTCGCTCACCAGGGAGATGTCGTCCACCAGGCGCCGGTTGACGGAGAAGGTCAGCTCGCCGGGGATGTCGGCCGCCTGGCCGTCGGCGATGGTCCTCGGCACGGGAATGGACACCCGGTGCCCCGCCTCGAGGGACCGCTTGGTGTCGTCCCCGGCCTCGGGCTCGACCCCGACGACACGGATCCCGGGCAGCAGCCCCTTCGCGGCGGTCGCGCTGCCGGCGATCAGCCCGCCGCCCCCGACCGGTACCACCAGAGCGTCCAACTCGCCGACTTCCTCGATGAGTTCGAGGGCGGCGGTGCCCTGCCCCGCGATCACGTGCGGATGCTCGTACGGCGGGACCAGCGCGAGTCCGCGTTCGGCGGCGAGGGCCTCACCGATGGCGACACGGTCGCCGGTGTAGCGGTCGTACGTCACGATCTCCGCGCCGTATCCGGCGGTCGCCTCCAGCTTGGCGCGCGGGGTGTCCTCGGGCATCACGATCACGGCGGTGGTGCCGAGTTCACGGGCGGCGAGGGCGACGGCCTGGGCGTGGTTGCCGGACGAGTAGGCGGCGATGCCCTTGGCCAGCTGCTCGGCGGAGAGCCGGGACGCGGCGTTGTAGGCGCCCCGGAACTTGAAGGCGCCGATGCGCTGGAGGTTCTCGCACTTCAGGAAGACCTCGGCGCCGACCAGCTCGTCCAGGGTGCGCGAGCGCAGCACGGGGGTGCGGTGGGCCACTCCCTTGATCCGCGCGGCCGCGTCCTGCACGTCCTGGAGGGTCACGGGCGGGGTGTCGGGCATGTTCGTCCTCCGTTCTGGGCGCCGCCGGGCGCCGGATGGGCATCGAGCAGAGCCGTTCGACGCCTACCGCATGGAATTATTGTCTATCATCTGGACGGGAAGTCCAGACCCGGTCCGGGCGGGGGCACGGAGGCGAGCCGATGACACAGGAACCGACGGGTACGGCGGGCGAGGCGGCGCGTGCCGAACAGGACGCGATCATCGCCGCGCTGGCCCCGGTCGTCGACGGGCTCGCGGCGACCTTCGGCGCCTTCTGCGAGGTCGTCATCCATGACTACCGGCGCCCCGAGCGCTCCGTGGTGGCCATCGCCGGGTCCGTCACCGGCCGCCGGGTCGGCGGGGCGATGAGCGAGATCGGCATGAAGCTGCTGGCGGCCGGCGACGCGGCGGCCGACGAGCTGAACTACCTCACCCGCACCCGGGACGGAAAGCTGGTCAAGTCCTCCACGATGGTGCTGCGCGACTCGGCCGGTACGGCCTTCGGGGCGCTGTGCGTGAACCTCGACGTCACGGCCGTGACCCAAGTACACGCCCTGGTGGGCGACCTGGCCGGGGTCGCGGCCGGGCCCGAGACACCGCCGACCACGACGTTCGGCGACGACATCACCGCCGTACTGGACGCGATCGTCGACGCCCGCCGGCTGCGCGAGACCAGGCCGTGGCCCCAGCTCACCCGCGAGGAACGCCTGGAGCTGTTCCGCGACCTCGACCGCCAGGGCGTCTTCGCGGTGCGCGGCGCGGTCCAGCAGATCGCCGCCCGGCTCGGCATCTCCCGCGCCTCCGCGTACAACTACCTGGCGGCCACCCGCACGGACTAGGGCCTGCCGTTCGGATCACGCCGCAGACGCGGGGTGTGGCACTCCGCTGTCCTGCGACCCGATCCGAACGGCAGGCCCTGGCCGGACGGCGGCGTCATCCGATGTGCACGACCCGGGCCCAGGCGGGCGGTTCGTCCGGTACGTAGTCGGGGTTGTTCTCGTTGTACGGCCTGCCGGTGTACTGGCGGGGGAACAGCCCGACCACCGTCCGGCAGGGCGGCTGGGTCCCCGGCCAGGGTGTCTGTCCGTCGGTCAGGGCCACCACGACGTCCGGGGCGGGGCGGGCCCGCAGCGCTCTGGCGAAGCCCTCGCGCAGGTCCGTACCGCCGCCGCCCACCAGCGCGATGCCCTCCGCGCGGCACAGCGGGTGCACGGTCCGGGCGGCCGCGTCGCAGGAGACCACACTGACCAGGTCCCGGCGGCCGCCGACGGCGCGGGCGATGGCGGCCACCTCCAGCAGGGCGCTGCCCAGTTCGGCGTCGCTGACCGAGCCGGAGGTGTCGATGACGACGGAGACCCGGGGCGGGCGGCGGCGCAGGCTCGGGAGCACCACCCCGGGCAGGCTCGCCGAACGGCGTGAGGGGCGGCCGTAGTCGTAGTCGTCGCCGGCACCCGCGGCGGAGGTCGCCGAGCGGACCGCCGCGCCCAGCAGCTCCCGCCACGGCTGCGGCGGATGAAAGGCCTCCTCCGCCCAGCGCCGCCAGCCGTCGGGGGTGCTGCCCGGACGCCCGGTGATGGCCTGGGCCACCCGGAACCGCACCCCGTCCCGCTCCTGCTCGCTGAGGCCGTGCGCGCCGTCCGGCCCCAGGTCCCACTCCCGCTCGCGGCCGTCGGCGCCACTGCCGCAGTCCAGCCAGGTGAGACCCTGAGTCAGCGGTCCCAGCCGGAACCGCCGTAGGTAGTCCTCCATCAGCAGGCCCTCGTCCAGCTTCAGATTGCGTGGCCGGACGGCGCCCTGGGGCCGGGCGAGTCCGTCGCCGTAGGCGTCGTCGTTGATCTCCAGGTCCGCCGCGATGTTCATCCGCAGCCGCTCGCCGGCCCCGGTCAGCCCGCGTTGCCTGGCGACCCGGTCGCTGCGCCCGTGGTGGTCGCGCAGCAGGTGCGACACCTCGTGCACCCAGACGCCGGCCAGGTCCTGCACCGGCATCCGGTCCACGAAGGCGGGCGAGACATAGCACCGCCAGTGGGTGTCGACGGCCATGGTGGGTACCTGCCGGGACTCCACCACGTGCAGGGCGAACAGCGCGGTGGCGAGGTAGGGCCGGGCCCGGGCGGCCTGCAACCGAGCGGCGTACAGCTTCTCCAGGTCCAGTGCCCCGGCCGGTGGGGCGTTCATCGTCCGGCCTTCGCGACGACGCGCTGGGCGGCCCGGTCGGCCCGGCGGGAGACGGACACGGCTCCGGCGAGGCGTTCGACGGCCTCGGGCACGTCCCAGTCCTCCTGGCGGAGCGAGGCGAGGGTGGTGGCGGGCACGACCACCAGATCGGGGGCGCCGGTGTCCAGCGCGCGGACGAGCAGCGCCCAGGCCGCGTCCCAGCGGGCGCGGTCGGGCCGCTCGCGCACGGCGGCGACCACGCCGTCGAGCACGGCCTGGCGCAGATCACCGCGCTCGGGCAGCTCGGCAGCGCCCGGGTCGGCGAGCAGCGTCTCGGGGTCCGGGAGCTCCATCCGGTCCACGCTCGCCAGCAGTTCGAGGCCCGGGCCGTCCCCGACCGTGCCCCGCACCAGCAGGGAGAGCACGTCCCGGGAGGAGCCGGCGGCGTGCGCGAAGGCGACCAGGCGCAGGGTCATGTCCCAGCTTCGGGGTGACGGCCAGGCGCCGCCCCGGCGCGTCTCGCCGCTGGGCAGCCGGTGGACGAGCGTGGGCCGGGTGGCGAGCAGGCCGCACACCGCGCGGCGCGCGAAGTCGACGGCGGCGGACAGCTTGTCCGGGTCGAGCCGGGGCAGGGTCGCCCGCGGCCAGGTGCCGCCGAGGCCGCGTACGACGACCTCGTGGTCGTGGGCCCACTGCAGATGCACGAACCGGTTGGCCAGCGGCGGGCTCAGCTCCCAGCCGTCGGCCGCCGAGGAACGCGGGTTGGCCGCCGCCACGATCCGTACCCCCGGCGGGAGCCGAAGGGCGCCGACCCGCCGTTCCAGGACGAGCCGGAGCAGGGCGGCCTGCACGGCGGGCGGCGCGGTGGACAGCTCGTCCAGGAAGAGCAGGCCCCGGCCGGCCTTCACCAGCCGTACCGCCCAGTCCGGCGGGGCCATCGGGACGCCCTGGACGGCGGGGTCGTCTCCTACGACGGGCAGCCCGGAGAAGTCGGACGGCTCGTGCACGCTGGCGATCACCGTGGTCAGCGGCAGGTCGAGGGCCTCGGCCAGCTGGGTCAGGGCGGCGGTCTTGCCGATGCCGGGCTCGCCCCACAGCAGGACGGGCAGGTCGGCGGCGACGGCGAGGGTGAGCGCCTCCAGCTGGGTGTCCGGCCGGGGTTCGGTGGCGGAGTCGGTGAGAAGCTTCAACAGGTCTTCGGCGACGTCGAGTTGGGCGGGAGCGTAAGGGGGCATGTCTGATCACCTTGGGGTGTGAGTAAGCAAGTGGGTGTGGGTCAGCGCCAGGTGGCGGGGCGGGGGCCCAGGCGCGGGTCGCGGGACCGCGGCCGCCGCCGTTGCCGGGTGCGGACGGGGCCGGTGCCGGGTCCGGCGAGGCCCGCCCGGTAGAGGCCGTACGCGATCCGCCGGTGCGCGGCCGACTCCAGTTCGTCCTTCAACGGGCCGTCGCGCAGCACGGCTTCGGGTCCCAGCAGTCCTGCGACGACGGCGAGCGCGCCGGCGATGTCCCCGTGGTCGAGGCGTTCGCGGACGCCGGTGAGGCAGTCCGGGCGGCGGTGTGCCTCGTCGATGATCCGCAGGCAGGGCAGCGGCGGGCCGCCGAGCGCCACCAGCATTTCCTCGCGCCGGAGTTCGTCCGGGGCGTGGTCCAGCGGGGACAGCACGCCGTCGACCAGGCCGATGCGGTGGAGGGCGCCCCGGCACTCCACGAGACGTGACTGCCCGGCCGGGTCCGGGCGCGGGGTCCGGGCGGCCGCCGCGTGTCCGGGCACGAGTGCGCCGGCGACCAGCGGATGGAGCCGGCCGGCGTCGATCAGCCCGGCGCGCAGCAACTCCAGGTCGGGGAGGGTCCAGGTCGCCGCGTCGGGGAGGACGGGCAGTGCCCCGGTGTCCTCGCCGGGGCTCGTGGTCGCCGTCCCGTCGGCCGCGAGGTGCAGGGCGAGCCGCCGCCGGCCACGCAGGTGGACGGCGACGGTTCCGCTGTCCTGCCCCTCGGCGCGCAGGCTGTCCCGCCCCTCGGCGCGCAGCACGATCCTGGCCTCCTCCGCCCATCGGTCCGTGGCACACGACGACGGTGCGGGGCCGGTGCCGGAGTCGGTGTGCGGTTCGGCGGCAAGGCCCGCGCACGGCCCTTCGCCGCCGGTGTGCCGGCCGGCGCCGGACCGGGTCCGCAGGTCGCCGGCGGCGCCCGCGTCCCACAGGTGGCGGTGCAGGTCGAAGCGGAAGCGGCGGCTGGGGCGCGGATGCGGATGTCCCCGGGCGGCGGCCTCGCCCAGGTTTCCTTCCCAGAGCGAGAGGCTGATCCGCTGCCCGGCGTCCGCCCAGGCCGGCGGGGTCCGGGCCACGAGCTGCACGGATTCCGGCCCGATGTCATATCGGGCGAGCGGCATGGTCAGCCCGGGCCGCAGCAGCCCGTCGGGCGCGATTCTCGGCAGATGCCAGCGCAGCAGGTCGGGAGCGAGCCGGCGCAGATCGGCCCGGACCCGTTCCCTGACGTCCCGGCCCCGGGTACGGGCCAGGGCACGCAGGTCGAGGTCGACGTCGAAACCGGCGGCGGCACATGCCCCCGCCCAGTCCCCGGCGTCGCGCCGGGCGGTCGCGGTGTCGATCATGGCGGGCGGTACGGCGAACTCGCGCACCCGCCGCCAGAGGGAGAGCCGGGTGTCCTCGTACACGGGGTGAGTGGCCATCAGCACTCACCTTGCGTGGACGGGACCCCCATTCTGTGAACAGAGTGAGTGGTCATCGCGGGGAGCATACGGCGGGGCCGCCCCGGTCGGCCAGGCAATTACGCGGCTCCCCGCACGTGACGCGGATCACCTCGGCCGAGTGCAGCGTTCTGTCGCTCCCAGGGCCTTTTCCCAGGTGTAGGCAGCCGGGGAGAGCGGGGACCGTGAGAACCGAGGGAACGGAGCAGGCTCGGGCCGGTGAGTACGACGAGTTCGTGGCGGCCCGCTGGTCGGGGTTGTTCCATCTGGCCCGTCTGCTCACCGGTGGCGATCGGCATCGGGCCGAGGATCTGTTGCAGGAATCCTTGGTCAAGCTGTGGTTCGTCTGGCCGAAGATCGCCGACGAGGCACCGGAGGCGTACGTCCGCAAGGTGCTGGCCCGCGCGGCCGCACGGTCGGCACGGCGGCGCTGGTGGGGCGAGCGCCCCGTCGAGGAACTGCCCGAGGTCGCGGCGGCCGGCGACCTGTCGGCGGCCGTGGCCGAGCGTTCCCGCCTGGAGTCCGCGCTCGCCCTGCTGACCCCGCGCCAGCGGGCCGCGGTCGTCCTGCGCTACTACCAGGACCTGCCCGACCGGCAGGTCGCCGAGGTGCTGGGGTGCCCGGTGGGCACGGCCCGCTCGCACGCGGCGCGCGGTGTGGCCCGGCTGCGTCAGCTGCTGGCCGACGTCATCGAGCCGGTGGGGTGAGGGAGAAGCCATGGATCACTTCGAGCGGCAGTTGACGCAGTTGATGCACGGCGAGCGGGAGACGGCGGCGTTCGAGCCCCGGCACCGGGACCGGCTGCGGGCCGGTGTGCAGGCGCGGCGGCGCGTGCGCGCGGCCCAGCGGGCGGCCGGCGGTGTCCTCGCGGTCGCGGGGCTCTGCCTCGGTCTCTTCCTGTGGCCCCACGCCGGTGTCCACGACGAGCCCAGCGCGCCCCACCCGTGGCCCGCGACCAGCCCCGGCCCGACCACGGGTACGACACCGGGGCCGAGCCCCTCCCCCACCGCATCGCCCACCGGGGCCACGACCTCGGCCCCGCCGCCCGTGGACACCTCCTCGCCCTCGGCCACCGTCTCGGCCACGAACGGACATTCGGCCTCGTCGACGCCGTCCGGGACGACCACCCCGGACTCGGGCGCGACCTCGTCGGAGAGCACGTCCACGGACACGTCCGGGGACTCCACGGCCACCTCGCCTCCTCCGTCGGCGCCCACGACCGAGGGGGCCGACCCGTCGAACTCGGCCGGCTCGGCCGGCTAGCGAGCAGCCCTCCGTCCCTGATCCCACCCCGCCGGGTGTGCCTTCGGCACGCCCCGAGAACGAGTACGAATGCGAGAAAACACCATGAAACGGGCCCAGTTCATGCCTCCTCAAGCCACCTCGCCGACCCCGGCTCCCTCGCCTCCGAGCCACCTCGACGAGCCGGTCCTGGACCTGGCCGTGCCGGTGTTCAACGAGGAGAAGGACCTGGAGCCGAGCGTGCGGCGGCTCCACGCGCATCTGCGGGACACGTTCCCGTACCCCTTCCGTATCACCGTCGCCGACAACGCCAGCACGGACGCCACTCCGCTGATCGCCGCCCGCCTCGCCGGCGAATTCCCCGAGGTCGAGTGGATACGGCTGGCCGAGAAGGGGCGCGGGCGGGCCCTGCGGGCCGCCTGGACGAGATCGCGGGCGACCGTCCTCGCCTATCTCGACGTGGACCTGTCGACCGGACTCGCCGCGCTGCTGCCGCTCGTCGCCCCGCTGCTCTCGGGCCACTCCGACCTGGCCATCGGCACCCGGCTGGCGCCCGGCGCCCGGGTGGTGCGCGGCCCCCGGCGGGAGGTCGTCTCGCGCTGCTACAACGTCCTGCTGCGCTGCACCCTTTCGGTCCGGTTCTCGGACGCCCAGTGCGGTTTCAAGGCGGTGCGCCGGGACGCCGCCGAGCGGCTGCTGCCGCTGGTGCGGGACTCCGGGTGGTTCTTCGACACCGAGTTGCTGGTCGCCGCCGAGCGGGCCGGGCTGCGGATCCACGAGGTGCCGGTCGACTGGGTGGACGACCCGGACAGCCGGGTCGCGCTGCTGTCCACCGCGCTCGCCGATCTGCGCGGCATCGCCAGGGTCGGCTGGGCGCTGGCCCGGGGCGCGTTGCCGGCCGGCCGACGCGAACGGCGGTCCGTGACACCGGTGGCCGTCATGGCTCTCACGCATCTCCTGCTGTACGCGGCCGTGCGCCCGGCCACCGGCGCGCAGGTGGCCAACTCCCTCTCCCTGCTGGCCTGTTGGACTGTCGCCCAGGCGGCCCTGGGCGCGCTTCCGCTGCCCGCGCTGGCGGTCCGACTGGCTCTCACCGCCGGTTCGCTCGCCGCCCTGCGGCACACCGTGCCCGCCGCCGGGCACCGCGCCGAACTCGCCGTACTGGCCGCCGCCCATCTGGCCCTCGTGCCCGGGGTGTGGCCGCTCGGCCGGAACCGGACGGAGTCCGAGGCCTCGTGACGACACCTGTGACGATCACGCCCCCGGCCCTGCCCGAGGCCCCCGCTCCCGGTTCTCCCGAAGCCCCTGTCCTCCGGCGGTGGCTGCGCCGCTACGGCCCGGTCCTCGCGATGTACGGGGTCCTGAAGCTCATCGGGTTCGGCTCGTTCATGTATCTGCTGGACTCGGCCGGGGACTTCCGCAGGAAGCATCCGCGCTTCGGGGGCGGCGCGCACACCTGGGACGTGCTGGGCACCTGGGACGGCTGGTGGTACCAGCAGATCGCCCTGCACGGCTACCACCCCGAGCTGGTCCCGGTCCCCGGCGCCACCGGCCTGATCACCCTCCAGGGCAACTCGGCCGCGTTCTTCCCGCTCTACCCGGCGCTCATGCGGCTGGCCATGGAGGTCACCGGTCTCGGCCCGTTCGGTGCCGGGCTGCTGGTGTCGGTGGTGGCCTCGTTCACGGCGGCGCTGGGCATCCACGCCGTCGCCGCGTGGTTCGGCGGCCGCCGGGCGGGGCTGGCGGCGGCCGGACTCTGGGCCGTGTGGCCGGGGTCCGGCGTGGAGTGGGCGGTCTACTCGGACTCGCTGTATGTGGCACTCGCCGCCTGGGCCCTGTACGCGATACTGACCCGCCGCTGGCTGACGGCGGGGGTGCTGACCTTCGCGGCCGGCCTCAACCGGCCCACCGCCGCCGCCCTGATCGCCGCGCTCGCCCTGGCCGGGCTGCTCGCGCTGCGCCGCCGCGAGGACGGCGTCACCCGTCCGCTGACTGCGATGCTCGTGGCCCCGCTGGGTCTGCTCGGTTACCTCGGCTGGGTGGGCCACCGGATGGGCGACTACGGCGGCTACTTCAGGCTCCAGTCGGGTGCGTGGGGGCACGAGTTCGACTACGGCAGGCAGACCCTGGACGTCCTGACGTCCGTCGCCGTGGGCCACTTCGGCTATCTCTTCGCGCTTCCGTTCGCGGACGTCATCGGGGTCGGTGTCGTGCTGCTGGATCTCGCGCTGCTGCCGCTGCTGATCCGGCTGCGGCCGCCGGCGGTGCTGGTCGTCCACACGGTGCTCACCCTGGCCCTGGTGCTCGGCAGCCAGCAGTACTTCGCCAACGTCTCGCGCTATCTGCTGCCCGCCTTCCCGCTGTTCGTCCCGCTCGCGGTCGCGCTGCGCCGTGTCGGCCTGCCCTGCCAGTTCCTCCTGCTGGGCCTCGCGGCACTGGCCTCCGGCTCGTACGCGGGGTACGCGCTGTTCGAACTCGGGGTGCCCTAAAGGGTGTCAGGCGCACCGCCGGACACCCCGTGGCGACGGCTCAGCCCTTCTTGACGGCCACCCCGCCGTAGAAACCGATGTCCTGGGAGCCCTCCGGCGGGGTGGCGTCCGGGCGCCAGAACGGGACCTGGATCAGGCCGGGTTCGATCAGCTCGAAACCGTCGAAGAACTGCTCGATCCGGGCGCGGGGGCGCAGGTTCATGGTGGCGGTCGCGTTGTTGTAGACGGCCTGGGCCTCGCTGCGGTCGTCGGCGAAGTCGTCCGTGGCGTGCGAGAGCACCAGGAAGCTGCCGGCCGGGAGCGCGTCGCGCAGCGTGGCCACGATCCGCTCGGGCTCCTCCGCGTCGCGGATGAAGTGCAGGATGGCGACGAGGAACAGGGCGACGGGCTGGTCGAAGTCGATAATGCGGCGGACCTCGGGGTGCTCCACGACGGACTGCGGGTCGCGCAGGTCGGCGAGGACGATGCTGGTGGTGCCGGCCCGGTTGAGCAGCGCGTCGGCGTGTGCCTTCACGATCGGGTCGTTGTCGACGTAGGCGACGCGGACGCCCGGGGCGGCCTCCTGGGCGATCTCGTGCACGTTCGGCGAGGTGGGCAGCCCGGTGCCGACGTCCAGGATCTGGCGGACCCCGCTGTCGATGACGTGCCGGACGGCGCGCTGCAGGAAGCCGCGGTTGGCCCGTACCGAGATCCACACCTCGGGCGCCACGGCGGCGAGCTGGTCACCGGCCGTGCGGTCCACCTCGTAGTTGTCCTTGCCGCCCAGCAGGTAGTCGTAGATCCGCGCGGGATGCGGCTTGCTGGTGTCGATCTCCACGGGGTGCGTACCGTCCTGCGTCACGTGTGCTCCTCTCGATGACCGCCCCGGCCCCCCTTGGCACACCGACGGCTGGCGACAGCTTTCCATATCAACTCCGGTGCTTGTGCACGGAGTTCCGGCAGCGGACCGCACACCGCTCGCCCCTGTCGCGACGTGCCGGTCTCCGTCGACGGCGCCGTGCGTGCGAGGCCGGCCGGTGGGTGGAGTCGCCTGACCGGGGCCGGTCTGGCTACCATCTGGCCCAGGTGCCCGGGCAGGTGGCCCGGATTGGTTGGGGGTTTCTCATGGTCAGTGGTCGTGTGGTGCGGTTCGACAGCACGCGCGGGTACGGTTTCATCACTCCGGACGGTGGCGGGGAAGACGTCTTCCTGCATGTGAACGACATGCAGATGCCCGAGTCCTACGTCCGCCCGGGCGTGGCCGTGGAGTTCGAGATCGAGAGCGGCGAGCGTGGGCCGAAGGCGTCCGGTGTCCGGCTCGCCCGGGGAGCCGACGTCCGGACGCTCGGTCCGGACGACGATTCGCTCTGTGATCTGCTGAGCGCGGACGAGTTCACCCGCGAGGTCACCGAGACACTGCTGGCGTCGGCGCCCACGCTCACCGCCGAGGAGATCGTGCGGGTCCGCGGCGCACTGGCCCAGTTCGCGAAGAACCACGGCTGGATCGAGGGCTGACCCGCCCACGGCGGGCAGGGCGGCCGGCTCAGGCGTCGCGGGAGCGAAGCAGCCGTCCGCCCGCCGTGAGGGCGGCGACCGTCCAGAGAGCCAGTACGCCCAGTCCCTGCCAGGGGCCGATGGGCAGGGTGCCGACGCCGACGGTGGTCTGGACGGCCAGCCCCGCCGTCATCGGCGCGATCTGCTGGACATGGCGCTGCCAGTCCGGGTCGGCGATCACCTGGGCGAGGATCGGGAGGACGAACAGCAGGGCCAGGACGAGACCGATCGCGGTGGCCGAGCTCCGCACGGCGAGCGCCAGGCCCAGGCTCAGCAGGCCGATCAGAACCAGGTAGAGGACCGAGCCGACCGCGGCCCGCAGGGTCGCTGCGTCGGTCAGCGACAGGGCCGGGTATCCGTGTGCCTGGGTGAAGCCCCGGCCCGGCCCGGCCAGCCGCCCGATCAGCAGCGAGCCGAGCACCGAGACGGTCGCGGCCGCCAGTGTGACCGCCGTGAGGACGGCGGCCTTGGCGGACAGGACCGTCAGCCGGCGCGGGACCGCCGTGAGGGTCGTGCGCATCATGCCGGTGCCGTACTCGTTGCCGACCATGAGGACGGCGACGACCGCGACCGCGACCTGTCCGACCATGACCCCGGTCAGGCACAGCCGCGCCGGGTCACCGCCGCAGCCGGCGGCATCGCACCGGGACGTCGACGCCACCCCGGCACCCACCGCCACCGTCAGCGCGATCACGCCCAGCAGCAGCCGGACGTTGGCCGCGTCGGTGCGCAGCTTCGTCCACTCCGCGTGCCCGGCGCGCCTCATACGTCCCTCCGGCGCAGCAGCACGACCCCGGTGCCGAACGCGACGGCCGCGTAGGCGCAGAGCACCGCGAAACCGGCCCAGGGTGTGAGCGGGAAGTAACCCGACGACGGCGCGTAGACAGTGACCACCTGGTCGTAGCGCACGAGGCTCTGCTGGACGGCGAAGCCGGCGGCCGGGGTGACCCGCAGCAGCCACTCGGCCGCCCCGTCGGGCAGTACGGAGGCCGTCGCCAGCAGGTACGGCAGGACCATGGAGACGACGACCACGGTGATGGCGACGGCACCGCGCCGCAGGACCGTGCCCACACCGAGGGCTAAGACGGCGGCCGCGGCCAGCAGCAGCCCGGTGCCGACGACGACCCGCACCTCGGTGCCGGCCGGCACGGTGAGCACCGGGAAGCCCGCGGCCCGCGAGCGCCGTCCGCCCAGCGGCACCATCACGGCGGCGGCGACCGTCCCGGCGAGGAAGGCCACCCCGCCCACCACGAGGGCCTTGGCCACCAGGACGCGGCCCCGGCGGGGGCCGGCGGCCAGGGTGAGGCCGATCAGTCCGCGCCGGTACTCGGCGGTGATGTATCCGGCGGCGACCACCACGACCACGACGAGTCCGGCGAACGCGCCGACCAGGAAGTTCTCGATGCTGCGCACACCGCTGGCGGCCGGGCCGCCCACCACCGGGGCGATGTCCCCGGCCCCGGTGACCGTGAAACCGGTACCGGACGGGGTGGCCTGCCCCTTGGTGTCCTGGGTGTAGCTGCCGGAGACCCCCGCGCCCTCGCCCACCTGGCGGTACCGCCAACCGCCTGGCGTCCAGTGCCCGCCCAGGGCGGGTTGCCCGAAGGTCCCGGTGGCCACCGCGGGCGCGAACCCGGCGCCGGTCCCGGTGGACCGCTCGGCCGCCGGCGAGGTCACGAACAGCCCGACCTGCGCGGTGTCGGGGAGCCCGGCGAGCCGCGCGGTGCCGACCTCGGTCCAGGTGCGGCCGTCGGCCGACCGGTAGCCGGTGAGGACGTCGCCCGCGCGCCGCAGCCTGAGCCAGCGCGGCGACCGTGCGGAGACCTCGCCCGCCGGCGCGGCCACGTCGTGCGTGTAGTCGTACTGCATCCGCACGCCGTGGCTGCCGGTGACCATGACCGCCGCGTACGAAGACCCCTGTTCCAGGCCGTCCTTGACGATGATGCCGGCCTTCGCCCAGGGCGCGAGGCCGGGTTCGGTGCGGCCGGGGTCGGTGGCGATCACGCCGGTCAGCGCGGTCACGGAGACGGTGAGGGTGCCGTCGCCCCTCAGGGGCTGGTGCACGAAGGAGAAGTCGTCGTTGACGGCTTCGCCGCCGGGGCCGACGGGCAGGGACGAACCGCCGTCGGCGGCCGCGTTGCCGGCGGCGGTGGCGAGCAGTCCGACCAGGCAGACGAGGAGGACGGCGGCGCAGCAGCTCACCCACCAGCCGCGCACGGTACGGAACTTGGTCCACTCCGCGTGCAGCAGCGCGCCGAACCCGCCGAGGGCGGCGGTGGTCATCGGCCCGCCTCCTCGGGGAGGGTCCCGCGGTACTGGACGGCGTCACGGGTCAGTTCCATGTAGGCCTCTTCGAGGGAGGCGCGGTGCGCGGCGACCTCGGCGAACGGGACGTGGTGGCCGGTCAGGAGCGAGACGACGTTCTCTGCGGCAAGACCGGTGACGGTGACCGTGTCGGGTCCGGTGGAGCTGACGGTGGCGCCGGAGCGGGCGAGGACGGTCATGGCCCGGGTGCGCTCCGAGGTGCGCAGGGTGACCTGTCCCCGGGAGACCGACTCCAGGAGTGCACGCACGCTCATGTCGGCGACGACCCGGCCCCGGCCGACGACGATGACATGGTCGGCGGTGTCCTGGAGTTCGCCCATGAGGTGGCTGGAGACCAGGACGGCCCGGCCCTGTCCGGCGAGGGAGGCGAGGAAGCCGCGCATCCACCGGAAGCCCTCCGGGTCGAGGCCGTTGAACGGCTCGTCCAGCATGATCGCGGGTGGGTCGCCGAGCAGGGCGGCCCCGATGCCGAGCCGTTGCCGCATCCCCAGCGAGAAGCCGCCCGCCTTCCGGTTCGCCACGTCCTCCAGGCCGACCTGCCGGAGCACCTCGGCGACGCGTCCGGCGCGCAGGCCCTGGGAGTGCGCCAGCCACAGCAGATGGTGGCGGGCGGTGCGGGCGGGCTGGACGGCGGCGGCGTCGAGCAGCGCCCCGATGTGGGTGAAGGGGGTGCGCAGTTCCTGGTAGCGGCGGCCGCCGACCAGTGCGCTGCCCCGGTCGGGCCGGTCCAGGCCGAGGATCACCCGCATCGTGGTGGACTTGCCGGCGCCGTTCGGGCCGACGAAGCCGGTGACCTGTCCGGGCCGGACGGTGAACTCCATGCCGTCCAGGGCCTGCACACGCCCGAAGCGCTTGCGTAAGTCCCTGACCTCGATCGTCGTTTCCATGCCCGCCAGGCTAGGAAGCGCGAAGGCCGGTCGCGTCACCCCTGGGAGCCAGCTTTCCCGTCCCTCGCACGGGGGATGACCAGTCCCGACTCGTAGGCGGCGATGACGGCCTGGGTGCGGTCGCGCAGCCCGAGCTTGGCGAGGATCCGGCTGACGTGGGTCTTGACCGTCTCCTCGCCGACGACGAGCCGGGCCGCGATCTCCGGGTTGGACAGCCCCTCGGCGACGAGCAGCAGGACCTCGGTCTCGCGGGCGGTGAGCGTGCCCGGCCGGGCCGGCGGGGTGCTCGCGGCGGCGCGGGCGGGCAGCCGGGCGAACTCGCTGATCAGCCGGCGGGTGATGCCGGGTGCGAGCAGCGCGTCGCCGGCCGCCACGACCCGTACGGCGTCGAAGAGCCGCTCCGCGGTGACCTCTTTGAGGAGGAAGCCGCTGGCCCCGGCGCGCAGGGCGTCGTAGACGTACTCGTCCAGGTCGAAGGTGGTGAGGATGAGGACACGGGGTCCGTCCGGCCGCTCCGGTGCGGTGCCGAGGAGCCGGCGGGTGGCCTCGATGCCGTCGAGGCCCGGCATACGGATGTCCATGAGGACGACGTCCGGGCGGGTCTCGTGACAGACGCGGACCGCCTCGGTGCCGTCGGACGCGGTGCCGACGACGGTGAAGTCGGGCTGGGAGTCCAGCAGTGCGCCGAAGCCGGTCCGGACGACCAGGTGGTCGTCGGCGATCACGACGCGGACCGGCGGGGTGGTGTCGTTCATGCGCTCTCTTCCGTGCGGGCCTCGAGGCCGTCGGGTGGCGGGACCGGGAAGCGGGCCGCCACCAGGAAACCGCCGGCGTCCGGCGTGCCGGTGCGGACCTCGCCGGCCACCGTGGCGGCCCGTTCCCGCATGCCCAGCAGGCCGTGTCCGTCGGCCGTTCGCCCCGGGGCGGGACCGGGGCCGTTGTCACGGACGCGCAGGTGCAGGCGGTCGTCGGCGTAGTGCAGTTCGACGTCCACGGCGGCGCCCGGCGCGTGTTTGCGGGCGTTGGTGAGGGACTCCTGGACGATGCGGTAGACGGCGAGTTCGACACCGGGGTCGAGGGCGCGGGGGTAACCGCTGAGGACCAGGCGGACGGTGGCGCCGGAGGCCGTACGGGCCTCGTCCAGAAGTTCGTTGAGGTGGCCGAGGTCCGGCTGGGGACTGCGCTCGCCGCCGGTACCGGACCCGGTGTCCTCACGCAGGACACCGAGCAGCCGGCGCGTCTCGGTGAGCGCGGCGCGGGCGGTGTCCCCGATGCCGAGGAGGCGTTCGGCGCCCTGGGCGGGCATGCCCGGGGTGGCCACCCGGGCCGTCTCGGCCTGTACGGCGATCATCGAGAGGTGGTGGCCGACGACGTCGTGGAGTTCGCGGACGATCCGGGCCCGCTCGCCGCGCGCCGCGTTCTCCCACTCGGTCACGGCCATGACCCGGCGTACGGCGGTGTGTTCACGGTCGTGGTCGGCGGCCCGCCCGGCGAGTCCGGCGCAGGCGGCGCAGGGGGCGAGGACCGCCAGCAGCACCGCACGGGTGTCCGCGGACGACGCCAGCGCCAGGGCGAGGAACGGTGCGCCGAGGAGCAGCGCGGACAGCGCGGAGCCGGTACGGGCCAGCCGGTACTGGGCGACGGTCTGGGCGGCGAAACCCGCGACCGTCAGGGTGTGGAGGATCGTGAAGGAGCCGAGGCTCGCGGCGGTGACCGTGACAGCGGCCGTCAACGGGCGCAAGAACGCCAGTGGTAGCGCCGTCGACAGGCAGAACAGACCTACGACCAGAGCGAATTGCACTCCGCCGGATCCGCCGGAGGCGCGGTCCGCGAACATCCGGGGGACGGAGCCGTGTCCGGCGACGAACTCCGCGAGGGACTCGGTGACCGCGAGGATCCCGAGCAACACGGCCCAGGCGTACGGCCGTTGCGCGATCCGGCGCAGCATCCGACGTCGGCTGTCCCGCCATGCCCCCGCACGCATCACGCCGGTCAGTATGGCAGCGGACGCAGCCGGCGGGCGGGCGGCGACACCTGGCGGGCCGCTGCCCGGCCACCGTAACCACGCTGTGGCGAGGGTCACACTCCCGGCGTCGAACTTTGGCTCTCGCCCTGCATCTAGTCCGCGTTCGGTTCACAGAGCGGCTGCGGAGCAACCCCCCTCCGGGGCCGTCCCGTCCATTCAGCAAGGAACAACTCAATGGGTTTTGTGGCTTATCTGCGCGGCTTCGTCCCCTGGATCGTCGCCGGTGTCGTCTCGGGCGTCGTCGACTGGCGCTGGGGTGCGCTCGGCGGTCTCGTCTCGGGGCTGCTGCTCCTGATCCAGGACCTCCGTCGAGGGGTCGACCTCGACGCGCTGATCCTCGAGGCCAGCACCATCGTGTACTTCGTCGTCATCGGCGCCGTCTCCGTCGCGGACCCGGACTCGTCGCTCCAGGACCACTCCGACGTCCTCTCGTTCGTCTGGCTGGGCGCCACCGCCTGGGGCTCCCTGGCGATCCGCCGTCCCTTCACACTGGGCATCGCCAAGCGCCAGACGCCCCGCGAGTACTGGGACATGCCGGAGTTCCTCCAGGTCAACAACCACATCACCAGTGCCTGGGGAGCCGGCTTCACCTTCATCGCGGTGAGCCTGGCCATCGGCAACGCCGTGGACGCCCCGGCGTGGGTGGGCATCACCGCCCATGTCATCGGCCTGGTCGGCCCGATCGTCTTCACGAAGGTGTACCCCGAGCGGGCCCAGCGGCGCCTGCTGGAGTCCCAGGGCCTGACGTCCACCGTCTGACCGTCCGCAGCGGGCGGCCGCGGAACCCATCGCCGCGGCCGTCCGGCCTGATCGAGAACGCGGCCGGCAGCGCCCTGCCGGGCCCGACAAGGAAAGCAGCATGACCGAAGAGACCACCCTCCCCCTGTACCTGCGGGGCCGCTTCGCCCCGGTTCCCGAGGAGCACAGCGCCCACGACCTCACCGTGCGCGGCACCCTCCCGCCCGACCTGGACGGCCGTTATCTGCGCAACGGCCCCAACCCGCTGCCCGGCGAGGACAAGGGGCACTGGTTCACCGGCCCCGGCATGCTGCACGGCATCCGGCTGCGCGACGGCCACGCCGAGTGGTACCGCAACCGGTGGATCCGCACCCGAGAGCTGGAGGGGCATCCGTTCGTCCGCGAGGACGGCAGCGTCGACCTGGCCGCGACGCCCGGCAACACCCATGTCATCCGGCACGCGGACACGGTGCTGGCCCTGTGCGAGGTCGGCCTGCCCTACTGGGTCACCCCGTCGCTGGAGACCGTCGGCCCCTACGACTTCGGAGGCCGGCTGACCACCTCGATGACCGCCCATCCGAAAGAGGATCCGATCACCGGTGAACTGCACCTGTTCGGTACCGGGTTTGCCCCGCCTTATCTCACCTACCACCGGGTCACCGCGGAAGGGGAACTGCTCGACAGCCGGCCGATAGCGGTGCCGGGGCCGACGATGATGCACGACTTCGCCATCACCGAGCACCACATCGTGTGGATGGACCTGCCCGTCGCCTTCGACCCGGACCTCGCCGGACGCGGCGGCATGCCCTACCGATGGGACGACGGCTACGGCGCCCGGCTCGGCATCATGTCCCGCACCCCCGGAAGCACCGACGTGCGCTGGTTCGACATCGATCCCTGCTACGTCTTCCACGTCGGCAACGCCCACGAGGACGAGCGGGGGCGGATCGTCCTCGACGCGGTGCGCTACGACCGCCTCGGCTTCGACCACGCCTGGGGCGACATCGGCGGGCCCTCCGGCCCGGCCGTCGTACCGGAACCGGGTCACACCGGCGCGACCGCCGTGCTGTACCGCTGGGCGCTGGACCCGGCGACCGGACGGGTCACCGAGTCCCAGCTGGACGACCGGGACGCCGAGTTCCCCACCCACAACGAGACCCTCACCGGCCGCGCGAACCGGTATCTGTACACCGTCTCGGGCGACGGCATCGCCAAGCACGACCTGACGGGCGGGGGCAGTGAGCTGCACGCGACGCCCGGCGCCCGCTACGCGGGCGAGGCCGTGTTCGTCCCGGCGGCGGACGGCAGGAGCGAGGACGAGGGCTGGCTGCTGTCCCTCGTCTCGAACGACGACGGCGAGGCCGGCGAACTGCTCGTCCTCGACGCGCGGGAACTCTCCGTCCAGGCGGTGGTGGAGCTGCCGTACGCCGTCCCGGCCGGTTTCCACGGAAGCTGGCTGCCGGAGCTCACCGAAGAGGCCTAGCAGGAACTCCGTCACACTGGGTGCGCCGGGAGTTGTGTCCGGCGCACCCGCCTGTACGAAAGTCCCCCCACCATCAGTACACGTCCGCATGGAGGCATTCGCTTCATGGTGTTTCTCGATCCCCCCACGGATGAGGAACTCACCCGCAGGGCCCAGTCCGGAGAGACTGCGGCCCTCGGGCTGTTGCTGGCCCGCCACCAGGCGCCGATGCGCGCGGTGGCGCTGAGCCTGCTCGGCTACGGCCCCGACGCGGAGGACGCGGTGCAGGACGCCGTGGTCACCGCGCTACGGCGGATCGGCGACGTCCGCGATCCGGCGGCCGTCGGCGCGTGGCTGCGCGCGATCGTGCGCAACACCTCCCGTATGCGGCTGCGCACCGGCCGGGAGACACCCGGTCTGGACCGGCTCGACCGGCTGGACACGGGCACCGACGAGTCGTCGCACCCGGAGCGGGTCGTCGACCGGCACGCCATGCGGGACTGGATCTGGAACGCGATGACGGAACTGCCGCAGCAGTTGCGGCTGGTGCTGATGCTGCGGCACTTCAGCGGCATCACCTCCTACCAGGAGATTGCCGGCGCCTGCGAGATACCGGTCGGGACGGTCCGCAGCCGGCTCAGCCAGGCCCGGGGAAAGCTCGCCGAGGTGCTGCTGAGGACCGCCACGGAGGCCCACGACGACGCGTCCCGTCTCGTCGAGGACAGCCGCAAGGAGGCCGAACTCACGCTGGACGGCGCGCTGCGCGGCCGTCAGCCCAGGGAGATCCTGGAGCTGTGGCCGGCGGAGACCGAACTGGTCGGCGTACTCCGCACGCCGGGCGAACGCTGCCACCCTTTCCCGGCCATGGAACGGACCCGGCAGAGCGGGATCACCCAGCACCTGCGCCATGTGGTGGCCAGCCCGGACATCACCATCTGGGAGATGACGACCGTCAATCCCGACGGCATCCCGCATCCCTGCCCGCCGACCCTCGCCTGGCTCATGATCCGCAGGCCCGACCGAAGGGTCCAAAGCCTCCGCGTGGTCTTCCCGGGGCGGCCCGCATGATCCGGGAGACCGCCGAGGCCGCCCTCGCCGAGGACACGGCGCTCACTCTTGCCGCGCAGGCCGGCGAGGTGACCGCCCTCGGTCTGCTGCTCGAACGCCATCGTGCGGGGATGCGCGCGGTGGCGCTGAGCATCCTGGGGCCGGGCCCGGACGCCGACGACGTACTCCAGGAAGCGGCCCTGACCGCACTGCGGCGGATCGGCGACGTCCGCGATCCGGGGGCGGTCGGCGCATGGCTGCGGATGATCGTCCGCAATGCGGCCCGCTCCCTGCTGCGGGCCGCGGTTCCCGCCCGCCCGGTGGACGAGGGCCTGCACCTGCCGGCCACGGAGGCCGGTCCGGAGCAGTGGCTCGAAGAGAGCGCGCTGCGGGACTGGGTCTGGGAGGCCCTGGAGGAGCTGACCCCGGTGCTGCGGCTGCCGTTGGTGCTGCGCCACTTCACCACCGGGGTCAGCTCCTACGAGCAGATCGCCCATGCCTGCGGGGTCCCGGTCGGCACCGTCCGCAGCAGGCTCAGCCAGGGCCGGGCCAAGCTCGCGGCCGCGCTGGCCGCCACTGCGGACACCGCGCACGGCGACACCGGCCGGCGCGCCCGGGAGACCCGGACCCAGGCCCGGGAGACGCTGGCCGCCGCCGAGAGCGGGCACTTCGCCCGGCTCCTCACGGAGCGCTGGTCGCCGGAGATCGCGCTGCTCAGGGGGACCGACCGGGTCGGCGGCGGCGACCTCCTGGTCCGTGCCATGGACGGCGACATCGAGGCCGGGGTACGACAGCGGCTCGCCCATGCGGTCGCCGGACGGACGCTGGCCGTCTGGGAGATGGACATCGTCAATCCGTCCGACAACCCGGAGCACTGCCCGCCCACGGTGGCCTGGCTGATGACGCTGGACGAGGCCGGACGGGTGCACCGGCTGCGGCTCTTCCATCCCCGGCCGTTGCCGACCATGGAGCTGCTCCCGGTGCTGTGACCCGACAGGGCTGCCCCGGTGCGCCGGCCCGTCAGGCGCCCGGGGCGGCTCCGGCATCGGCTCCGCCCTCGGCTTCGGCTTCGGCTTCGGCGGCGAGGACCTTGGCGCGCACGTCGGCCGGGAAGACGCCGTCGAAGGTGGCCTGCCGGGCGCGGCCGTGGCCCTCCGCCGGGAGCAGTGCGTCGTGGACGACGACTGCTCCCCAGCCGTTGTGGAGTTCCTCTTCGGTGAAGCACGGGTACCAGGGCATGATCGGGCCGTGCCACTGTTCCTGGCGGAGGGTGGGATGCACGCGGGTGGCCAGTGCCCACAGCAGGTCCGCGTCCTTGGCCGGGTCCACGTCGTCGTCGAGGACGTAGACGACCGGGGAGAGCCGCCCGACCCGGGTGCCGTTGAGGACCTCGCCGATGCGGTGGACGAAGCGAGCGGTGTCCATGTCCGGCAGCAGGTCACGCCAGTCGGAGGGGACGGTGATGACGGTCCAGAAGCAGGCGGCGCCGAGCGGCAGCCAGGCTGTGGTGACCGGGAGTCCGGCCTTGCGCAGCTCCGAGACGACCTCGGCGGAGATCCCGGCGGCGGGTGCCACGTGGGAGTCGTCGACGGGCCGGCCGGCGGGGGCGAGCGGCCAGATGGGGTCGCTGCGGTAGGTGATGGCCTCGATGCCGAAGAGCGGCTGGGGTGAGGTCTCGGGCAGTGCCCAGCCGTGGAACTCGGCGAACGGGCCTTCGACCGCGTCCCGCGTGGCGGAGAGGTGGCCCTCGATGACGACCTCGGCGGAGGCCGGGACCTCGAGGTCGTTGGTCTCGCACTTGACGACGTCGACGGGGCGGCCGAGGAGCGCGCCGAGGTAGGCGCCCTCGTCGACCTCGGTGGGTACGGTCATGCCGCCGACGACGGCGGCGCCGGGGTCGCCGCCCTGGAACAGGGCGTAGGGCATCGGCTGGCCGATGGCCTCCCATTCGCGCCAGATCATGCCGAGGTGCTGGCCGGGCAGGACCAGTCCGGTCATGTGCCGGCCGTCGATCATCATGATCCGGGAGATGGACCAGTTGGTCCACCGGCCGTCGGGGGTCCTGGCGACGATCACGCCCCAGGTGTTGACGTAGGGGCCGCCGTCGCCCTCGTGTACGACGGGGATCGGGAACCGGTCCAGCCGGGCCTCGTCGCCGGTAAGGACGTGCTGCTTGCAGGGCGCGCCGTCGCCGGTCACCCGCCTGGGCGGGAGCAGCTCCCCGGTGCCGGCCTGGGCGAGTCGTTCGACGAGTTCGGCGGCGGTCGTCGTGTACGGCAGGCCGAGCGAGAGGGAGATCCGGGCCAGCGGATGTCCGGGGATGCTCGACAGCGCTCCCGGGGCGCCGACCATGCGGAAGCCCTCGCCGGCGCCCTTGAGGTGCTCGAAGAAGGGGGCGGGGCGGCCGTTCTCGGTGGAGCGCCGGGTGACGGCGGACGCCTCCAGGTCCGGATCGACCACGCGCGAGATGCGCTGGAGGTCGCCCAGCTCTTCGAGCCTGGCGAGGTAGGACCGGAAGTCAGTGGTTTCGGACATCAGTTGATTGCACCTTTCGGTTCCGAGGGGCGGGGCATCCCGTCCCAGCGCTGCGCGGACGGCACCTGGATGCCGAGCTGGTCCAGCACCCGGACGGCGATGTGCCCGACCAGGTCGTCGATGGTCGTCGGGCGGTTGTAGAAGGCCGGCATCGGAGGCACTATCCGTACCCCCATCCGGGAGAGCGCCAGCATGTTCTCCAGATGGATCTCGCTGAGCGGGGTCTCTCTCGGCACCAGCACCAGGGGACGCCGTTCCTTCAGCGTGACGTCGGCGGCGCGCGGGATGAGGCCGTCGGCGTACCCGGTGCGGATCCCGGCGAGGGTCTTCATGCTGCACGGCGCGACGATCATCCCGTCCACCGGGAACGACCCGGACGAGATCGCCGCACCCTGGTCGTTCCACGCGTAGGTCACGTCCGCGAGGTCGGTGACCTCGCGGACCGAGAGGTCGGTCTCCAGATGGATGGTCGCCCTGGCCCACTGGGACAGCACGAGATGGGTCTCCACGTCGGGCTGCTCCCGCAGCCGGCGCAGCAGTTCGACACCGAGGACGGCGCCGGTCGCCCCGGTCATCCCCAAGATCACTCGTCGAGGCATGAACAAAACCTTCCGTACGCGGTAAGTCCGTACACGGAATAACGTAGAGCACGCGGCTTGCGATGGCAAATGATCCGTGTACGGAATGACAGTAGGCGGAGGTAACCTGGGCGCATGACGACAGGAGCGCGATACGACGGGACGCTGGAAGACGGCATGGCCCACCAGCTACGACGCGCCTCGCAGGCGGTGAACGCCTCGTGGCAGCTGCACAGCGGCGGCGACCTCACACCGCCACAGTTCGCCGTGCTGCACGTCCTCGACGAGCAGGGAAGCCTCGATCAGAAGTCCCTCGGCGCGCACGCCGCGATCGACCGGTCGACGCTCACTCCCCTGCTCGACCGGCTGGTGGCGCGTGGCCTCGTCACCAAGAACACGGATCCCGACAACCGCCGCCGGCAGCTGATCACGCTGACCGGCGCCGGGCGCGAGCGGGCGGCGCTGGGCCGCGAGCAGGTGCGGGAGACGAGCCGCTGGATCGAGGAGCTCCTCGGTCCCGACCGTCTCGCGACCCTGACCCTCCTGCTCAAGGAACTCGGGGACGCGGGCCGCGCGCAGTAGCGCCCTTCGCGTTAATCCTCAAGTCATCGTGCCGTGCTCAGCGCACGGGCGAGTCGACGCGCTGGAGGATGCGCTCGGCGTCCTGGCCCAGCCGGCGAAGACGCTCGGGAGAGAGGTTGTCCACGACGAGATGCCGGACGTGGGCCGCGTGGCCCGGCGCGGCCGACTCCAGCTTCCGTATGCCGTCGGGCAGCAGCACGGCGTTGGTGAAACGTCCGTCGTCGGGGTCCGGTTCACGTCGGACGTAACCGCGCTTCTCCAGCCGTTTCACCAGGTGCGACAGCCGGGACAGGGACGAGTTGACGACCTCGGCCAGGGTGCTCATGCGCAGGGTCCGGTCGGGGGCCTCGGAGAGCATCGCCAGGGCCATGTACTCGACCATGCTCAGATCCGCGTCCCGCTGCAACTGGGTGTCCAGGGCCCAGGGCAGGCGGGTGATGAGCCGTACCACCGACATCCATGCGGCCAGTTCGGCCGGTGTGAGCCACGGATCGGCCGGCTCGCCGGTCCCCGGCGACGCGTCGGAGGTGGTCATTTCGGGAGCGTACCAGCCTCCGCGCGCCGTCCGGGGGCCCGCGGCACCGGTTCGGGCACGGCATCGCGGGGGATCGGGCCCGCCCCGCCCGATCCGGTCCGGTCGCTTGCCCCTTCATGTGATCCGGCCGGGCCGGGCCGACGCTCCGGACACGTCGGCCGGCGGCACGATCTCCCTCTTGAGGATCTTGCCGGTGGGCCCCTTGGGCAGGGTGTCCACGAGCCACACCTTCCGCGGGTACTTGTAGGCGGCGACCCGGCCCTTGACGTAGGCACGCAGTTCCTCGGCGGTCGTCCGGGCACCCGGCCGGAGCACGACCGCCGCGCCCACCTCCTCGCCCAGATCGGGGCTGGGGATGCCGACGACCGCGGCGTCGGCGACCGCCGGGTGCTCGTACAGCACGCCTTCGATCTCACGGGGGTACACGTTGTACCCGCCCCGGATGATCACGTCCTTCTTCCGTCCGACGATCCAGAGATACCCGTCCTGGTCCAGCCGGCCGAGGTCGCCGGTGCGGAACCAGCCGTCCCTGATCGCGGCGGCCGTCTCCGCGGGGCGCCGCCAGTACCCCTTCATCACGTTGGGTCCGCGGACCGCGATCTCGCCGGCCTCCCCCCGCGGTACCTCCCGGCCGTTGTCGACGTCGACCACCCGTACCTGGACCCCCGATATCGGGACGCCGACCGAACCGGGCCTGGGCCCGGCCCGCAGGGTGTTGGCCGCGACGACGGGCGAGGTCTCCGACAGCCCGTAGCCTTCGAGCACGGCGCAGCCGAACGCGGCCCGGAAGTCGAGCTGCACCTGGACGGGCATCTCGGCACCGCCGGCGAGGCACACCCGCAGCCGGGAGACGTCGTAGGCCTCCTTGCCGGGCTCCCGCACCAGCCTGCTGTACACCGTCGGCACCCCGGCGAAGACCGTCACCCCGTATTTCTCGACGATCGACAGGGTCTGCGCCGCGTCGAAGCGCGGGAGCATCGTGAGGCACGCGCCGGAGGCCACGGCTGCGTTGAGGGTGCAGGTCTGCCCGAAGGCGTGGAACAGCGGCAGCCCGCCGAAGATCACGTCGTCGGCCGTGAGACGGAGCAGCTCGGTGGCCACGGTGTGACAGTTGCCGGCGAGGTTGGCGTGGGTCAGTTCGGCGCCCTTCGGCTGACCGGTCGTCCCCGAGGTGTAGAGAACGACCGCGGTGTCGTCGTCATGACGGTCCGTCAGGTCCGCCGACAGCGCGGTGGCGTCCGGCAGTTCGTCGAACGAGCCGGGATCGACGACGACCGTCTCCGCGTCGGCCTGCTGCGCACCGTCCCGTGCCTCGTCGGCGAAGTCGTGCCAGACGAACAGCAGCCGGGCACCCGAGTCGCCGAGGTGATAGGCGACCTCGCGGGACTTGAGCAGGGGATTCATGGGCACGACGACGCCACCGGCCCGGAGTACGCCGTAGTACACGAGGGCGAACTCCGGCACGTTGGGCAGCATGATCGCGACTCGGTCGCCGGGCCGCACGCCACGATCGCGCAGCAGCCCCGCCATGCGCGCACTGCGCCGGTCCAGCGTGCGATAGGAGAGAGTGGCGTCCCCGAGGCGGAGCGCGGGGCGGTCCGGATACGTCCGGGCGCTGTCGACCACGTGGTGTGCGAGGTTCATGTGAGCCGACGCTAGGCGCGCGGCGCACGGAAATCACTGGGCCCGCGATACGACCCCGGGGCCCGAATTGGTGCCGCTGGACCATTCCGCGAGTAGCTTTGAGGAATGACTCCGGAGCACCCAGAAGCCGCCAAGCAACTGTCCGTGGTCGCAGCGAACGTAGGGTCACATCTCCCGGAGGTCGGCAACGACATCGGGCAGTATGTTCTAGCCGAGATAGCGGAACTCAGGGGCGACTCGACCATTGTCAAAATGCTCCACGCGAGCGTCGCGGAAAACGCCGGCACGCTGTTGCATGTTTTCGAGAACGAAATTTCTCTGGAGAAGGTCGAGGCGCCCGCGGCCGCGCTTGAGTACGCTCGGAGACTGGCGCAGCGGGGAATTCCCCTCAGCGCGTTGATCAGGGCCTACAGGATCGGGCACTGGCGTTTTCTGCAGTGGTGTCTGGACGAGCTCAACCGGCAGAACGCCGACGAGGAGCTGGCCGTCACGACCAACCGGCGCATGCTGCACGTGAGCTTCGGTTACATCGACCGGGTCACCGAGCAGGTCATCGCGATCTACCAACATGAACGGGACAACTGGCTGCTCAGCCAGACCGCGGCGCGCGCCGCCCGCGTGCGCGACATCCTCGCCACGCGGGACGTCGACCTCAACTCGGTGGAACCGTCGCTCGGTTACCGGCTTCGGCAGAATCATCTCGGGCTGGTGGCGTGGCTGCCCACCCTGACCGTCGAGGGTGCCGGACTCGCCCGGCTGCACCGGATCACCGACGAGATCGCCCAGCGGCTCAACTGCACCTCCAGGCCGCTGTTCGTCCCCCGGGACGCGATGGTGTCCTGGAGCTGGCTGCCGCTGGGCGCGCACAGCGACGTCCCGTGGCAAGAGGTGTCGGACGTGCTGGAGCGCGGTGATCCCTCCCTGCACATATGTGCCGGGAGCGTGGGATACGGAATCGAGGGATTCCGTATCACGCACCGGCAGGCACTGCGCGCGCAGGAACTCGCGGCGGTGGCCGACCCGGTCCCCCGTTTCACCGAATTCTCCACCGTCGCCCCCATCGCCCTGATGGCCACGAACATCGACGACATCCGCGCGTGGGTGTGGGGAATTCTCGGTCCGCTGGCCGTCGACGACGAGAACAGCGCACGGCTTCGGGAGACCGCCCAGATCTTCCTCGACAGCGGGTGCAGTTACACCGCCACCGCCGCCTCGCAGATTCTGCACAAGAACACGGTGCAATACCGCATCCGAAAGGCCGAGGAAATGATCGGCCATCCGGTGCAGAGTGAACACACCGATCTGGAGATCGCGCTGCGCGCCGTCCGGTACCTCGGCTCGGCGCTCCTGCGCACGAGCGCCGAGTGAAGTGGCCGGGCACTCAGGGATGTCGGGTCAGCGGCGCTGCCAGTGCGGTTGGCGTCGCTCCGCGAAGGCGTGGGCGCCCTCCTGGGCGTCGTGGGACGCCAGTACGGGTGCGGTGATCAGGTCCTGGTCGACGAAGGCGTCCTGGTCACTGAAGGCCCGCCGTTCGTTGACGACGCGTTTGACGGCCTCGATGGCCAAAGGCGCGTTGAGCGCGATGCTGCTGGCCAGTTCCAGGGCCCGCGTCAGGGCCTGGCCCGGTTCGGTGAGCTCGTTGACCAGGCCGAACCGCTCGGCGCGCTCGGCGGGCAGCGACTCGCCCGTGAGCAGGAGTTCGAGCGCGATGTTGTGCGGGATGCGCTCGGGGAGCCGGACCATGCCCCCTTCGGGCGGCACGATGCCGTAACGGACCTCGGTCTGGCCGAAGGTGGCGTTCCGCGCGGCCACGATCATGTCGCAGGCGAGCGCCATCTCGGTTCCGCCGCCGAGCGCGTAGCCCTCGACGGCGGCGATGAGCGGGGTCGAGATCTTGGCCCGGGTGATGCCCGCGAAGCCCCGGCCCTCGATGATGGGCATGTCTCCGGCCGCGAAGGCCTTGAGGTCCATGCCCGCGCTGAAGACACCGCCGGCGCCGGTGAGTATGCCGACCCTGAGGTCCTCGTGGGCCTCCAGGTAGTCGACGGCGGTGGCGAGGGCCCGTGCGGTGGCCCCGTCGATGGCGTTACGGGCCTTGGGCCGGTCGATCGTGATCACGAAGATGCCGTCGATCTCCTCGGTCCGTACGGTCGGTGTGTTCGAGTCCTTGGTCATGACGTGTTTCCCTTCTCTCCTTCGCGCTGCTGGCCGTGCTGTTCCCTCGCGCCGTGGAGCCGTTGGCCTCAGCCGACGGCCTCGGCCTTGCGCAGCTCCTCGATCCCGGCGGCGTCGAAGCCGAGGTCGTGGAGCACGGAATCGGTGTGTTCGCCCAGGTCGGGTGCCGGGCGCGGGGGGACCTTCGGCTCCTGCTCGAGCCGCACGGGGCTGTCGATCGTCAGGTGCGGTTCCGCGTTGCCGTCGTCGATCGGCACCAGGATCCGGTTGGCGACGAGCTGGGGGTCGTGGGCGAACTCCTCGATCGTCTGGGCGACTCCGTAGGTGAGTCCCGCGGCGTCGAGTACCTCACGCCACTCGGCCAGCGGACGGGCCGCGAACGTCTTGTCCAGCACGCCCACGATCTCGGCGGCGTGGGCGCGGCGGCTCTGCGAGTCGGCGTAGTGCGGGTTCTGGGCGGCCTCGGGGTGGCCGATGGCCTGGAGGAACAGGGGGACCTGCTTGTCCTCGTTGGCGAAGGCCAGCAGCAGCCAGCGGTCGTCCGCGGTGCGGTAGGCGTTGGCGAGCGCGTTCGGCGGGTCGGTCCGGTCGACCGGCCGGGGTGCCTTGCCGCCGACCAGTACGGCCTGCAGCCACATGCCCGCCGCCCAGGCGCCCTCGGCGACCAGTGACGCGGTGACGCGGGCGCCCTCGCCGGTCCGCTCCCGCCGGTACAGCGCGGTCATGATCCCGGCGAACAGGCTGATCGCCGTCGGGTGGTCGCCCGATCCGAACGCGTTGATCGCGGGCGGCGCGTCGTGCTGGCGTGTCACGTCCATGAGGCCGCTGCGTGCCCAGAACGCGGTCACGTCGAACCCGGGCAGGTGGGCGTCCGGGCCCTCCTCGCCGAAGCCGGTGACATCGGCGTAGATCAGCCGGGCGTTGAGCGGGGCCAGGTCGTCGTACTCCAGGCCCAGCCTGGCGCGGGTGCGCGGCGGGAAGTTGGTCACCAGCACGTCCGCCCAGGTCACCAGCCGTTCCACGACGGCCCGGGCGTCGGGCGACTTCAGGTTGAGGGCGATGCTGCGCTTGTTGCGGTTGTCCAGCTGCCAGGGGTAGTTGACGCCCTCGACACGGGGGTTCGGTGGCATACGGCTGAGCGATCGGTAGGCGTCGCCGACGCCCGGTGGTTCCACCTTGACGACGTCGGCGCCGAAGTCACCGAGGATGGTGGCCGCGGCGGGCCCGGCGATGAAGCTCGCGAGATCGACGACGTGCAGTCCCTGCAGCAGGGGCGTGTTGCTCATGACGACTCCTTGTCCTCGATGTGCCCTCGGCGGGTCGCGCGCGGCGCCCGGGCGGGTGACCGCCCTGGCGGGGCGCCGCGGCACGCGCCGGGTCAGTGGTGGCTGGGCGCCACGGGCACGAAGGCGTTGTAACCGGTGATGTCACGACCGACGATCAGCGCCTGCACGGTGTCGGTGCCCTCGTACGTGTCGATCGCCTCGATGTCGCACAGGTGCCGGGCCACGTGGTAGTCGAGCAGGATCCCGTTGCCGCCGAGCATGTCGCGGGCGTCGGCGAGGATGGCCCGGGCCCGTTCGGTGTAGTGCATCTTGGCCAGCGCGACCCGGGGCATCGAGTACTCGCCCTCGTCCAGGAGCTGGCTCAGCCGGAACTGCATGCACAGCATGTCGGTGATGTCCGCGAGCATCCGGGAGAGCCGGTACTGGATGAGCTGGAACGCGGCCAGCGGCATCCCGAACTGCTTGCGCTGCTTGGCGTAGGCCAGGGCCGTCTCGTAGCCGGCGACGGCGGCCCCGATCGACTCCCAGGCGACGCAGAAGCGCGAGGCCAGCAGGACCTTCTCGGTGTCGCGGAAGGTGTGGACGTTCGCCAGCCGGTTCTCGGCCGGCACCCGGACGTCGGTGAGGGAGATCTGTGCGTTCTGGACACAGCGCAGCGCCGTCTTGCCCTTGATGACCTGCGCGTCGAACCCGGGCGTGCCCTTCTCGACCACATAGCCGCCCACATGCCCGTCGTCGCCCCGGGCCCAGATGATCGAGTAGTCGGCGAAGGTCGCGTTGCCGATCCACCTCTTGTGACCGTTGATGACATAGGAGTCGCCGTCCTGGTGTGCGGTCGTCTCCAGCTTGACCACGTCCGAGCCGTGCGTGGGCTCCGTCAGGCCGAAGGCGCCGAGCTTCTCCATGCGAGCCATCGCCGGCAGGAAGCGCTGCTTCTGCTCCTCGGAGCCCAGCAGCGCGATCGACGTCATGGCCAGCGCCGAGTGGACGCCCATCATGGTCGAGATGCTCAGATCGCCCCGGGCCAGTTCGAGGATCACCAGGCCGGCCGTCACATTGCTCATCCCCGGGCAGTCGTAACCGGAGATCTGGAAGCCCGCGATGTCCAGCTGCCCCAGCTTGGGGACCAGTTCGAAGGGGAACTCCGCACGTTCCCAGTAGGGGTTGATGACCGGGATGACCTCCTGGTCCATGAATTCGCGGACCTTCTGCTTGAGAGCCCGCTGGTCGTCCGTGAGCAGGTTGTCGAGAAGGAAGTAGTCGGAGTACTCCGGTCCGCCCAGCACAGGCGGCTCGACCCCGGACGAGTTTCCGTTGGGGCTCGGGAGAGCCTGGCCCTGGCCGACCGGTGCGCCGTGTGTCGCCTTCATCTGCTGTTCCTTCCGATCGCGGATCCGATGGAGTCAGTACGAACGACGCTAGGAGGGAGCGCAGGCACAGCCACTGGGCGCGGAACACCACGTTGCCCACCGATTTGGTGTCCGGGTACCAACGCGGAGCACGCCCTGTGCCGCGGTACCAAGGAAGCATCCGAATCCTGGGCGCGCGGCCCGATGTGCCGGCCCTCCCGGCGGCCGAGGGTTGCCCCATGGACACCGCGCACTTCTCGGACCCTCAGGAGCAGTGATCACTCATGGCAACGCACAGGCCCGTCCACCGTGTGGCGATCGTCGGGACCGGGACGATCGGCGCGAGCTGGGCGACGCACTATCTCGTCCGCGGTTTCGACGTCACGGCGACCGACCCGTCCCCGACCGCGGAGGCGGCCCTGCGGTCGTACGTGGAAGACGCGTGGGACACGGCGGCCTCGATCGGACTCGCGCCCGGCGCCTCCCCCGAACGCCTCCGTTTCACCCCGGACATGGGTCAAGCCCTCGCGGACGCCGACTTCGTGCAGGAGAACGCCCCCGAACGCCCGGAGCTCAAGGTCAAGTTGTTCGCCGACATGGACGCCGCCGCACCGCCGGACGCCGTCATCGCGTCGAGTTCGTCGACGATCACCGTGAGCGTCATGCAGGCCGAGTGCCGGCACCCGGAACGGACCGTCATCGGCCACCCCTTCAACCCCCCGCACGTCGTCCCGCTGGTCGAGGTCGTCGGCGGCACGAGGACCGCTCCGGAGACGGTCGGGGACGCCATGGAGTTCTATGCCTCGATCGGCAAGAAACCGATCCACCTGAAGAAGGAGTTGCCCGGGCACGTCGCCAACCGCATCCAGGCCGCGCTGTACCGCGAGGTCGTGTACCTGGTCCAGGAGGGCGTGCTCGATGTGGCGGACTCCGACGACGCGGTGTCCTGGGGGCCGGGGCTGCGCTGGGGTGTCATGGGCCCCCATCTGCTGTGGCACCTCGGTGGTGGAGAGGGCGGTATCCAGCACTTCATGGAGACCCTCATGCCGGTCATGGTCGACTCCTGGAACAAGCTGGGCACCCCCGAGTTCACGCCCGAACTCGAGGAGACCATCGTGAGCGGTGTCCTCAAGGAGGCGGACGGCCACTCGGTCGACGACCTGGCCACCCGGCGTGACGCCATGCTCTCGGCCCTGCTGGCCGTGCGCGCGCAGCACGACCCGTCCGGCCCGACCGGCACGGCGACCGCTCCGGAGACGAAGGAGGGAACGTGATGGGCGACAGGGAAAGGCTGTTCGTGCTGGAGGCGAGCGGCGGCGGCCGGCTGTTCTCCGTGAACCCCGACGGCTCCGACAAGGAGGTACTCGTCACCGGGTGCCGGATCCCCGACGGCGTCGCCGTGGACATGTCGGCCGGCCACATCTACTGGACGAACATGGGTGTGCCGTCGGAGAACGACGGTTCGATCGAGCGCGTGGACCTGGACGGCGGCAACCGGACGACGGTCGTCCCCGAGGGCGCCACGCACACGCCGAAGCAGCTCCATCTGGAGGCCGCGGAGGGGAAGCTGTACTGGGGTGACCGCGAGGGCATGCGGGTGATGCGCTGCGACCTCGACGGCTCGCACATCGAGACCCTCGTACAGACCGGGCAGGGCGAGGAGGACAGCCGCGACGAGACCAAGTGGTGCGTGGGCGTAGCCGTCGATCCCGTCGGCGGCAACCTCTACTGGTCCCAGAAGGGTCCCAGCGACGCCGGACTCGGCAGGATCCTGCGGGCCGGACTCGCCGTGCCCGCCGGGGAGACGGCGGCCCGGCGCACCGACATCGAGGTGCTGTTCGAGGACCTGCCCGAACCGATCGACCTCGAAGTCGACCTCAACGAGCGGACGTTGTACTGGACGGACCGCGGGGACCCGCCGAAGGGCAACACCGTCAACCGTTCCCCGCTCGATCCGCCGGACGGGCGGTGGACGTCCGAGATCCTGCTGACCCACCTCATGGAAGGCATCGGCATCGCCCTCGACCCGGACGGCGACCACATGTACGTGACCGACCTGGCCGGGAGCGTCTACGCGGCCGGTCTCGACGGATCGGACCGGAAGGAGATCCTCGCCGCACAGGGCAACCTCACGGGCATCGCCCGCGCCGTGCAGCACACCTAGCCCGCGCGGACCGTCAGGACGCGAACGGCACCTGTGCCGAGGGGGCGTCGTTCCTCCCGAAGGGATGCCGCCACAGCCCCTCCGCGGCCAGGCGGGGCAGCACCCCTTCCCCGAACCAGTACGCCTCCTCCAGATGCGGATACCCGGACAGCACGAACTCCTCGATCCCGAGGGCCGCATACTCTTTGATGCGCGCGGCGACCTCCTCGTGCGAGCCGACCAGAGCGGTGCCCGCGCCCCCGCGCACCAGTCCGATGCCCGCCCAGAGGTTGGGATGGATCTCCAGCGCGTCCCGTCGGCCGCCGTGCAGCGCCAGCATCCGCTGCTGCCCCGCCGACTCACTGCGGGCGAGCCCGGTCTGCACCGACCGCACGGTCTCCGGGTCGAACCCGTCGAGCAGCCGGTTCGCCTCGGCCCAGGCCTGCTCCGAGGTGTCCCGGGTGATGACGTGCAGCCGGATCCCGAACCGCAGGGTGCGTCCCTGCTCCGCCGCCAGCCCGCGGATCCAGGCGATCTTCTCGGCGACCTGGGCCGGCGGCTCCCCCCAGGTCAGGTACACATCCACATACCGGGCCGCGACCTCCCCGGCGACCGGCGAGGACCCCCCGAAGTACACCTCGGGAACCGGGTCCGGCACCCGTGCCAGCTTGGCGTCCTCGACCCGAAGGTGCTCGCCTTCCAGGTCGACGGTCTTGCCCTCCCACAACTTCCGTACGACCTGCAGGAATTCGCCGGTACGGTGGTACCGCGCGTCCTTGTCGAGGAAGTCGCCGTAGGCCCGCTGCTCGTGACTCTCGCCCCCGGTCACCACATTCAGCAGCAGCCGTCCCCCGGTCTGCCGCTGGAACGTGGTCGCCATCTGGGCAGCCAGCGTGGGCGAGACGAAGCCCGGCCGGAAGGCGACCAGGAACTTCAGCCGTTCGGTGTGCTGGCTGACCATGGCCGTGGTCAGCCAGGCGTCCTCGCACCAGGCGCCGGTGGGGGTGAGCGCCCCCACGAAGCCGAGGTCCTCCGCCGCCTTGGCGATCTGGCTCAGGTAGGCGACCGTCGGCGGCCGGTCCCGGCCGGAGACCGTCGCCGGGGTGCCGTGGCCGCCGCCGACGACGTGGCGGCTGTCCCCGTTGGTGGGCAGGAACCAGTGAAAGGTGAGGGACACGAGGGGATTCTCCGATCGAGAGGGACCTGAGGGCGTCACAGCAGGCCGTGGCGGGGCGGCAGGGTGCCGCTGAGCACATACCGGCCGATGTGCTGGATCTTCCAGCGGGTCGGATCGTGCAGGGTATGGGTGCGGGCGTCCCGCCAATACCGGTGGAGATTGAGAGAGTTGAGCGCGGAGCGGGTCCCGGACACCTCGAAGAGCGCCCCGGCGACGGCCACGGCCGCCTCGGCCGCCCGCACCTTCGCGGCGGCCACCGCGATGGACGCCTCGGCGGCCGACTCGTCGGTGAGCCGGGCGCCCGCCGCGTCGACCGCGCGGGCTCCCTCCCGCAGCAGCGCCTCGGACGCCCTCACCTGGAGGGCGAGTTCGCCGAACCGCTGGATCAGCAACGGGTCCTCGGCGGCGATCTCCGCCCCGCTCTCGAACCAGGGCCGGCTCTTGGTGCGCACGAACTCCGCCGCCTCGGCCAGCGCCGCCCCGGCGATCCCCGCGTCGATCGCGGCGTGCAGCAACTGGGCCACCGCGCCGTGGAGTTGAGGTCCCTGGAAGGTCAGATGGTGAGGCAGCACCCGGTCGGCGGGCACGGGGACGCCGTCCAGCCGGACCGTCCCGCTGGCCGTCGTACGCTGCCCCATGCCGTCCCAGTCGTCGACGACGGTCAGGCCGGGCGCGTCCCGGGGGACGTAGGCGACGTGCAGGTTGTCGTCCTCGGCGCGGGCGAGGACGGGGATCCAGTCGGCGAACAGGGCGCCGGTCGAGTAGTGCTTGACGCCCCGCAGCACATACGAGCCGTCCGCCGTGCGTTCCAGCCGGGTCCGGATGTCCTGGACGTGCTTGGTCCCCGCCTCGGACTGCGCGTTCCCGAGACGGCTGCCGGCGAGCAGCTCGGCGAAGAAGAACTTCCGCTGCTCTTCGGTGCCCTGACGACGTATCACGTTGACGTACACGAAGTGGCTCTGCGGAATCTGGGCGAGGCTCGCGTCGGCCGAGCCGAGCAGCCGGAAGATCTCGGCGAGGGTCAGCGCGCTGACGTCCGCTCCCCCGTACTCGGCGGGGACGGTCACGGCCAGCAGGCCCGAGGCCGACAGCCGGTCCAGCTCGGCGCGGGGCAGCCGGCGTTCGGCGTCCCGCTCGGCCGCCCCGGCCCGGAACTCCTCGGCCAGGGCCGCAGCCACGGCGAGGGCCTCCGCCTCGTCGCTGATGACATGTGCGGTCATCGGCTCAGCCCGCCGCGGCGAGGACGGGCCGACGGCCGAGCGCGGCGGAGAACCCGTCGACGATCGGGGTGAGCGCCTGGGCGGTGGCCGGTGCCAGGGCGAGCGTGCCGTCCTCGCGTACGGTGATGTCCTTGTCGAGGGTGAACCAGCCCTGGACTATGTGGGCGGCGCCCATGGAGCTGAGCACCGGGCGGAGCGCGTAGTCGATGGCGAGGACATGCGCGGTGGAACCGCCGGTGGCCAGGGGCAGCACCGTCTTGCCGGTGAGCGCGTACTGCGGGAGCAGGTCGAGGAGGGCCTTGAGCACACCGGAGTACGACGCCTTGTAGACGGGGGTGGCGACGACGACACCGTCGGCGCGGGCGAACAGCTCGGTCGCCTCGACGATCGCCGGGTGCCGGAAGTCCGCGCCGAGCAGCGCCTCGGCGGGGACGGTACGGACGTCGAGGGGGATCACCTCGTGTCCGTGGGCGATCAGCCGCTGGTCCAGATGGCGCAGCAGCCGCGCGGTGCGGGAGGAGGCGGAGGGGCTGCCGGAGACGGAGAGGACGGTGGCCATGGGTGCCTCTTTCTGGGAGCCCGGGTACCCGTGCGGGACGGGCGCCCGGCGGGGGGGGACGGTCAGGCGTGGGCCGGGGCGGACTCGGGCGCGCGGTCCGGGAGCCCCGCCTCCAGTTCGCCGACCAGGGGCAGCACCCGCTTGCCGAAGTACTCGACCTCCTCGTGGTAGTGCAGGAAGCCGAGCAGACAGAGGTCGACGCCGAGCTGCTTGTAGGCGACGATGCTCCCCCAGCCTTCGGCCGGGGGGACCCCCACGGCGATCTGCTCGGGGGTGCCGATCAGCCCGGTGCGGAAACCGTCGTTGTACTGGACGAGGTCCTTTGGCGAGCACGCCCGGATGCCACAGACCGGGGTGGACCGCGGCGATCACCTTCAGGCGCTCGGTGGCCAGCAGCAGCGCGAGGCTGAAGCCGGTCGGACTCGTACTGGTACTCGGCGCCGTAACTGGCCATGTGGCGGACCTGGCTGAGCGCGTACTCGAAACCGTTGTTCTCGGCGAGCACGGCGAGTTCGCGGTTGTAGTCGTACCCCCAGTCGGTGCGCTGCTCGATCTTGCTGGTGACGAGTCCTCCGCTGACATTGGGGACCCAGTAGGCGAATTTCAAGGGCGCGGCGGGCATGCGGAACTCCTGTTGCGAGTTTTCGGGCACACCGGAATTCAGGAGGCGCACAATCGATCAAGGCGATCAATGCGCGGGCACGGTGAATTCAGGCAGGAAGGAGAGGAAAGGCGAACGCGGCGGATCGTGGGCCGGTGATCAGGCCGCAGCGCAACAGGAGGCGCTGGAGACGCGCGCGAGGTCGACGTGGCGTCGCCGCGTGAGGTCCAGTCGCATCTTCATGCCGTCGATGGTGACAGCCGGTTCCGAGAACCGTCAAGGAAAACCCGACCGGTCTCGCATCGCGGACCATTGAATTTCACGAACGTGTGACAGGGAAACCCTTGAACACCCGTCGAATGGCGGCGCATTCTGCCGGGGTGCGGACCGAACAGCTGGAATACATAGCGGCCGTGACCCGGCTCGGCTCACTGCGCCGGGCGGCCGACGAACTGCGCCTGTCGCAGCCCGCGTTGAGCGAAACCGTCCGGAACCTGGAACGCGAGCTGGGCGTCGACCTGCTGGAGCGCAAGCGCACCGGGGCGACCATGAGCGCGGCCGGGCAGGAGCTGCTGCCGCGCATCGTCGAGGTGCTGGAGGCGGTGGACCGGCTGCGGGTGGCGGCGGGCGAGCAGCACCGCATCAGCCGTATGGTGCGCGTCGGCACGGTCAACGCGGCGACCGTGCCGCTGCTCGTCCCGGTCCTGCGGGACTTCCGGGCCACGCATCCGGTCACCCAGGTCGAGGTGGTGGGCGCGCAGCAGGCGGAGATCCACCGGGGCCTCGCCGAGGGCGGTTTCGACCTGGGGCTGGTGAACCACCTCGACGGCGACGACGTGCCCGCCGGCTTCGAGGCCACGGAGTTGCTGCGCGGACGCCCGGTCGTGTGCGTACGGCCGGACAGTCCGCTCGCCGGCCTGGCCGAGGTGTCGGTCGACGACCTGCTCACCGTGCCGCTGATCGCCATGCGCACCGGCTATGTGATGCACCGCTATGTGCACCGGCTGCTGGCGGACCGTACCCCCGTCTTCTCGTACTCGACCGACGGGGCCGAGATGGGGAAGCTCATGGTCGCGGAGGGGCTCGGGGCGACGGTGCTGCCGGACTTCAGTGTGGTCGGGGACCCGCTGGAACGCGCCGGGACGATCGTGTGCCGGCCTCTGGCCGGGGATGCCACCGGGGTGGTGCTGACGCTCCAGCGCCGACGGGCCGAGGCGGTGCCGCAGGCGGCGCGGGATCTGCTGGAGACGTTCGTACACCGGGCCCGCGCACTGGGCGGGACGGTTGCGCAACGGCCCTGACCTGCGGGCGGGCATGGTCCCAGCGTCCATGGCCGGCCCCCGAACTACATTGCCCCGCCATATGTGCCCCTGCCCAGCCTCTCCCTGGCGGGTGCCGACACCCGGCCGCCGGCCTCCCCTGCCGTCCGAGCATGCGGTCGTCCCAGGCGGCGCGCATCCGGCGGGAATGCTTCCACCACGGCGTTCGCCGCCGGCGTGGTCACGCGGGGGGTGCTGCTCAATCTCGCGGCGGACGGTGGTGCGGAGGCGAATCCTGGTGAGGCGCGCTTACTTCCTTTGCAGCTTCCCCAGCGGGTTGGGGTCTTCCTCCAGCGCGGTGACCGCCGCCTGCCAGCTGCTGTCCTCGGGACGGAGGGCGCTGTGCAGGAAGGCCGAGGTGAGCTGCTGGATCAAAGCGACGCGCGCGGGACTCTCGTCCGTCGTTTCGGCCACCTCGTACCCGGGGATGCCGCCGAGCGAGTGTTCTGCTCCGAACAGCGTGAGCAGGCTCTTGCTTCCCGGGCTGTAGGTGTAGGGGTCGGCGAACCAGTCCGGTCCACGCGTGGACAGTGCGGACTGGTCGTGGTCCCCGGCGACGATGAGAGCCGGCGTCGTCATGGTGTCGAAGGACGGCTTCATGAAGGGGAAGTTCTCGGCGGCGAACGGGGCCAGGTCGTCGCCCAGGCCGGTCAGGGCGAGCAGCACACCCGCCTTGACACGGGGGTCGGACATGTCCTCGCCGGGTACGCCGTCCGAGTCGAGGACGCGCGCGCCCAGCAGCGCGCTCGCCGTCTGGGCTCCCCAGGAGTGGCCGGCCACAGCGATGCGGCTGCGGTCGACGCGCCCGCTGAGGCCCGGCACGGAGGCTTCCAGGACCTCAAGCCCGTCCAGCACGCGCTTGAGGTCCTCGATACGGAAGCGCCAGATCCGCGGCGTACGGGGGTCCTCGGCCGGAAGGCCGAGCGTCCTTGAATCGAGGTGAGTGGGCTGCAGGACCACGAAACCGCGAGCGGCCCAGAAGTCCGCCAGCGGGGCGTAGCCGTTCATCGACCAGCCGAAGCCGTGCGAGAAGACGACGACGGGCAATTCGCCGCCTGTCGCGGGCGCGGAGACGCGGACCTGGAGGTCCTCACCACGGCCGGGGGCGGACAGGACGACCAGCTTCGCGGACACGATCACAGGGGGCGCACTCGCGGTCTCCTGCGTGTTCGCGATGTTCGAGTCGGGCTTCGAGTCGGGCATGGAGGTACTTCCGTTCGGCTTCTTCGGGTGGCCGGCGGGGCGGGTCCGGCGGTCAGCGGCGCCGCAGTGCCGGGCCGAGCAGGGCGGGCGGGGTGTCGTTCTTCTCGTGCGCGGCCAGGTGGACGCCATCACGACGAAACGGAACCCCGTTCCGGAACGATACGGAACACTGTCCCGTTTAGCAAGCTCGGCAACGGAGGGGGCAGCGGAGGGAGAATCCGCTCGCGGACGGGGCAGGTTCTACCGCCACTTGCCGACTCGAGCACCGTCGCGCCCGCGCCCCGCACGGAACGGCCACGGGGTCCCGATCCGCTGAAGGATCACCGATCCCGCCGAGCCCGGGCACACCACGCTGCCCTACTGAAGCCCGGCAACCCGGCTCACGTACGTCACCGACACGTTCGGCGCGTCTCTCAAGCGGCCGTCACCCGGCCCGCGCGGACCGCCGCCTCGGTCAACGTGGTCGCCGTTCGTACGGCGCTGCTGACGGCGGCGTCGGGATCGAGCCCGCACAGGTCGGTGAGGGTGAACAGGGCCTCCGCACTGACGACCACCGCGAGGTCCCGCTTGAGCTGGGCGAAGGCGTCCGGATCCGTCGCCGCCAGGGTGTTCTCCAACGGCAGGAGCGCGTGGTCGATGAGACCGAAGCGGATGCCGGGTCTCGTACTCACCGTCTCGGGTCGGGTGACGGTGGCGGCGATCATCGCGCGCACCGAGCCCTGCCGGGCGAGGATGCCACGGAGGAGGAACTCGCAGGCGAAGGCGACGCGTTCGACGGGATCACGGGATTCCTCGACGGGCCGGAGCGCGTCGGCGGGGCCGGGCCAGACGCCGGCCAGCGCCTCGCCGATCAGTGACGGCAGGTCGGGGAAGTAGCGGTAGGCGGTGGCCTCGGAGACCAGAGCCGCACGGGCGATGGCGGGCATGGTCACCTCGGCGCCCGTGCCCATGAGCTCGCGGGCAGCCTCGACGATCGCCGTGCGCGTGCGCTTCTTCTGGTTGCTGCGGCCGGTGTCCGTCGATGTCGTCGCCATGGGTACGCCACGCCCTCTCTTTCCTGCTCGTCCACGAGTCCCTGCCTCCCCCATGCTACCAGCGCCCTCTCTTTATGAGAGTTCACTTGCATAACGAAGGCGCGCCATCTAATCTCCTGAGAGCGCACCCTCATGAAGAGGGATGGCGGAGGAGACAGGAGGAGAGCAATGAACGAGGTTTCCGTGGTCGGCCCGGACGACGGCGAGACGATCCGCCTCGGTCCGACCCAGATGCGGATCCTGGAGGACGGCAGCACCACCGGACACCGGATCGGGATCGGCGAGATCACTCTCGCCCCGCACACCCAGGGCCCGCCGCAGCATCGGCACGCCCAGCACGACGAGGGCTTCTACGTGGTCTCCGGCACCGTGCACTTCACCATCGGACAGACCACCCACGTCGCGCCGGCCGGTTCGCTCGCGATGATCCCGCCCGGCGCCCCGCACACCTTCGCCAACCTCGGCGACGAGCCGGCGGTGCTGCTCAACACCTTCACGCCCGATCTGTACGTGCAGTACTTCCGCGATCTGCGGGACATGATCGCCGGCGGCCAGGAGCTCGACCCCGAGTCGACGGTCGAGGTCATGAGCCGCTACGCCACCGTTCCCGCCACCGACTTCGCCTGACCGCCGGGTCTCCGGCCTTCCGACTCCCTTACAAAACACACCACTTGAGGACATCCATGACCAGCACCGTTCACACCCTCTCCCTCCCTTCCGGCGACCTCGACCTCACCGTCGACGGCCAGGGCCAGGGCCGCCCCTTCCTGCTGCTGCACGGCGGCGGCGGTCCGCAGACCGTGGCACCCTTCGCCGGGCTGCTCGCCGACCGGCGGCCGGCCAGGGTCGTCACCCCGGTCCACCCCGGTTTCGGCGGCACCACCCGGCCCGACTGGCTGACCGACGTCCCCGGCCTCGCCCGGGTCTACGCGCAGCTGCTGGAGGACCTCGGCCTCACGGACGTCGCAGTCGTCGGCAACTCCATAGGCGGCTGGATCGCCGCCGAACTGGCCCTGCTCGGCAGCGACCGCATCAGCAGCGTCACCCTCGCCAATGCCGCCGGCATCCACGTGCCCGGCCACCCCATCGCCGACATCTCCTCGATCACCCCCGCCGAGCTCTCGCGGCTCGCCTTCCACGACCCCGCGAGGTTCGCCGTCGACCCGACCACCCTCCCCGAGGCGGCCCGCGCGGTCATGGCCGCCAACCGCGCCGCCTTGCAGGTCTACGCCGGACCGCACGAGATGGCCGACCCCGGCCTGCGCGAACGGCTGGCCAAGGTCACGCACCCGGTCCTCGTCGTGTGGGGCGAAAGCGACCAGGTCGTCGACGTCGACTACGGACGGGCCTACGCGGCAGCGATCCCGGACGCCCGGTTCGAACTCCTGCACCGCACCGGCCACATGCCCCAGCTCGAGACCCCCGAGCAACTCCTCCCCGTGGTCTGGGACTTCGCCGACGCCCACGCCACCAACCGTCCGAACAACTAGCCCGCGGGGAGCCTTCGGTGCCCGAATCCGTCCGCGGGCGACGGCGGTTGGTGCTGGCCGTCTGCTGTCTGAGCGTTCTTCTGGTCAGCCTCGACACCACCATCCTCAACGTCGCCCTGCCGTCGATACGGCAAGACCTGGACTCCTCGGTTTCCGGACTGCAGTGGACGCTGGACGCGTACACCGTCGTGCTGGCCTCGCTGCTGACCCTGGCCGGCTCCACCGCCGACCGGGTCGGGCGGCGGCGGATCTTCCAGCTCGGCCTGGTGCTGTTCACCGGCGCCTCGGCGCTGTGCAGTCTGGCACCGAGCACGGGGTGGCTCGTGGCCTTCCGCATGGTGCAGGCGGTGGGCGGCTCCATGCTCACCCCGGTCGCCATGGCCATCCTCACCAACACCTTCCCGGAGCCCCGGGAGCGAGCCCGGGCGATCGGGGTCTGGGGCGGTGCTGTCGGGGTCAGCATGGCCGTCGGGCCGGTGCTCGGTGGTCTGCTGGTGCAGTCGGCGGGGTGGCGGTCGGTGTTCTGGCTCAACGTGCCGATCGGCTCGGTGGCCCTGGTCCTCACCGCGCTGTACGTCCCCGAGTCCCGCGCGGCCCGGGCCCGCCGGCCCGACCCGGTGGGGCAACTGCTGGTGATGGCCCTGCTCGGCGCGCTGACGTACACCCTCATCGAGGCCCCCGGGGAGGGCTGGACCGCGCCCCTGATCGTGGCCTGCCTGATCATCGCGGCGGGCGCCCTGGCCGGGCTCGTACCGTACGAGAACCGGCGCGCCGAACCGTTGATCGACCCTCGGCTCTTCCGCAGTGCGTCCTTCAGCGGGGCCACCCTGACCGCGGTCTTCGCGTTCGCCGCACTCGGCGGCTTCCTGTTCGCCAACGCCCTCTATCTGCAAGGGGATCTGGGGCTGAGCCCGCTGGAGGCCGGGCTGCGGATGATGCCGATGGCGGTGCTGTCGCTGGTGTGTGCGCCGCTGTCCGGCCGGATCGTGAGCAGCCGCGGCCCGCGCGGGCCGCTCCTGCTCGCGGGGGCGGGCATCACCGCCAGTGGTGCGCTGGCGGTGTTCGTCACCCGCTCACCGCACCCCTCATACGGTCTGCTGGCCGTGGCCTACGCCCTGTTCGGTCTGGGCTTCGGTTTCGTCAACGCGCCGATCACCGACACGGCCGTGGCCGGTCTGCCGCGCGACCAGGCGGGAGTGGCCGCCTCCCTCGCGGCGACCAGCCGGCAGGTCGGCTCCTCGATCGGCATCGCCGTGATCGGCGCCGCCGTCGCCGCCGGGGCGCGCCCGGCTGCCTGGTGGATCATCGCCGGCTGCGGCTCGGCCGTCCTGGCCCTGAGCGCCACGACCGCCACCCGCCGGTCACCCGCCGACGCCGGACACCTGCACGCCCGTGCCACCCCCGAGCAGCCCCGCCTCGCCCCGGACGCGAGCTGACCGGGAACCGTCCCGCCGCCGTAGCGGCTCGCCGGTCCGAGAGCGTGGTCGACCCGGCGGCCGACGCCGCGTGGAGACTCGGGCGGCGGCTCGCCGAGGGGGCGCCTGCTCGGCGCTCGCTGCTCGTGCGTCGGTGCCGTTCGCCGCTCAGTCGCCCGCCGGTTCGGGAGAGCGGGCGTACTCGGTGGGCGTTCGGCCGTACTGCTTCTTGAAGGCCCGGATGAGGTGGCTGCTGTCCGCGAACTGCCAGTGGGCGGCGAGTTCCGAGACGCTCAGCCGACCGGAGGGCGCGGTGAGGGCGAGTCGGGCCTCTTCCAGCCGCCGTCGGCGGATGTAGGCGGTCACCGGCTCCCCCGTCGCGGCGAATGCCCGCTGCAGGTTGCGTACGGAGACGTTGAGTTCACGCGCCAGCATCGTCCCGGAGAGCTCGGGGTCGGCCAGGTGGCTGTCCGCGAGGTCTTTTGCAGCCTGTGCGAGGGCGGGAGCCAGTTGGGGTTCCGCGTCGTCGACCCGCTGCCTGGCCACCGCCTTGGCCAGCTCGATGAGTGCGCTGTGGGCGGCATGCACTCCCGCGGGCCCGAGGTCGGCGACCGTTTCGTAGATCATGTTCGAGTGGGCCACCAGCAGGCGCACCTCGGCGGAGTCCGCCGGTCCGCTGACGCTCTGCCGCACTCCGAGCAGTGGTTTGAGCACAGCGGCGGGCAGGACGAGGACCTTCGCCCTCGTGTCCGGCACCGTCTCGAAGTGCAGGGGCCGTCCGATGTGACGGAGCAGGAACTGCCCGGCCGACACGGTCTGTTCGCTGCGGGCGAGCGGGGCACCCAACCTCCATGCGCCGCGCCGCACGACGTACATCCGCACCTGGTCCTCGACGCCGTCGAGGGGCCCCTCGGTCCGGATGGGGGAGGCGCCGTGGAGATCGGTGACCGCCACGTCACCCACCTTGGCGGCGCGGCTCCTGACCCGGAAATCACGGGTCGTGGCCGGGCTGAAGGTCGGCAGCGGGAAGCCGTCGCCGATCTCCGTCTCCCAGCCGCTGCGGAAGGCGTCGAACGGTCGCGGCGCGGTGTCCGGGAGTGCGCCGTCCCCGGAGAACGCCCCGCCTGACCCGTCGGCCTTCCCTCCCGTGCTGTTCATCGACGGTCGCCCCCTCCGCGTTCGTCGCTCCGACACCGCCTGGCCCCGATGTTCTGCCGGGATGGCGCTGAGGTGCAAGCCTGTGCTGTGTCGATCTTCCTGAGGGCTGTCCCGTAATCCCCGGTGGATCAGCGCGCGGCGTCAGATGCGGTGCATCGCAAGGCGGAGGTCGTCCTCATACTGGGCGTATTCGGGCGATCCGACAACGCGGCGAGGTGCCGTAGCTGTCGTCGCGCGCCCTCCGGCGATGTCCCCTCCCCGCGCGGCCGCCGTCGCCCCGTCCCCTCCGCCGCCCGGCCCCGCTCGCCGCGCCGGTTCGTGACCGCCGCCCTACGCTCGGGGCATGCAACGCCGCCCGATGCACATGTCTGCCGAGGCCCAGGTCGCTCTGCGCACCGCGCTGGAGGAACTCCGCGCGGAGCTGAAGGTCCCCCTGAGCTTCCCCAAGCGCGTACTCAAAGCGGCCGACAAGGCCGCGGGTGAGGCGCGCTTGCCCGACAAGGACGCCACCCACCTGCCGTTCTTCACGATCGATCCGCCGACCTCGAAGGACCTCGACCAGGCCATGCACCTGGAACGGCGGCCCGGTGGCGGCTACCGCGTGTACTACGCCATCGCGGACGTGGCGACCTTCGTCAGGGCGGGCAGCCCTCTGGACATCGAGGCGCACGACAGGATCGAAACGCTGTACTTCCCCGACCTCAAGGTGCCCCTGCACCCGCCCGTCCTCTCCGAGGGCGCGGCCAGCCTGCTGCCGAACAAGGACCGCCCCGCCCTGTTGTGGCAGCACGACCTCGACGCCCACGGCAATCTGACCGACTCGTCCGTGAGCCGGGCCGTGATCCGAAGTCGGGCCCAGCTCGACTACGCCGGCGCCCAGCAGGCCATCGAGAACGGCACGGCGGAGGAGTCCCTCGCCCTGCTGCGTGAGATCGGCGAGCTGCGGGAGGCCGTCGAAATCGCGCGCGGCGGCATCTCGGTGAATCTGCCGGACCAGGAGGTCACCCTCGAGGACGGATCGTTCCGGCTGCGCTACGTGGCGACGCTGCCGGTCGAGGGCTGGAACGAGCAGATCTCCCTCATGACCGGGATGTCCGCGGCCCAGATCATGCTCGACACGGGTACCGGCATCCTGCGGACCCAGAAGGAGCAGGCCGATCAGAACGTGATCAAGCGCCTGCACGACATCGCGAAGGCCCTGGGCATCGTCTGGCGGCCCGGCATCTCGTACGCCACGCTGGTCCGCAAGCTCGATCCCCACAACCAGCAGCACATGGCCTTCCTCACCGAGGCCACGAGCACGATGCTCAAGGCGGAGTACACCGTCTTTCGCGACAGCCAGAAGCCGGCGTACACGATGCACGCAGCGATCGCGGCCCCGTACACCCATTGCACGGCTCCGCTGCGGCGCCTGGTCGACCGGTACACCGGTGAGCTGTGCGTGATGGCGTGCGCGGACAAGGCCCCGCCGAACTGGGTGCTCGACGCCCTGTCCTGCATCCCGTGCGACACGGCACGGGGGAAGGGCGGCCTGGCGGACCGGCAGACCGTGGACCTGGCCGAGGCCGCGGTGCTCAAGGACCGCCTGGGCGAGGTGTTCGACGCCGCGGTCATCGACACCGACGCGGAGCGGGGCAGGCCGCGCGAGGGCAAAGTGTTCCTGGCCGACCCCGCCGTGCTGGCCAAGGTCGTCTCGACCAACGGCCTGGATCTCCAGCTCGGATCCAGCATCAGGGCCAGGCTCAAGCAGGCGGACCCCGCCGCGGACGAGGACAAGATCCTCTTCACCGTGCCCTGAGGGGTGTCCCGTAAAGATCTTGGAGCCGCCTCGGGCATGGCGGGCCATCGTGCCACCTGCGACCTGTCCGGCGAGGGCGAGGTTGTGCATCCGGGCGATGCCGAGCATGGCGTGGTGGACGCCGTCGCCTTTGAGGCGGCAGTCGCGGAGGATCTTCCAGGTCTTCATGCGGGCGAAGACGTGCTCGACACGGGCTCGGACCTGTTTGTGGGTCCTGTTGTGGTCTTCTTTCCAAGCTGGGATCTCGGTCCGGCCGCGGTCGCGACGGTGCGCAAGACTCGGGGGAAACCGTGAACCAACCGCTGCTGTTCCTCGACGTGGACGGACCGCTCAACCCTCACGCGGCCCAGCCGGAGAGGCGCCCCGACGGCTACACCACACTCAGAGTTCCCCGGAACGACGCCCATGAGGACGACAGGGGACTCTCGTCCCGACGACGCCCCCTACGTGTCTGGCCCAACCCGGAGCACGGACGAAGCCTGCTGCGGCTCGGCTTCGAGCTGTGCTGGGCCACCACATGGATGGACAACGCCAACCGGTGGATCGCACCGGTCCTCGGCCTTCCGGAACTACCCTTCGTCGACTTCGGCGACGCCCTGCTCCAAGAACGCCCTGATGGAGTCCACTGGAAGACCGGACCGTTGGTGAACTACGCCAACGGCCGTCCTTTCGCCTGGGTGGACGACGAGCAGAGCGAGCTGGATCAGACGTACATGACCGCCCACCACCAAGGGCCCGGACTCCTGCACCACGTCAACCCGCGCATCGGCCTACGGGAGAACGACTTCCGCGCACTCGCCGACTTCGCCCACTCCCTGGCCACCTCACGAACCACCGGCTGAGCACCTCACCCGCTCTTCAGGCTGCTCCATACTCGGAGCCAAGATCTTTGCGGGACAGTCCTTGGGCTTCGACGGCGGGGACAATCACACGGTGGAGAGGGGACAGGGGGCGGACCGGCAGGGGGTGCGTGAGACCGGGGCGGCCCTGCACGAGGCGTTCTCGGAACTGCGCGTCGAGGTCCTGCACCGCGTCGGCGACGGAGATCTGGTGGCCACCCACAAGGTGTTGCGAGGGCGGCACACGGGCGCATGGTTCGGTGTCCCGCCCTCAGACAACCCGGTCGAGTTCAGGGTGATGGACATCGTCGGCTACCGGAACGGGCAAGGGGCCGAGCACTGGGCTGTCGCCGACGCGGTGAGCCTGTAGCGCCGGACCGGCGCCCTCGCTCGACCGTGGATCTCCCGCCCCGGGCCACCCCGTCTCACGGCTGCTGCGGGCGCCGCGAGGCAAGCACCACGGCATCTCCCGGCCGGCCGCCCATCACCCGCCGCTCCAGCGGACGCCGCACGGCTCTCCCGCTCCGCGTGGGGATCACATGGGCCGCTGTGGAGGTGTCGAAGGCGTGGTCCATATACGGCGTTCGGCGCTCAGGGGGTCGTCGAGGGTGTGCGGGGCGGTGTCCCAGGTCATCGTGGTGCGGCGCTTTTGGGTGTAGCGGGGCCAGTGGGGGCCCGGGTCCAGGTCGCGGACGAAGGCGACCCAGGCGCTGTGCATCGCGTCGGCGAGGGCCTGCGGTGGACGCGGGCCCGTCGCGGCCGTGACGCGTTCGGCGTTCAGGAGGTCGAAGGCGAAGGGGATGTCGATGCAGTGGGCGGCGCTGCCCCAGGTGAAGTGGTAGAGCCAGGTGGGGAGTTCGTGGTGTGCGCGGACCTCGGCGAGGGTGAGGGAGGGACCGCGGAAGATGGCGTCGGTGAGGGCCTGGCCCATGCGTTGCGCCGGGTCCGACTCGTCGTGGAGGGCGGTGTACGACGTCACGGCCTCGGGACCCAGACCGTGGCCGGCCAGCACGGCGCGCACGACGTCGGGCGGTGCGGGTGCCGGGGTGGTTCCGGGCGGGGAGTTGAACTCGCGCCGGGTGAAGCCGAGCAGGAGTGGTACGTGGGATGCGCTGCCGTCGGCGAAGGCTTCGGGGACCGGGACGGGGATCAGCTCCCCGTCCGCGAAAGGAGCCAGCGTCAGTCCGGCCTCGGGAGTGGCAAGGGCGTCCTGGAGGGCGAGCAGTTCGTCGTCGGTGAGGTCGCGGAGTGCGCAGGCACGGGCGGGGACGCCGGTGCGCTCGGTCAGGCGGGCCGAGTCGGCGAGGGCGTCGCGACGGTGCTGGGGGGACCTGACGGCGCCGGACTGGGAGATCGCGGCGCGGAAGAGGCCGTGTGCGGAAGGCGTGGCCATGAGGGTCTGCGCGGCACCGCCGCCGGCCGACTGACCGGCGACGGTGACCTTCGCGGGGTCGCCGCCGAACGCGGCGATGTTGTCGCGTATCCAGGTCAGCGCGGCGATCCAGTCGAGCACACCGCGGTTGTCGGGAGCGTCGTCGAGGTGGAGGAAGCCTTCGATGCCGAGCCGGTAGCCGAGGGAGACGAGGACGATGCCGTCCCGGGCGAAGGCCGAGCCGTCGTACCAGGGGCTGGCGGCCGATCCGGCGACGTATCCGCCGCCGTGGATCCAGACGAGTACCGGAAGGTCCGCGCCCGGTGTCGGGTCCGGGGTGAAGACGTTGAGGTTCAGCACGCCGTCGCCCGGTATCGACGGCTCGGGGATGGTGGTGGGGCCGTCGAGGATGAAGGGGCGCCGTTGCGCGGTGGGCCCGTACCGGGTGGCGTCGAGTGGTTCGGTCCACGGGTCGGGCGGCACGGGGGCGGCGAAGCGGAGGTCGCCGACCGGGGGCTTGGCGTAGGGGATGCCGAGGAAACGGGCGGTGGTGTCCTGCCACGTCCCGAGGACGGGACCCAGGGACGTGGCAGCGAGTACGGACTGGGGCACGGAACGACTTCCTTTACTTGACGCCCTTGATCGGCCGGATGGCCAGCGCGCTGATCAGTACGACCGCCATGGCGAAGCCGAACAGGACGCGGTAGCCCGGCAGTTTGTCGCTGCCCGCGGCGAAGGCGGTGATGAGGACGGAGGCGATGATCGGCCCCAGTGCCTGCGGGATGTTGGTGGCGATGTTGAGCAGGCCCAGGTCCTTGCCGGCCGCCGAGCCCTTGGGCAGGACCTCGGTCATCAGGGCCATGTCCAGCGACATGTACGTACCGAAACCCATGCCGCTGACCAGCGCGTACGCGTACATGGCGGGCAGGGTGGGGCTGGCGAGCGGGATGGCCATGGACAGGGCCAGCAGGACCGAAGCGCCCACTACGAAGATCTTGCGGCGGCCGGTGCGGTCGGAGATCTTCGCCGCCGGCAGAGCCCCGGCCAGGGTGCCGACCAGGGCGAGTACGGACATCAGCTGCTGGGCGCTGTCCACGGCGTCGGCGTCCAGGCCCACGTAGTCCTGGAGGGCGTACCGCTGGTAGGTGGCCACTCCCCAGTAGCCGAGGATGAACGTCATCCGGGCCACGAACGCCCAGGCGAAGTCGGGGTGCCTGCGCGGTGAGACCCAGAAGCCGGTCAGGAACTCCCGCCAGGAGAACGGCTCCGGAGCCTCGGGGCGGGTCCGGTCGCGGTTGAGCAGGACGAACGCGAACACGGTCACCAGGACGATCGCGGCGATGACGCCGTAGCCCAGGCCGAGCCGTCCGGCGTAGCGGGCGGCGAGGATCACGCCGAGCGTGGCGCCGAGGTTGGAGCCGAGGCCGACGAAGGCGGAGACCATGCCGAACCGGCGGGGAGCGACCCGGTCGGCCATGACGGCGGTCAGCGGGGCCTGGATCACGTTCAGCAGCACCTGGACGGCGACCCACAGCAGCGTGAGCCAGAGCAGGGTGGTGGCGTGCGAGATGGCCAGCAGGGCGAGGGTCGCACCCACGGCACCGAACAGCATCCAGGGGGTGCGGCGGCCCAGGCGCCCCCGGGTGCGGTCCGAGACGGCACCGATGATCGGCTGGGCGAAGAGCGTGACGATCGACGAGGTCATCGTCACCAGCGCGAGGTTCGATTCCTTCGCGGCGGCGTCGAGGTTCTGGATCTGGGTGGGGAGCAGGACCACGACCAGGCCGGCATAGGCGGTGTAGAGAGCGGCGAATCCCGCGCCCATCGACCACATCAGGCCGGTGGCCTGGGAGCGGCCCAGGGGGGCGGCCGTTCGGGGAGTGGCGGGGGCGGAAGAGGTCGAAGCGGACAAGGACGCCTCCACGGGGACGGACCGGCTTCGTTGCCAGTGCCGGGAGTATGACCTCGCTCATTTATTTATTTCAAGACTCGAAAAAAAATCTCTTGGCCACTCTGACCGGATCCCATCGCACCGGAGGCACAATCGACGGGTGAACGCACCCGCCGACTCGGCCGACGTACGACGCCGCAACCTGGCCCTGGTGCTGCGGTACCTCGACGCCCACGGCCCCTGCGCCCGTACCGAGGTCGCCGTCGGTACCGGACTGGTGCACGCCACCGTCACCGCACTGGTCGCGGAACTCATCGACCGCGGCCTGGTCCGCGAGGCGGGCTCCGTGCCGTCCGGCGGCCGGGGCCGCCCCCGGCGCCTGCTGCGCCTCGTACCCGAACGCGTCGTCGTCCTCGCCGCCCAGGTGACCCTGGAGTCCGTGCACGTCATGGCGGCGGACTTCCAGGGCCAGGTCCTGCACCGCGAGTCGGCCCTGCACCACGCGCCGTACGGCGATCCGCGCGCCCTGGCCGCGGCCATCGCCTGCCTGGTGCGGTCGGCCGAGGCGGCGGTCCGGAACGCGACGCCGCACGCCCACCTCGCCCACCTCGCCGTGGCCATGGCCGGGCCGGTCGTCGGGCCCTCCCAGCTGGTCGCCGCCGCGATCGACTTCGGCTGGCGCAACACGGACCTGCGCGCCCTGGTGGCCGCCGAACTCCCGGGGCTCGACTGCCCGGTCGACGTGGTCAACGACGCCAACATGGCGGCCCTGGCCGAGTACCACGCCCTCGCGGCCGACGGCGTACGGCACCCCGACACCGTCGCCTACATCAAGGCCGACACCGGAGTGGGCGGCGGGCTGCTCGTGGGCGGCCGGGTGCACCGCGGAAGTCACGGCATGGCGGGCGAGATCGGCCACCTGCCGATCGCCCTCGACGGTCCCGAATGCCGTTGCGGCACCCGGGGTTGCCTGGCGACGTACATCGGCCCCGAGCCCCTCGTAGACGCCGCCGGACTGGAGCGGCTCGCCGGGGCGCAGGGCGGTGAGGCCGCGCTGGCCGAGCTGGACCGCCGCCTGCGCGACGGCGATCCGGACGCGGTCGCCGCGCTCGGCACGGCCGGGCAGGCCCTGGGAGCGGCCGTCCTCGGCGTGTCCGGCGTCACCGACGCCGGTGAGATCATCCTCGGCGGTTACCTCGCCACCTGGGCCGCGTGGTTCAGGCCCGGCCTCGAAGCGCGCCTGGCCGGACGCCGCGCCCTCTCCCCCGACATGCAGCCGGTCATCACCTTCGGCGTCCTCGGCGGCGAGGCGACACTGCGCGGCGCGTTCCAGACCTGCCGGGACGCCCTGCTCGACGACCCCACCAGCGTTCCGGTCGCCCAGAGGGCGGAGGTCGGCGGGCCGGTGGGGTGACTGTGCATGCGGGCGCGGCGTCCCGATGGCCGTTCAGGTGGTCATGGCCTGGTACACGAGGTTCCGCAACTGGCGGCGCAGGGGCGGGCGGTGCTTGCCCCAGGTGACGACCTGCGTGCAGAACACCGCCGTGACGCCGTCGACCGGGTCCACGAAGAAGTGGGTGTTCGCCGCACCGGACCAGCCGAACTCCCCCTTGTTGCCGAACGAACCCGCGGCCACGGGATCCGTGACGACATAGAAGCCCAGCCCGAACCCGCAGCCGCGGTGCTCGTCGTCGGGGTACAGCCCGAAGGAGTTCAGGTCGGCGCCGCCGGGCAGGTGGTTGGCCGTCATCAGTGCGAGGGTCCGGGGGCCGAGCAGCCGCTCGCCGTCGAGTTCGCCGCCGCGCACGAGCATGCCGGCGAACCGGTGATAGTCCTCCAGAGTCGACACCAGTCCGGGAACACCGCTGCCGGACGGGAACGCCGCCGGCTCCCGGAAGGTGGGACGCAGTTCCTGGTTCACGGCAAGTCGGCCCGATTCGGGTTCCGGACTGTAGACCTCGGCCAGGTCCGTCACCCGCTCAGGCGGGAGCGAGAACGTCGTGTCGGTCATCCCGAGCGGGCCGAGCACGTTGGTCTCGATGAACCTGTCGAGAGTCTCGCCGGTGCAGACCTCGATGATCCGGCCCAGTACGTCGACACCGAGGGAGTAGTTCCAGGCGGTGCCCGGTTCGAACAGCAGCGGCAGCCCGCCCACATCGGCGCACATCTGCTGGAGCGTCGTGCCCGGCAGCGGGAGTACGTCCTGGCCGGCCTGGCGGTACAGCGCGTCCACCGGGTTCATGTGGGCCAGCCCGAGGGTCAGCCCCGCGGTGTGCGTGAGGAGATGGCCCACGGTCACCGGGTGAGCGGCCGGGCGGACCCGCACGCTCCCCGGTGACCCGCCGTCGTACACCGCCATGTCCGCGAACTCGGGGATGTACGCGCTGACCGGGTCGTCGAGTCCGAGCAGCCCCCGCTCCACGAGCATCATGACGGCGACGGACGTCACCGGCTTCGTCATGGAGTACAGACGCCACAGGGTTCCGGGCTCGACCGGGAGGCCGAGTTCGAGGTCCCGGAGTCCGCCGCCCCCCGCGTACACGGGTTCTCCGTTGCGGGCCACGAGCGCCGACCATCCGGGGATGACCCCGAGTTCGGTCTGCCGGTCGAAGAACTCGGTGATCCGCCCCAGCCGTTCCGCGCTGAAACCGGACTGTTCCGGGGGCTTGGTGACGCCGAAACGGTCGGCGAACTGCTGCATGTGTGCCTCCGTGTAGTGGAGTTGGGGACGGCCGGCCGCGTCAGCGGGCGGAAGGAGCCGGGGCCCCGTCGACACCGGCCGCCGCCAACAGCCTTCGGGTGTAGGGATGTTCCGCGCCGGCGTAGACCTCCTCGGTCGTGCCCCGCTCCACGACGTCACCGCGGTACAGGACGACGATCCGCTGGGCGAGGTGCCGGACCACGGCGAGGTCGTGGGAGATGAACAGGTAGCTGACGCCCGTCTCCCGCTGGAGATCGGTGAAGAGGTTCAGGACCTGGGCCTGGACCGAGAGGTCGAGCGCGCTGACCGGCTCGTCGCACACGATGAGCTTCGGCGACATCACCAGGGCCCGGGCGATCGCGATCCGCTGCCGCTGCCCTCCGGAGAACTGGCGCGGGTAACGATCGGCCGCCGCGGCCGGCAGCCCCACCAGCGCCAGCACCTCCCGTACCCGCTCCAGGACCACGGCCCGCTCGTCGCGCGAGTGCACCAGAAGCGGTTCGGCCAGGGTCTGGCCCACGGTCAGCGCCGGGTTGAGCGAACCGTTGGGGTCCTGGAAGACGGCCTGGATGCTCTTGCTCAGCTCCTTGCGCCGGGCGCCGCCGGCGTGGGTGATGTCCTGGCCGTCGAAGACGATCGTGCCCTGTGTGGCGGCCGTCAGGCCGAGTACGGCACGGCCGAGGGTGGACTTGCCGGAACCGGACTCCCCGACCAGGGCGACGGTCTCGCCCGGCCGGATGTCCAGGGACACGTCCCGGATGGCCGCGGTGCCCTTGCCACGGCGGTGGTACGACACCGACAGGTCGCGGATGTCGAGCAGAGGCCGCTCGGTCGTGCTCACGTCGGTCGTGTTCACGAGGACACCTCCAGCAGCTCTTCGCCTGCGAGGACGCAACGGGCGACACCCTGGTCGTCGGGCTGTGTCAGGGCGATCGGCGCCTCGGTGCACCGGGAGACGCGGTCGGGACACCGGTCGGCGAAGTGACAGCCGAGGGGCCACTGCCCCGGGGGCGGCACGGTGCCGGGGATGGTGGGGATGGGCTCGCCCACCGTCGCAAGCCGCGGGTTCGCGGCGAGCAGCTTGCGGGTGTACGGGTGCATCGGCGCGGTCATGACGCGCTCCGTCGGACCGGCCTCCACCACCTGGCCCGCGTACATGACCAGGGCGGTGTCGCAGGCCTCCGCGATGACGTCCCAGTCGTGACTGATCATCAACAGTGCCATGCCCGTGTCCCGCTGGATCGTGCGCAGCAGCTGGACGATCTCGCGCTGGACGGTGACGTCGAGCGCGGTGGTCGGTTCGTCGGCGACGAGGATGCGCGGGCGTCCCGCCAGGGCGACGGCGATGGAGACGCGCTGTGCCATGCCGCCGGAGATCTGCGACGGACGCAGCTTCAACACCCGGTCCGGATCGGGGAGTTGGACCTGGGCGAGCAGTTCACGGGCCCGGAGCGTGGCCTCCTTGCGGGAGAGGTTCTCGTGGGTGCGTACCGCCTCGCGCAGCAGGTGGCCGATGGTGAACAAGGGGTCGAGGCCGACCATGGGCTCCTGCGAGATGAAGGCGATGGTGCCGCCGCGCAGGGCCCGCCACTGGGGCGCACCGAACGGGCCGACGTCGGTGCCGTCGATCTCGACGGTGCCGGAGGAGACGCGGGCCCCGCTCGGCAGCAGACCCAGCAACGCGAGCCCGGTCATGGACTTGCCGCAGCCTGATTCGCCGACCAGTCCCACCGTGCGGCCCTGCCCCACGGTCAGGCTCACGTCGCTGATCAGCTCGACCTCACCCTGCTCGGTGTCCGCAGTCACGGTCACCTTGGTGAGCCGTACGACCGGATCCGGCTCCGCCAGCAGCCAGGCGTCGTCGGACTCCGGCACCGCGACGGCTGCCACCGCCGGGGCGGATGCCTTGCGACGCCGGGTCGGCGTCGCGTTCGACGCACCGGACCAGCGCTCGGCGAGCATGTCGCGCAGCCCGTCACCGAGGACGATCAGCGCCGCGGCCGTGACGGCGACAAGACCGCCGGTCGGGATGGCCAGCCAGAGGCTCTCGTTCAGGGTCTGCGCGGCGTCGGCCATCATGCCGCCCCAGGAAGGCGCGGGCGGCTTCACGCCGAGGCCGATGGCGTTCAGGCCGGACGCGATGAGCAGGGTGTTCACACACGCCAGCGCCGCGTTCACCAGGATCAGGCCGGTGATCCGCGGCAGCACGTGCCGGCGGGCCACCCGCCAGGTACCGAGCCCGGACACCCGCGCCGCGGCGACGTAGGTCTCCCGGCCGACCGTCAGCGACGCCGACCGGACGACCCGCATCATGCCGGGTACCGACAGCAGGCCGATCACGACCATGGCCGCGGTCATGCTCTGCGAGAACAGGGCCAGCACGATCAGCAGCAGAATGATGCCGGGGATCGACATCACCACGTCGGCCAGCCGCATCAGCACCGCGTCGACACGGCCCCGGCGCAGGCCGGCGACCAGGCCGAGGGGGACCGCGATCACCAGCGTGAGGCCCACGGCGATGGCGATCTCCCGGAACGTGTCCGAGCCGCCGTACATCAGACGCGACAGCACATCACGGCCGAGCCGGTCGGTGCCGAGCAGGTGCTTCGCGCTCGGCCCGGTCAGTGCCGCGGTGAAGTCCGCCTGCTGCGGTGGGTACGGCGCGAGCCACCGGGCACCGAACGACGCGATCAGCTCCAGGACCAGGATCACGGCCGGAATCGTGATGCGCGGCCGGCGCAGGACGCGGCGCACGACGGACTCGTGCGGCGGGTGCGCCGGGGCGGAGGCGAGAGAGACCGGCGCGCTCTCCGCCTGTTCGGGACGCTCGGGTTTCGTCATCGATGTCTCCTGTGTGCTCATGCGGCGACCGCCTGAGGGTTGAGCCAGCCGATCGCGAGGTCGAGCAGGAGATTCAGTCCGACCACGATGAGGGTGAAGTACACCGCCACTCCCTGGATGACCGGAATATCGCCGCTGGACGCGGCCGTGACCGCCGCGCTGCCGAGGCCGGGCAGGCCGAAGAGTTCCTCGATCACCACGGCCGATCCGAGGAGTCCGATGAGGTTGTTGCCCGCCACGGTCAGGACGGTGACGGAGATGTGCCGCAGGGCGTGCTTGAACAGGATCGAGCGCTCGCTGACGCCGTTGGCCCGCAGGTTCCGCACGAAGTCCCGGCTCAGCACGTCGGCGAACTGCTCCCGCGTCTGCTTGGCGATCACCGTGACCAGGGCGAAGGCCAGAGCGGCCACCGGCAGTACCAGCGAGCGCGCCCAGTCGCCGGCGGACGTCCCGAAGAACACGTATCCGTTCGCGGGCAGCAGGCCGAACCGGGTGTTGAAGATCCAGATGCCCAGCAGACCGACCCAGAAGGCGGGGATGGTCATGCCGGCGATGGACGCGCTGTCCGCGGCGAGCCGCGTGGCGCGGCCGCCGCGGGCGCTGGCCATACCCAGGACGACTCCGACGACCAGCGCGAGGAGGGTGGTCGCGATCACCAGGGAAAGCGTCACTCCGAGCCGGGTGTTGAGGGCGCCCGACACCGACTCGTTGCTGCTGATCGACCGCCCGAGGTCGCCGTGGACCGCGTCCTTCAGCCAGGCCCAGTAGCGCTCCCAGACCGGCTGGTCGAGGTGGAGGCGGTGCCGCAGCGCGGCGATCGCCTGGGGTGAGGCGGTCAGACCTCCGATGGACCGGGCGGCGTCACCCGGGATGAACAGCTGGAGGAAGAAGGTGAGCGCCGAGACGAAGAGCAGCAAGGGCACAGCCTGCACGATCCGCATTCCGCTGGTTCGCCACATGACGTGATGCCTTTCTCGGTAGGGTCACTTGGCGGCGTACAGGGACGTTAGATCCGGTGTGAGGTTCGTGGTCGAGAGGTCGACACCCTTCAGACCGGGCCGTACGTAGACGATCTTTTCCATGGCGACCATCGGGATCGTCCAGGACAGGTCGGACAGGCGCTGTTCGAACTTCTGCCAGCCCTGCTCCTGGAGCTGGGCGGTCGGTGCGGAGGCCGCCTTGCCGTACAGCGTGTCGAGCTGCTTGTCGCTGGCCTTGAGCGGGTTGCCCCAGCTGAACAGGAGGTCGTTGCCCTGGGCGTACGGCGGGGCGATGCCGGCGCCGTAGTCGAACATCATCCCCGCGTACTTCGCGTAGGTGGAGAAGAGCTCGTTCACGTTCGCCGGGACGTTGATCTTGACGTTGATCCCGATGTTCGCCATCTCCGCGGCGAAGGCCTCCGCGGCCTGGGACTCCCCTACGCCCGTGAGGTTCACGGTGATGGGCAGGGTGAAGCCGTTGGGGTAACCGGCCTCCGCCAGAAGCTTCTTGGCCTTGGTGACGTCGTAGGCGTACTTTCCTTCGCTGCCCTGGGTGTAGCCGCTCGTGTCGGCGAGAACGGGATAGTCCCAGCCCTTGGCGTACGTGCCGTACAGGGCCTTGGCGATCGAGTCCCGGTTGATGCCGTACATCATGGCCTGCCGTACCCGCAGGTCCCCCAGGGCCTTGACCATGGTGCCCGCCCGGTCCTGGATCATCAGCTGCATGATCGAGTAGGGGCTCGACAGGACCTGCAGTCCGGCGGACTTGGCGGCCTTGGCGGTCGTGGAGTCGCCGAGCGCGTAGTCGACCTCCCCCGAGCGGAAGGCGCTGAGCGTGGTGTTCTCGTCCTTGATGACCTTGACGACGACCTTCTTCCAGTGCACGCGCGACTTGTCGTAGTACGTGGGGTTGGGGACGTACGTATAGGTCTGGCCGGAGACGGTCTGCGACGCGTCGATCATGTACGGCCCGGCGCCGTGCGTGGTGGTCCCGAGTTCGCTCGTCTTGTCGAGGCCGATGGGGCTGATGATCTCTCCGGTCGTCGGTCTGGAGAGATAGAGCGGCATCAGCGGATCCGACGTCTTGAGGTGAAGGCGGAGTTTGAGACCGGACAGGACGTCGATCGCTCCCACGGGGGCCAGGTCGGCCGCCAACGGCCCGCCGGCCTTGGCGTAGTACTGAAGCGACTTCTTCACGCCTGCGGCGGTGAGTGCGGAGCCGTCGTTGAACTTCACGCCGGACCGCAGGGTGATGTCGAAGGTCTTGCTGTCGGAGCCGACGAAGCCCCATTTGGTCGCGAGGCCGGGCGTGTACTTCCCGTTCGCGTCCTGGCGGATCAGCGTGTCGTACGCCAGCTCGAAGAAGTACTGCTGCGGGTCGGAGGAACCGCCCAGAGCCGGGTTGAGGCTGTTGGGTGCGATCGCCGAGGCGACCGTCAGGACGTTCGGGTCCTGGGCCTTCGCGGTGCCGGACGAAGCGCTGTTTCCGCCACCGCATGCGGTGGTCAGGAGCGCGAGCCCGGCGGCACCGGCCGTGACTGTGAGAGTAAGACGCGAGCGTGTCATCTGAACCTCCGGCGTTTGAGGCATCGAATGGGAACGCGGGGTTCACCGGGCGTGGGGAAGGAGGCCACCGTCGTGGTGGATGCTCCGTGGTGTGGGTCCGCGCGAGGTTGGGGACGGCAGGACGGTCTCTGAGTGGGTGGGTGTCCGGAAAGCCGCAGGCATGTTCCGGCAGAATGCGGAACACCCGAGCCGTGGTTGTGTGGATTGCCTCCGCCGACGGGTGGCGTGGACGCGGCACGTTGAGTAGATGCCGGGCTTCTGAGGCCGGTGTTCGTGGTACTGCACCCAGTTCTGCGAGGATGCTGTTCAGTCGACTCTTGTGGAGGTCGGCCTGAGTAAGGCGTGGGGCGCGACGGGTGCGGTCGGTGCTTTCGCGGCGGTATGACGCATGAAACCGCCTCTCAGCGGAGCCCCTGAAATCGAGTTGGCTCATTATTCGGTCGACCGGTCCGATCCCCGAACCGAGGGAGTCCGCTGAGCGGACCGCAGGCCAAATCAGTTTCGACGTCCCTCGCTCATCGCGGTGACGGTTCTGGTGATGCGCCGGCCCGCCATGTCCGGCGGGCGGATGTACGGGCGACGCTCAGGTAGCAGGAACAGGTAGCAGGCCGCCCGAACCCTCCGCGCCACAGATGTCGTCCGCCGCCGCGACAGAGAACAGCACGAAGGCGAGCAGTGCCGACGTGAAGGACAGGACATTGACGTTGCGCGTGCTCCATCGGTCAGCGGCGCAGGCCGTGGTCAGGCCGGCCTGCTCCACGTGAGTTCGGCGGTGCGTTGCGCGCCCCACAGTCGGGTGGGAGTGGCGAGGCCGAGTCTGAGGAGCGAGCCTTCGAAACTCACCTTCCGCACCTGGGACCGTCCGATCCAGTTCGGGAAGAGGCTGGTCGTGACGTGGTGTTCGACGGTCGCGGGGTCGACGACCTCGAACGGCCCGCCGTAGGCGACGTAGCCCGCAGCGGCCCGGGCAAGTTCACCGGCCGCCGCGTCCTCGAGACGTGCCGATCTCATGGGTGGGCGGTCACCACGCCCCAGCTGGGCGGACATGTATCCCTGAGGCGTGTAGACGATCAGGCCGTACGGGGTGGGGCCGAGGGGATGGATGACCTCCCCGTCCGTGCTCGTGGCGGTGTAGGACACGAGGTGCCATGCGCCGAGCAGCTTCCCGCGGATCTCTTCGCGGGCCTCGCGTTCGTTCCCCGCGGCGGTGTGGTCCGTGGTGGTCATAGAAGGGACTTCTTTCATTCCGGGAGAGCGAGCGGGCCCCGTTCGGAAGAGCGAACGGGGCCCACGGCAACGGTCAGTGCCGGGTGAGTTCGCCGTCGACGAGCCGCCACAGGTGCAGCGGGTTCGCCTCGCGCAGTGGCTCCGGCAGGAGTTCGTCGGGGAAGTTCTGGTAGGTGACCGGACGTACGAACCGCTCGATCGCGCCCATGCCCACGGAGGTGAAGCGGCTGTCGGAGGTGGCCGGGAACGGGCCGCCGTGGGTGGCGGCGTAGGAGACCTCCTGGGGGATCGAGAAGGCGTTGAACACGATGCGTCCGGTGCGGCGCTCCAGGATCGGCAGGAGTCGTTCGGCGGCGGTGCGGTCGGCGGCCTCGGCGTGCATCGTGGCCGAGAGCTGTCCGCGGAAGGCGCGGGCCACGTCGAGCAGTTGATCCGTGCCGGTCAGCCTGACCAGCAGGATGGCGGGGCCGAAGACCTCCTCACGGAGGGCCGGTTCAGCCAGCAGTTGCTCACCGGTGACCTCGTACAGCAGGGCCTGGCCGTCTCCCGCGTGCGCCGGGGCTGAGCCTGCGCCGATCAGGCCGGCGCCGTCGTTCTCCATCCGCTGCGCGTTGCGGGTGTAGGAGTCGTGGATGCCGGGGGTGAGCATGGTCCGTGCGGCCACCTTCTCCACCTCGGCCGTCGCCGCGTCACGCAGTTCCCGGAAGCCGGGTCCGTCGACGGCGAGGAGGATGGCGGGCTTCAGGCAGGCCTGACCGACGTTGTACATGGCACGCTGGACCAGGCCTCCGCCTATCTCGGCACCGCGGGCCGCCAGCGCGGCAGGCAGTACGAAGGTCGGGTTGACGCTGGTCATCTCGGTGAACACGGGGATGGGATCGGGACGCTGCTGGCCCCGGCGGTAGAGGGCCATGCCGCCGGCCTCGGAGCCGGTGAAGGTGACCGCCCGGACCAGAGGATGGTCCACCAGCGCCTCACCGATCTCGTTGCCGGCACCCCGGACGAGGGAGAAGACGCCTTCGTGCAGTCCTGCCTCGGCGACGGCCTGCTGGATGACACGGCCCTGGATCTCGGAAGCACCGGGGTGTGCGTTGTGGGCCTTGACGATGACGGGGCAGCCGGCCGCCAGCGCCGAGGCGGTGTCGCCGCCCGCCACTGAGTAAGAGATCGGGAAGTTGCTGGCGCCGAAGATCACCACGGGGCCCAGGGCCACCTTCTGCAGCCGGTGATCCATGCGCGGCGCAGGCAGACGGTCCGGCTGCGCGGGGTCGATGGCCGGCTGGAGGAAGCGGCCCTGACGGACGACGGTGGCGAACTTGCGGAACACCGCGGCGGTCCGCACTGCCTCGCCCTCGAACTGGGGAGCCGGCAAGCCGGTCTCCAGGGCGGTACGTGCGGCGAGTTCGTCCTTGACCGCCTCGAGCTTGTCCGCGATGAGGTCGAGGAACACGGCCCGCTCGGCCGGCCCGGTGTGGCTGTAGCTGTCGAAGGCCTCGTCGGCGAGGCGGACGGCATGGTCGACGTCGGCCGCGCCGCCGAAGGCGAACTCGGGTTCGATGGACTCACCGGTGGCGGGGTTGAACGCCTTCATGGTCCCCGTCGTGGCGGGCACGCGGGCCGCTCCGATCACCAGTTCTCCGGTCAGTTCCATGGTCATGCGTGTGCTCCCTCGAATGCGGCGGTGAGCTCGTCCGTGGTGGTGATGGCGTGGGCGTAGGTGGGGCCGTTCAGCTCGTGAGCGGCGTGCATCATCTCGGGGAGGAACGCCGCGGTGGCGTCCCGGACGAGGGTCACGTGGTAGCCGAGTTCCATGGCGTAACGGCCGGTGGACTCGATGCAGGTGTTGGCCAGCAGGCCGACGAGCACGACGTGGGTGATGCCGTGCTGCTTGAGCTGGAAGTTCAGGTCGGTGTTGGCGAAGCCGCTCTGCGCCCAGTGCTCCTGGACGACGACGTCGCCGGGCTGCGGCTGGAAGTCGCCGTGGAACTCCCCGCCCCAGGTTCCACGGGCGAAACTGTGCCGCTCCATGATGGTCCGCTGGGTGGGGTTGGGGTGATCCCACGTCTCGTAGTCCCCCGCCTCCCAGCGACGGTGCGGAACGAACACCACGCGGACACTGGCCTCACGGGCGGAGGCGATCACAGAGCGCAGGTGGTCCAGTAGGCCCACCGCCTCCGCCATGGGCTCCAGGTGCGGCCAGATCTTGCCTCCCTCGGACAGAAAGTCGTTGTAGGGGTCGACCAGCAAAACGGCCGTACGGCGGGGGTCATAGGTCTGGGACACGGTTCCTGCTCCGATCTGGATGATGACTGTCATGCAGTTTCTAGATTATACACATCATCCTGAAAGTCAAATAAATGCCGCCGGAGCTGCCCAGACGCCAATGGGAGTATGATGTCCGTCATCCAATGGCGCGGTGGCTACACTGCGCCGCCCCACGAAAGGCAGGGCTGACATGGGCCACTCGCAGGCGGAGAAGGCCGCGACCCGCGAAAGGGTGCTGCGGATCGCGTCCCGCAAGATCCGCGCCGAAGGCGTCACCCGCCCCGGCGTCGCGGAACTGATGAAGGAAGCCGGACTGACGCACGGCGGTTTCTACAAGCACTTCGACTCACGTGATGACCTGATCACCCAGGCCGCCGCCATCGCCCTGGCCGAGGGCTCGGCGAAGATGGAACGCGCCGCACGGAAGAACGAACAGGATGCACGGGCCGGTCTCGTCGACGCCTACCTCGCGAAACAGCACCGCGACGCGCCGGCCACCGGCTGCGCGCTGGTCCCGCTCGGTGCCGCCGCGGGACGCGGTGACCAGCACTTCAAAGAGGCCTACGAGAAGCAGGTCCGCACGTACCTGGAACTGATCGCAGGCCTGGACGACGATGCCGAAGACGCCCGGGCCGAGGCGATGCTCACCCTCAGCGCCCTGGTCGGCGCCGTACTCATGTCCCGGGCCGTGGCCGACAAGGACTTCTCCGACGAACTGCTGAAGACGGTCTCCGAGCAACTCAAGCGATACGCGTCAGGAACTTCGTCCCCCACCGCCTGACCCCCGGCCCCCGGCCCCTGGTCCGGTGGGTCCGGTAAGAGTCCGGGCCTCGGCCGGCCCAACGTGATCCGATCCTCCGGCACCACGACCAGCGGGTGTATGCGCCTCGCCGACACCGGGCACGGTTCGATGCCGCGGCTCGGCCCGCTTTCCCAGATCGACACATGAGCCTCATCACCACGGGAGTTCCCACATGTCCTACCGCGCCGGTCTCGTCCTCGACTTCGGCGGGGTGCTCACCACACCACTGCTGCCCGCCGTGCTCAATTTCGAGAAGCGCGAGGGACTGGCCGAGGGCGCGTGCATCACAGCGCTGTACCTGGACGAGGAAGGAACCCGCCGCACCCACGACCTGGAGCGCGGCGCGATCACCCAAGACCGGTGGAACGAGGCCGCGGCGGCACGACTCGGGATCGCTCCGGGCAACCTGATGGGCAGGATCTTCGCCGACCTGCGCCCCGAGCCGCTGATGATCAACGCGGCGGCCGCGGCACGACGAGCAGGGATCAAGGTCGGCATCCTGTCCAACTCCGTCGGACTCGCGCCCTGGAACCTCTACGACGGATACGACCTCGACGCGCTGTACGACGCCGTGCTGATCTCCGAGCGCCTCGGGATGCGCAAGCCCGACCCGGAGTTCTTCCAGGCCGCGCTGAAACTTCTGGAACTGCCCGCCGAGCAGTGTGTCTTCGTCGACGACACCGCTGGTTACCTCCCGGCAGCTGCCGACCTCGGCTTCGCGACGGTCCACGCGAAGGCGCCCCAGCAGACGATTCCCCAGCTCGAGGACCTACTCGGGATATCCCTGACCGAAGAGGCCTGAACCGCAACCTGCCGATACACAACCGGATCCGAGTCCAGACCCAACTCGCCACCGAGACGCGCCGGTTCCTCCACCAGTGCCGGAGCCGCCCGCACACCGAACGACGGCAGAGCCCCGATGAGCTCTGCTGATGCACCACAGGAACGATCAAGAAGTTTCTGTGCATTGAGGGAGCTCACCGGCGCCACTCCGGCGCGGGCGTACCGCGTCGCGAAGGCGATGGACTGGCTGGGGCCGGTGCTCGTCGCCGTCATAGCCGGAGAGATCCGCCTCTGGCACCTCGGGCAACCGCAGGACCTCGTCTTCGACGCGACCTACTGCACCAAGAACGCCTGATCGCTGCTGCGCCTCGGCTACGAGGGCACCTGACCGGACCGTAAGATCGCCGACCCGCAGATCCTCGCCCACCCGCCGACGGGCAAGTGGGGGATCGCCCTCGGCGAGGGCATGTTCGGCCCTTCACCCCGTCCGGCTGGCGCTTCACGACCGCGCTCCTGGGCACCCTGTCGGTCCTCATGCGGTGCCGAATAGGCCGTCGCCTGTTCCGGTCGACGGCGCTGGGCTGCCCGGCCGGAGCCCTGATGGCGATGGACGGTCTCCCCATGGTGATGAGCCGCTCCGCTCTCCTGCAGGCGAATGGGCTGCGACGTTCCCGCTACCGCGACCTGGCCCGGACCGCGTCCAACACGTCCTCACCGCAACGGCCTGCACCACGGCCCGCCCGCGTCGCCGACTGGATCGACACCGCGCCCAGGACACGACTCCGGGCCACGCATTTCCGCGGACCGTGCTCAGCCACCGCATGACCTACCCGACACCACCGGCAGAGTCACGGCATGGGGGCTGGACACGTGGCGCGGTCGAGTGTCCCGGCCCAGGGCCAGTCCATGCCGGTTTCATGGCCGCACGTTATCGTTCGACGGGTGGAGCGGCCGGGACCTCCGGCCGGACAGCTCTTCAGTGACTCCGTGCCGACGAACGTGAGCTGTCCGCCAGGGTGCCGGCGGCGTCGGCGGCCAGCTTCGCGACCTCGGCGGCCGCACGGGCAGCTCGTCCGGACACCCGCCAGGCGAGCATGCGCAAGGCGGTGGCCGGAGCCGGCGGGAAGACGCCGAGCTGGCCGAGCATGGTGATGTCGTCCCGGACGGCTTCGTGCCGGACCACCTTCCCGTCGCGGACGTCGAGCAGGTGAATCTGCTCGACGTCGATCTCACGTCCGGTCGGAGGGACGGCCTGGTCGAGCTTGCCGTCCCGGAAACGCACGAACGGGCCGGTGTGCCGACCCTGCATGCGCAGCCGTATCCAGACCTGATCGTCGTTGTGGGCAACGCCGAGGACGGGAAAGCGCAGGTCGCTGAAGGCCGACCGCAGCCACGCGCCCGATGCCAGGGCGCCCGCCGGACCAGGGATGGCACAGGCCGGCGGTGCGACGGCGGCCTCGCGGTTGTGGTTGTCCGCGCCCACGACGTCGGCAGCGAGCGACGGGTCACCCGTCTCGAGTATCCGGAAGAGCCCGTGGGCCAGTTCGGCGTTTTCCAAGGTCAACGTCGTCACCTCTCCGCTGCGCGGTCCGTTGCCGCGACAAACCAGTGCTCGGCAGCCGTGGCGGCCTGAGGCGCGCCTGGCTGGAGCAATTTGAGGTTATAGAGCACCTAATCAATACGTCAAACGGCCATCGGTAGCATGGGGCCATGGCATCCAAGCGCGCTTACAGCTCTCCCTTGCGCGAGAAGGCCGCAGCTCAGACGCGTGAACTGATCCTGCAGCAGGCCACCGAACTGTTCGCGGACCGCGGTTACGGACGGGTGACCGTTGCGGACATCGCAGCGGCGGCCGAGGTCGCGCCGAAGACCGTCTTCGCCAGCGTGGGCAGCAAGCGGGACATCCTGGACCGGATCGTCGACGAAGGCGTCGCCGCTTCGGGCTACGAGCAGGCCATGGCACACCTGATCGCCCAGCGGACGCCCGAGGCGGTGCTAGAAGCGCTCGCTCGCGGCACACGGAAGGGCAACGAGGGGCAGTTCACCGTGCACGAGGCGATCCGCAAGGCCCTGCCCTCACACGAGCACGGCGAGGCACTGTGGGAACGGGCGACTGCGGACTACCGTGACGCCCTTCACGCCGCGGCGCGTCACCTCCACACTCTGACACCGCCCCCGCGCTGTTCGGTCGACGAGGCGTCAGACCTGCTGTGGTTCTGGTTCGGCCCCAGCGGTTGGCGCATATTGGTGGTCGAGAACGGCTGGTCGTGGGACCGGGCCGAGGACTTCCTGTACCGGACCGCGGTCGCCACGATGTACTGACATCGGCATCAAGGAACGGCTCCGCGGCGCCAATACTCGGAGCGTAGACCGGAGATACCCCCACGGGGGCAGCCCTCTGTCTCAACACCGGCCGCAACACTGGTTTTTCTCACCTCTGGCACATCTGCCGAAGCCGAAACCAGGCGCTCTGCACCCTCTCGCTTGTCTTCGACGGCACGCCGATACCCGCCGCCTCCTTCGACCTCGGCGGCTGCCGGTCCGGCGCCGTACGTCGACTCCGCGCGGCGAGAGCCCGCCGGCCACCTCCGAGAGACGCGTTGCGAACACGGTGACGTAGCCACCGGGCTCTCGTTGGTCAGCAGGTGACGAAGATCGGTAAGTCGGATCAGCCCGGAAGACACCGGCTCGGGCTGCGGGTTGAGAGCGTGCGCAAGGCGTACGGCCGACGGCAGGTGCTGCGAGATGCCTCGCTCGAGGTGCCATTGGGTTCGCTGGTGTGCGTGGTCGGGGAGAACGGCGCTGGGAAGAGCACCCTGCTGCGGATCATCTGCGGGCAGCTCGCGCCCGACGGCGGGACGGTGACGCGTTTCGGGCGCCTGGGGTACTGCCCGCAGCGGGTGGTGCTCCACGAGACCCTGACCGTCGAGCAGCACCTGCGGTTCTTCCAGGTCGCCTACGGGCTGCCCACCCGTGTACGGGCGCAGGAACTGATGGAGTTGCTGAACTTCGCCCAGTTCCGGAATGAGCGCACGGGGGATCTGAGCGGCGGGACGCAGCAGAAGCTGAACCTGACGCTCGCCCTCATGCACGATCCGCCCCTGCTGGTCCTGGACGAGCCCTACCAGGGGTTCGACTACGACACCTACCAGCGGTTCTGGACTCTTTCCCGGCAACTGCGGGACCAGGGGCGGTGCGTCCTCGTCGTCTCCCACCTGGCCCATGACAACGATCGCTTCGACATGGTCAAACGCCTGGAGAACGGAATGATCCACCCGGACCGTCAGCCCCGGACGGACGAGGCAGACGCGGCGCCTTCCGCGAGTGCGAGGGCGAAGTGAGCCGGTCGTGGCAGGCGTTCGTCACCGCCTTGCGGTTCGCGCTCGTCGGGCATGCCCGGAACCGACTGGCCCTGTTCCTCGCCGTGGCCTTCATTCCGCTGTGGATCTGTCTGATGCGTTTTTACACCCAGGTGGTCGACCTGCACTTCCACGTGCCGGCCGCCGATGGCGACGTCGTGGCCAACAGCAACCACGTCAGCCAGCTCGTCGGGGCGATGAACGCGGTGACGGTCCTCATGGGATTCACGATGTTCATGTCGACGTTCAAGTCCGCCGACATCGACCGGCGTCTGGTGCTGGCCGGATACCCCCGCACCCAGCTGATGCTGGCCAAAGTCGTAGCCCTGCTGTTGATCGGCGCACTGGTGGCGGCTTACGCGGTGGCGAACCTGTGCTGGTGGTGGCCCGTGCGGCACACATGGGCGATGCTTCCGGCGATCTTCACGACGGCGCTTGTGTACGGCGGGCTCGGCATCCTCCTCGGAGCGCTGCTCCACGGTGAACTCGAGGGGGTGTTCCTCGTGGTGATGGCCAGCATCATCGACCTCGGCGTGCAGAACCCGACGATGAATCCCCTCTCGGACCAGCAACTGCTCGCCTGTCTGCCGCTGTACGGGCCGATGCAGGCTTCGCTCGCCGCCGGTTTCGCCTCGTCTCCTGCCTGGACGTATCTGCTGCCGGGTATGGGGTGGTTCGCGGTGACGAGCGCGGTGGGGCTCACGGTCTTCTGGTTCCGTACGCGCGGCTATCCCAGGACGCAACCGACGGTCACCCCGGTTACCGCCGACCCGTCCGCTGCTGGCGCGGCAGAGTTCACGGGCGGGTGAGGGTCGATCACCGCTGCCTGTCACACGGCGGAGTGACAGTCGTCCACTCGCGCCGTCTTCGCAGGAGCGGCACTACGGGGGCCTTTCCCGGCCGTGTCGCCAAACACGGCATTTCACCACTTCAGGTAATCGGTACGGTGCCTTCCGTATTTTCCGATGGAGGAGGAGCACGGCATGGGGTCCGAGGAAGTTCTGGGTCAGCTACGGCAGTTGTGCGCGCGGGTGTTGTCCGTTCCGGAGGAGGAGCTGGTGCCGCAGGCTCGGCTGGTGGCCGATCTCGAGGCCGACAGTCTCGACTTCGCGGAGATGGAGGCGGCCTTGGAGGACGTGTTCGGTCTGAAGCTGGACGGCGATGACACGGTGACGCGGGCGGTGACCTTCGGGGACGTGACGGACCTGGTGGTGGCCCGCATGACCGACCGCGGCGCTGAGGTGGCCTGATGAGTGCTGTCCGCGTGGCGATCACCGGGCTGGGAGTACGGACCCCTGCCGGGGATACGCCGGACGGCTTGTGGACGGCACTGGCCCAGTCACGGCCTGCCGCGGGACCGGTGCGTTCGTTCGATGCGACGGGACTTCCGGTAGCCGTGGCCTGCGAGATCAGCGGATTCGATCCAGCCGGATACCTGGTGCCGAAGCAGGCGGCGCGGGCCGACCGCTCATCGCAGTTGGCCTTCTGCGCGGCGGCTGACGCAATCGCCGATGCGGGTGGCCTGATGGCCGAGTCGGGCCGGCGTGCGGTGGTGACGGGGTGTGCGTACGGAGGGCTGGCCACCCAGGAGCACGCCTTGTTGCGGCAGAGCGGCGGAGTGCCGCGGCCGCGGGCCCTGCACACGCCGATGATGATGTCGAATGCCGGCGCCGCCCTGATCAGCATGGCGTACGGCATCGGCGGGCCGAGCCTCACCTTCTCCACCGCCTGTGCCTCGGGCAGTCACGCGGTGGGCGAGGGCGCCCAGCTGGTCCGGGCCGGGAGCGCCGACGTGGTGGTGGCCGGCGGGCACGACGCTCCGCTGACCCCTACGGAGATGATGGCCATGTATCGGCTGGGGGCCCTGGCCACCGGCTTCGACGACCCCTCCACCTCCTGCCGACCGTTCGACGCGACCCGCAAGGGATTCGTGATGGCGGAGGGCGCCGGATTCGTGGTGCTGGAACGGCTTCAGACGGCGCAGGCGCGCGGGGCGCGGATCTATGCCGAACTGATCGGCTACGGGCGCAACTCGGACGCCCATCACCTGACGGCGCCGCATCCGGAAGGGGCCGGTGCACGCGCCTGTATGGCCGCGGCCCTGGCCGACGCCGGCGTGGCGGCCGCGGAGGTGGTGCATGTCAACGCGCATGGCACCGGCACCGAACTGAACGACCTGACCGAGGCCCGGGCGGTCACGGCACTCTTCGGCGCCGGGGAGGTGCCGGTCACCGCACCCAAGTCGGTGACCGGTCACGGCATCGGTGCGGCCGGCGCCATCGAGGCGGTGGTCGCGGCGCTGTCCGTCGCCAGGGGCATGGCCCCGCCCACGGCCAACCTGACCCGACTGGACCCCCGGTGCGAGCTGGACGTGGTCACCGGCTCACCCCGTAAGTTGCCGGCCGGCCCCGTGCTCAGCAACAGCTTCGCCTTCGGCGGCCACAACGTGTCCCTGCTGCTGGCCCCCGTGGAAGGCGGCCTCAGCCGAGTGCGGCACTGAACTCCGCACCGAGCTGCACTCGCTGCGGCACGAAGTCCAGTTCGGTGTGGGCCCGGTCGGAGGAGCAGGTCCAGGAGGCTTGGCCGAGTTCGCGCGCCTTGTCCCGGTTCAGCAGTGCCTGACCGCCCCACGGCCGGACGGCCAGCTCGCAGAGCGCCGCGGCGGTGTGCAGCACGGGCCTGGGCAGCGGAAGAAGCAGCGGTGCTCGGCGGCCCAGCGCGGAGGCAAGGTGTCGGCAGATCTCCGGCCAGGTCCGCGGTGTGCCGTCGCACGCGTGGTACACACCTGGGACCGGGTTGTGCGGGGACACGCGGTGGCCCGCGGTCAGCGCCAGCGTGAGTGCGGCACAGAGATCGTCCACATGGATCAGACAGTAGGCGGCACGTCCTGCCGGGCGTACGCCGACGCCTGCCCGGACCATGGCCGTCAGCGTCGGCAGAAAGGCGGTGTCGCCCGGCCCGTAGACGACGGGCGGACGGACGATGACAGCGGGCACCCGCTCCGCGAATCCTCGTACGACGGTCTCGGCACCGAGCTTGCTGCGCCCGTAATCCGATACGGGCGCCGGCGGATCGGCCTCGGTACGGGGCCGGCCCGGGGTGGACGGACCCGCTGCGGCCAGGGAGGAACACAGGACGACGGTGGGCGGAGTGTCGAGGGCCGCGGCAGCGGTCAGCAGGGCACGCGTGCCCTCCACGTTCGCCCGCCGGAAGTCCTGCGCGGTACGTGCCCGGGTGGCGGCCGCGAGGTGGACCACCGCATCCGCCTCCCCCAGTGCGGCCGTCGGTTCGCCGATGGGTTCGACTCCGCGGGCCTGCAGTTGCCGCACGGCGGCCGGGCTGGTGGCGGGGCGGACGAGTGCGGTCACGTGGTGGCCGCGGTCGAGCAGGTACGGAGCCAGGCGGCGGCCGACGAAGCCGGTGGCACCGGTGAGCAGGATGCGCATGCCCCGCCTCACAGTGCGAGTTGGTAGAGGCGATGGGTGACGCTTCGGTGTCCGCCCATGGCAACGATGCCCCGGTTGGACGCGGTGTTGTCCTCCAGCGTCCAGGAGGCGTGGAGCGTTCGCCAGCCCAGGGCACGGACGTGGTCCAGCCCAGCGAGTCGCAGCAGTACATCAAGGCCCTGGCCTCGGTACTCGGCGAGTACGCCGATCAGCAGGGCCCGCCCGGCCTCCGCCCGGCGAAGCGTGCGGACCATGTCCAAGGCGCCCAGCGGGAGCCCGTAGCGCCATAGCCGGCCGCGCACGGCGCGCAGTGCCGGGGCGGCGTCCGGAAGGATCATGCCGAATGCGGCTGGTGTCCCGTCGATCTCGGCCACCAGGCAAACGCCGTGGCGCAGCAGCTGTTTCATCTCGTGTGCCGCGTGGCGGAACTCTTTCTCGCTCATCGGGACGAAGCCCCAGCTGCCCTGCCAGGCGTCGTTGTACATCCGGCGCAGCGTCTCCGCTTCGGTGTCCAGTCGGTTCAGGTCGAGGGGACGCAGTACGCAGGTCTGGCGCCGGGACACCCGTTCTCCCAGGCGGGCGATGCGGTCGGGGAGGGGAGCGGTGAGGTCGATCGTCCAGCTCCAGAGGTCCTTGACGGGCTTGAGCCCGGCTGCCTCGAACAGAGACGGGTAGGAGGCCGGGTTGTACGGCATGAGCAGCACCGGCGGTGTGTCGAAGCCGTCGACGAGCAGCCCGCACTCGTGGTTGGTGGACGGGTTCAGCGGCCCCAGCATGGTGTCCCGGCCGCGGGCCCGCAGCCAGTCGGCGGCAGCCGCGAACAAGGGGCCGCTGACCTCGGCTTCCGACTCGCATTCGAAAAACCCGAACCCGCCCTCGTCCTGCCGTGGGTCGTCGACAGCGAGGATCCGGCCCACCACCTGCCGGCCGCGGTGGGCCAGGAACGGCTGGACGGTCGCGGTGTCATGGAACGGGTGCCGCCGGGCCGGATCCAGCAGGGCCCGGGCGGCAGTCTCCAGCGGAGGTGTCCAGTGCGGGTTGCCCGCGTAGAGGCGGTGAGGCAGCCGGATGAAGGCGGTCAGGCTCTTGCGGCCCTGTGCCGGGAGGACGGTGACGGATTCGACTACGGGTGGCATGGCGGTACCTGGCCTGTGAGGAGAGGAGAGGAGGACATGGGCGAGCTCAGCGGACCGTCGCCGTGCTGACCGGCACGGCGGCGGACCGTGGCCGGGCGGTCTCTTGCGCAAGGGCGGGTGGGCGCGCGATGCGCACCGGAGTGAAGGAGCCGGGCGGCGTACGGGGGATGACGCCTGTGGCCCGGCCGGCTGCGGCGAAAGCCTCGAGTGCGCGCTCGAGTTGCGCGTCGCTGTGGACCGGGGTGAAGGAGATCCGGAGCATCTCCTGTCCCTCGGGGCGGCCGGGGGCGATGACGGGGTTGACGTACACGCCGGCATCGAGGAGCCGCTGCCACAGCTCCAGGCAGCGGACCTTGTCCCCGATGGGGATCGGGATGATGGCGCTGACGGAGTTCCCGGTGTCGTAGCCCAGCGCCCGTAGCCCGTTGTGCATGCGTTCCGCCACCTCCAGGGCACGGGTGCGTCGCTCGGGTTCGGTACGGACGATGTCCAGCGCCGCCAGCGCCGCTGCCGCGACGGACGGTGCCATGCCGGCGGTGAACACCGTCGCCCTGGCCCGGCACCTGACGAAATTGATCACCTCCGCCGGACCCGCCAACACCCCGCCGGCCGACCCGAGGCTCTTGGAGAAGGTCGCTGTCACCAGGTCGACACGGTCTTCCAGGCCGAAGTGCTCGGGCACACCGCGGCCCGTCGCGCCCAGCAGGCCGAGGTCGTGCGCGCTGTCGACCACCACCCGGGCCCGGCAGCGGTCCGCCAGTGCCGTGATGGCGGGCAGGTCGCACAGGTCGCCCTCCATGGAGAACAGCCCGTCCGTGACGATGACCCGTCCGGCGCCGGGCGGCGCCTCACTCAGCAACCGCTCCGCACGTGCCACGCCGTCGCGGCGGTAGCGGTGGTAGCGGGCACCGGCCAGGCGCACGGCGTCGACCAGGGAAGCGTGGTTGTGCCGGTCACCCAGGACCACGTCGTCCTTGCCCAGCAGCCCGGCGAGCAGCAGGTTGGTCTGAAACCCGGACGGGGCCAGAACGGCAGCCTCTCGGCCGAGGAACGCTGCGCACGCGTCCTCCAGCTGCTCATGGATGTCACGGGTGCCGCACAGCGTCCTCGATCCGGAGCATCCCGTGCCGTCCAGGCGGGTGGCCCTGACCGCTGCTTCCGCCAGCCGGGGGTCACGGGCCAGCCCGAGATAGTCGTTCGATCCGGCCATCACCACCGACCGGCCGTTGATCAGCACTTCACCCGGATGGGCGGACGGCCGAAGAGGCCGCAGGTAGACCCGGTGTCCGTACGACTCGTAGAAACCGGTCGACGCGAAATCACGGCACTTTTCGAAGATATCCACGACGCACACTCCGAGAACGAGAGGAAACAGGAAGAGCGGACCACGACTGGAGCGCGGCGGAGAGGAAGGCGGCGGCCAGTGCGACGGCCATTCCGGCGAGCGCGTCACTCGCATAGTGATAGCGGTTGTAGACGACGGAAGCTGTGATGCACAGGATGAGCGGCAGAAAGAAAAGGGAAACCTTGGGACGCATGGTCCGGCGCATCGCAAGAAGGCCGGACCAGGCCGTGGCCACGTGCGCGGAAGGGAAGCATGTGCCTGCCGGATCGCGAGTCATGATGTGAGCCTGAAGCCTGGTCATGGCATAGCCGCTGAGGCCGGAGGGCTCGAAGTGATCCCGCAAGGCGAACATCGGTCCCCGCAAAGGCACCAGGAGAAAGCCCAGATAGCACATGTACACGGCGAGCATCTGACAGAAAAGATATCTCTCCGCATCTTTCAGGCGACCCCGGAATACGAGCCAAAGTGGCGGCAGCGCAGCGAACAGATAGAAGGAGAAGTAGACGGCCATCATGAACTCGGTCAGTGCCGGCCGGGCAACAGCGTCCAGCGCCAGGTTCGGATGAACACCGAACACCCGCGCCTCCCAGGCGTTCACCTCGCTGTCCAGGAACCGCCCCCGCAGCACCAATGCGTAACGCCCGACCGCCGGATACAGGAAGAACGGCAACACCAGTGGATAGGTCACAGCAGCGCAGGCGGCCGGCCGGCTCGCGGGGCTGCGCCGGGCCAGTCCGGCGCAGAGAAGAACCAGGACAGCGCATCCGGAGAATCCGATGAGCAGCGAGCCCCGGTCCTGGACCGGCCCAGGACCCGCCGCCACCACCACGACCGCCACGGCCAGATAGCCCAGGGTCAGTCGGTCGAGCGGGCGCACGGCGCATAGACCCGGTTGATGAACGGACGCTCGGCCACCGCGTAGAACAGGTAGATGCTGCACTGGAAGAGGGCCGCGACGGCCAGCCCTTCGACCGACCGGCACCACAGCGCGAACCCGTACGCGTGCACCGTCCCGATGCCGTACATCGGGTTCCGGAAGAACCGGTACGGACCGGAGGTGACCAGTCCGCCGCTGTCGGCATGGTCCGTACGACGGTCCAGGAACATGTCCCGGCAGTAGAACGTGTCGAGCCCCGTCAGATGGGCCGACCACAGTTTGAACGTGGTGCCGAGCACGATGAGAACGGCACCGACCGACCAGGTGAGCCAGACCGGTACAGCAGCGGGGAAACTGCTGCCGAACGCGTACATCAGAACGGCCTGAGAAAAGCCCTGATTGAGAAAGACCACTCCGAGAACAGCCTCATATGCCAGATAGGCACGCTCTTCTCCGAGACGGTCAGCAATACGACGCTTGATCGGTGTCCCCAGAATAGTGATGATCCCGCCGTAGTAAACAAGCCAGACCACCAGTACATACCACATGGAAACTTCGCGCAGCGTTGTTCCGGATTCCCCCGAGACTGACCCTGGAGAGCGAATTAAGACCAGGTCGACCAGGTAGTAGACCGTCACCATTCCCAGCCATGCCACAGCTCTGGTGCGTCGCCCCTCGGGCTTGTCGAGCCGCAGTCCGAGCGTACCGACAAGGGTGTACGCAAAGTTCGGCCGAAACTTCGTTTCTGAAAATTCTCCCATGACGCTGAGCTACATTATGGACTGATCGCACAGCCGCAAAATCCGAGGAAATTAAGTATCAATGGATAATCACATCGGACTTACGGTGGCGGATGAGGTGCTCGCCCGCAACGGGCTGGCCGAAACGATAGGCGCTGTCGCCTTCTTCGCCGGAGACCCTCCCGCCATCGAGACGCTGCGAGAGAGAGTCGCCGAACGGCTGGGCGGTGAAACCCGGCTGCGCCTGGTCCTTCAGCCGCCGCTGCGGCGCCTGACCGGGCACCCACGCTGGACCCTGACGCACAGCTTCGATCCGGCCGAGCATGTGCGGTCCGTCACCGGAGCCGCCGGCCCGGGCGAAGAGGACCCCGTGCGCAACCTCGACGAGTGGCTCGCCCGGCAACTGCGCAGGCCGATGCCCACCGGCCTGCCGCCATGGCGCCTGCTGACCCTGCGCACCCCACAGGACAGCGAATTCACCCTCGTTCTCCTCGCCCACCACGCTCTCTTCGACGGCACCTCGGCGGGTGAACTGCTCCGACAGCTGATGGACGACTCCACCAGACCGACGGCCGGCCGCCCTCCGAGCTCGCAGGACAGGACTCCGAGGCGACCGATCAACTGGGCTCGGCTGACCCGGAGCCTGCGCGCCGAACTTCGTCCCGGAAGCCCCCTCCCCGGCCCGCGCGAAGGCGCCACCCCGGAAGTCTCCGTGTGCGTCCTGGATCAGCAGAACGTGCGCGCCGCACGCAGGCTGCCGGACGACGCAGGAGCGACCACCGGCCAACTGCTCATGTGCTGCGCCACCGGAGCCCTTCGGAGAACCTACAACCTCGACGATGAGGCAGCCCGGCGTGGCAAGCCACCGCTCCAAGCCACGATTCCCGTGAATCTGCGCACCGGACAGACTGCCCGTCAGCTGGGCAACCTCGTCGGGTCCGTCCGCGTCCCGCTGCCCTTGCACGAATCGGCCCCGCTTGCCCGGCTCAGGGCTTGCCGACAACTGCTCGCGGGCGTCGGCCCGCAGATCGCCGATCAATGCGAGATCGTCCGCGCCCTCGAAGCAGCAGGCCACTTGAGGCCCTGGACCCTGAGCTTCGTCGCGTCACGCGGTTACTCACCCACCTACGCGGCAGTCGGAATGACGGCACTCAAATGGAAGTACCCGCGCCCCTCCCTGCACCACCGGCCTCTGCTCCGGATCGCCGGGCTACCACCGCTACACAAACCAGGCACCGTGAATTTCCTGGCAACCTCCCACGGCCAGACCACGACACTCACCGTCGTCAGCCACGCAGCGCCCGGCACCGCCCGGACCCTGGCGGACGCGATCAGGTCGGAACTGGAGACGATGGCGGTGCGGCCTTCCTAGGCATCCGAAGGAGAGGACCTGACGGGTTTCAATTCCAGGGTTCCTGGCAGGAGTTCTCACCCAGCACCTGCGCGGCGGCCGTGCAGAGGTCGAGCGACTCAATGGCCGGCCAGATACCGAAGAACAGCGTGCTGACCAGTTCGCCGCTCCAGCCGGTGACCCGGATCCCCAAATAGGGCCGGGCCCGGCACTTGCCGTCCTCGCGCAGTTCACGCAAGAGGGCCTCCGAGACCTGGCCCCGGACGGTCCGGCCTGGTTGCGCAGCCCCTCCGCGCGGGTGCGGTTGTCGATGCCGATCAGGAGGTCGGCCCCGTTGACCAGGAGCACGTCGGCGATGTTCATGCCAGGGAGCCTCAGCGCCCCGACCCGGGCGGACCAGGTTCGATTGCGGCAGATGTGCGTTGACGCACTGTGCGGGAGATGAACGCCCCAAAGTCGCGGCTGAAGTGAGACCGGGCGGCAGCTAGCGCCAGAGGATCGCGGGCCGGCCTCCGTCCGATGATAGGGAGAGCTGAGCACCCAGCAGCCGGCCCAGGGGCACGCGGACGGGCATCGAGCACTCGCTCCCTGTTTGGTTGATGCGGTTCGAAACCACGACGCTCCGCTGTTCACCCCGCTCCCCCGAGGCCCTGCCCACGAGGGGCCTCCAGACCGTGCCCCTTTTGGGTCAATATATCGAGACACATCCCCCGTGTCCCTGTTTCGATGAGTGATGGCCAGCGGACGCTCGCAGCGACGCCGCACTCGCTCTGGCTGGTCCGCGGTGCATTGCGCGAGCCGTTCTCCCTCCTCCGCGAAGGGACGTCTCCCTTTCATGCCCACCAACAACAAGACCCGCACTGCGTCGGCGCCGAAGAAATCGGCGTCCTCCCAGGACAAGCTGATCGAGTCCTTGAAGCAGTACATCCGCACGCGCGGTCCGGACCTGCTCGCAGACCCCAACGTGTCGTCCGTCGGGATCGGTCACAAGCTCAAGAACGGCACCCGCGGGAAACAGATCGCACTGCAGTTCACGGTCAACAGGAAGGCCGAGCCGGAAGCCCTCGAGGCGCTGGGCACGACCCGGATCCCGGAGACCGTCACGGTGGACGGGGTGGAGGTGCCGACCGACGTCATCGAACGCAGCTACCAGCCCCAGTTCCGCGTGGTCGCGGAGGCCGAGACGCCGCAGCGGAAGACCCGTCTCAACCCCATCGTCCCCGGGGCCAGTGTCGGCGGTGAGACGGTCACGGCCGGCAGCATCGGCTGCATCGTGTTCGACAGAACTGACGGCACCCCGTACGTGCTCAGCAACTGGCACGTACTGCAGGGCCCGGACGGTCAGCTGGGCGAGGAAGTCGTCCAGCCCGGCCCGTTCGACGACAACCAGATCTCCCACAACCGCCTCGGCGTCCTGAAGCGGTCCCACCTCGGCCCGGCCGGCGACTGCGCCGTGGCCACCATCGAAGAGGGTCGGACCTTCGATCCCAAGATCCTGGACCTTGACGTGGCACCCCAGGAGTTGGGTGAGGCGGCCCTGGGAGACAAGGTCGTCAAGAGTGGACGGACCACGGGCGTCACCCACGGGATCGTCCGCCGCATCCACACGATGGCCAAGATCGACTACGGTGGCGATGTCGGTGAGAAAATCATCGGCTGTTTCGAGATCGGGCCCGACAACGAGCATCCGGCGGCAGACAAGCAGATCAGCAGCGGCGGCGACTCGGGTGCGGTCTGGCTGTTCAAGCAGAACGGCCGGATAAGCAAGGTCATCGCCGGACTGCACTTCGGCGGCGAAGGCGCCGGCGACCCCGACGACCACGCGCTGGCCTGCCTCGCCGGCTCCGTCTTCGAGAAGCTCGACATCACCCTGCAGCAGCCCTCTCCCGAGGATGTACTGCCCCTGCAGGGCTACAACCCGGACTTCCTCAGCGAGCAGATCGACATACCGCAGCTGACCGCAGAGATCGGCGGGGAGGCCATACGCCTCGGTGGCTCCGAGGTCATCCCGTACACGCACTTCTCGCTGACCCTCAGCAAGAAGCGGCATTTCCCCTTCTGGGTGGGCTGGAACATCGACGGTGGGAGCCTCAAGAAGCTCAGCCGGTCCGGCATACCCTTCACCAAGGATCCGCGGCTTCCCGCGAACACGCAGGTCGGGAACGAACTGTATGAGGCCAACCGGCTCGACCGAGGCCACATCGCCCGCCGTGCGGACCTGATCTGGGGCAGCATGCCCGAGGCTCAGAAGGCGAACACCGATTCGTTCTTCTACACCAACATCACCCCGCAGATGGACGACTTCAACCAGAGCTCCAAGAGGGGCCTGTGGGGCGAGCTGGAGGACGCCGTCTTCGCCGACGTCGACGTCGACGACCTCAAGGTGAGTGTGTTCGGAGGACCTGTCCTCCAGGACGACGACCGCGTCTACCGGGACGTGAAGGTCCCCCGTGAGTTCTGGAAGGTCATCGCCTTCGTCGAGCGAGGTGAGTTGAAGGCCAAGGCGTTCTTGCTCACGCAGAACCTGGACCAGCTCGAAGCCCTGGACCTCGACGAGTTCCGCGTCTTCCAGGTCACCCTCGACGAGATAGAGGAGCGAGCCCACATCCGCTTCCCCACCGCCCTTCACAAGGGCGACCACCTGCTCGTGCCGGAGGCGGTGGCTGAGCGCAGGCCATTGGATGACCTGGCCGACATCCACTGGGACTGACCGGACGGCCCGCCGGCGTGTCCCGTCGAGCAACAGCGCGTGGGACACGCCAGCTCCTCGCGTACGGCGGGTTTGCCGGGCGCGGGAGTGGTGCGCAGCCCCCGCCCTGCTCTCTCACAGCACAATGCGGCCTGCCACAGAGCGTCGGCCCGGTAGCCCACCCACCCAACTGGTGAGCCTTCCCGGCCACGGTCCTATATTGGCGTGGGAAACGTCCGTGCGTGCCGGGGGGATTGAGCACTCTTGCGACGATCAGGCAGAACGCGTCGAGCGGCCGCCCTGCTCGGCGCCGTTGCCGTGCTGTTCCTCGCCGCGTGCGGGACACAGGTGGCCGGTCAGGGAGACGAGAGGTCACCCTCACCGGCGGCAAGCGAGCCGATCCCGTGGACCACGATGCAGCCTTCCGCGGTCACCGGAGTCCATCTCAGCGAGGACCGGCGCACGCTGCTCCTCGACACGCAGGTGCCCAGTGGCGCTCACGCGTGCGTGCGCAAGCTCAAGGCAGTGCTCACCGAGCCGATGACGGACCTCGTGTGGGTACAGGTCACCTACACCTCGCCGTCCATGGACAGGGCTTCCGGGTGCACCAAGGAGAGCACGGCCACGGCAAAGGTCAGGCTGCCCGAGCCGCTGGGCGACCGGGACGTGATCGTCGACCACTACACACGCTTCACCGCGCAGGGTGCCAAGCCGCCCGCGCTGCGGTTGTGCGGAAAGCTGGGCTGCACACCGCCGGCCACCGGCTGCACCACCGCCTCCTACGATCAGGCGTTGATGGCGGTCGGCGCGCCCGAGCACACGTACCTGGACTCGGAGAACTGCGACGGGAAGTGGCTGGTGCTGGACTTCTCCTGGCGCACGGGACCGGCCTGCGGCGACTCGACGGACCCTGCCTGCTCTTCCCGGCTGGGCGACCGCTGGTTCTTCCGGGCGAAGAAGCCGGGCTGGGAGTCGATCATCCGGACTTCGGCCGGAGGCTGCCGGGACGTGCAGCGCAAGGAGCCCGGCTTCCCGTCCTCGCTGTGCGAGTCACTGGCTCCGCTGTCCCCCTCACTGCACCCGAGTTATCCGCCGCCGTCCGCCTCTCCGACGCCCGGCGTGCGTTCCACTGCGACGGCCGGCCCATGACCACACACCGCTGCGGACTCTTCTGACCGTCTCATGGGTGCCACCGCCCCGCCGCATGTCAGAAACGGGCCGTCGCGACCCTCACGAGGCGGTGAGCCCTTCATATGGTTCGCCCGCCCAGGGGCACCGGGTGTGGTTCAAAAGGCTCTGCCGCAGGTGGCTTGCACTGCTTGGCCGCCCGGTACCCCGCGACGGTCCGGCCGGTGAACGCACAGGCACCGGAAAAGTGCCACGTCCGGGCGCGTCCCGACGGAGAGTCGGTCGATGACCGGGGACGATGATGCTCGAAACCTCCGGCGCGGCAGCGGATCTCCTCCGGCCGCGCCGCATATGTGTGTCTGTGCACGACACGACCGGCGACCTCAGGAGGTGACCAGGTGCCGACTCCCCCCAAGCCTCATGCGGGCTTGCGCCCCAAGGTGCGACGGCCCTCGCTCAAGACCTGGCGGTCACGGGTGGCCCTGGTACTGATCGAGCTGGTCCTTCTCACGACGACGGTGCTGCTGGCCCGGTTCGGCATCGAGGACTTCCTCCACGCCCTGACCTTCCCGGGCCGGTTCACCGGTGCCGTTCTCCTCACGGTCTCGCTCACCACGCTGGTGGGCGCCGCCGCCGTCCTGGACCACTGGATCCGGCACACCTTCCCGTACTCCGGCCTGGTCGCGCTGTTCGGCGCGTTCACCGCCCTGCTGGCCAACGTCATGCTCCTGGTCACGACGTGCAAGGACGGCGATTCCCTGCTCTACAACGCATTGTTCGGCGTGCTCGCGGCAGGTTCGGCAGTGGCCGCCTTCACGGTGTGGCGGACGTCGGTCATGGTCCCCACTCCCAGGCGGGTGGCCGTCGCGGTAATCATTCCCTCGGTCATCGCGGTCGCCAATTTCGGCTACCAGAACCTTTATCAGCCGTACGAGCGTGAAACCATCCCCGTCATCACCTTGTCCATGGGGAAAGCGGTGCTGAGCCAGGACCGTAAGGCCTTCGCCGTACCGGTCGACGTCACCATCCAGAATCCCGGTACGAGAGGTTTCTATGTGCTCGGCTCCGAATTCCACGCGATGGCGCAAAAGGTGCCGCTCAGCCGAGAGGATCGGCTCCGCCAGCAGTGGCGACTCGATGCCGAGAAGTGGCCCAAAGTCACGGAAGTGAACCCGCTCTCCCGCAAGGAGATGCATCAGGAGGGCGACTTGCTGACGGCACAACCGTGGATGCCCTTCGGCCACTGGATCGAGTCGACCGACAATTTCACCACGCGACTGGTAGTACAACTACCCATCAACACGTCCTACGACCAAGTGACGTTCTATGCCACTGCGAGCCTTGCGCGTAAGGACCGGCTCGAACTGGAGCCACCACTCCGGTACCTGACGAATTCTTGGGGCGGGAAAAAGGTTCCCGCATGGGTGAAGAAACAACAGACAAATGAAAGCGACTTCCTCGTCTACCGTGCCAGGGTGCACGAGAACAACGCGATCGACAAATACACGAGGGATGCGCGTTTCGTCACCGTCTACTGGAGGTTCGGCAAACACGGCGCGTCGGTGGCGACGTCCATCACGCGCGACGGCGAGGAGGGCCGCAGGACCACTACTTCGGAACAACGCGAGGTGACCAGTCGGTACGGCCTTGTCGACCTCGTGACGGGTGCTCACGTGCGGAACCTGTGGGACATCAAGAGCCAGCACTGACGGTCAGTGCCGCACCGGTCGCGCCGGCGCGGGCTGCTCCAGCCGCTCCAGCCGCTCCAGCCGCTCCAGCCAGGCCACCAGGGCGAGCGAGCTGTTCAGACGGTCCCATGCGTGCGCGTCCCCGATGCCGAGCTGAGCCTCCCGCACCGCCCGGCACAGCGTCTCGACGTCGAACATCTCCGCGATCAGCGGATGGCGGGCGGAGCGGCACAGGGAGACGAGTTCGTCGCCGTGCGTCCGCAGGCCGCGTGCGTAGAGGTCGTCGAAGGGGACCTTGGCCACCCTGTCGCTGATCGGGGCGGGGAGCAGGCCCGCCATGGCCGCACGCAGGACGGCCTTCGGACGGCCCGGCCGGAACGTGACCGCGGCCGGCAGGCAGCTCATCGTGGCGATGACGTCCGGGTCGAGGAAAGGGTGCGAGAGGAAGAACCCGTCCCGTGACGCGCGGTGCCAGGACAACAGGTCGGGCGCGGCGACGTAATTGGCGGCGTCGTACAGCGACTGTTCCGGCCGGTGCCCGAACGCGAAGCGGCTCTCGGCGATGCCAGCCTGCCGGTAGCCGTGAGCCCGTGCGAATCCCGAGCGCAGCCATGGGGGGCGGTTGAAGGTGCCGAGACCGCCGAGCACCGTCCTGCCTCGGACCGGTGCGGTGAACCGTTCGGCCACGAGCGGAAAGGCCGGCTGGACCACGTAGGCGTGGACGATGTCCCGCAGGCCCCGCTCGCTCCCGACGGCCCAGGCACGTGCCTGCTGGGTCATCTGCCGCAGCCGGCCCGTGCGGGCGAGTCTGTGCAGGTGGAACGGATTGGCGTCGGCGACGGGATCGGCGCCGCAACCGGTCAGGAGGGTGTCACAGCCGAGTTCCGCGGCCTCGGAGTGGAGTCTGCTCCAGAACGGGGCACGGAACGCGTGCGGAGAAGGCTCGTCCGCGTCTCCCGCGTGGTGCTGGAAGTCGTCGAAGTCGGCGACGTCGTCGGCATCGACGACGACCGGGCGCGCCGCGGGTGTGTGCCGGCGGATCTCCTCCAGCGCGATGTCGAGGTACGGCTGCTCCGCCGCCAGCTCGCCGCGGGAGAAACGCCCGGCGATCAGGACGAGGTTCCCCGGGCCGACGCGCCTCTCGGCCAGCAGACGTGCGGCGAGCAGCGCGACGCTGGTCGAATCGGTGCCGCCGGAGACATGGCATGCGGTCGTCGTGCCCATACGGCGTCCGACGGCGTTCTCGAGCGCCAGGCGCAGCTGCTGCGCGGCCTCGCCGGGGTGGGGGCCGTCAGCCGGCGGCGTGGGCGGGTCCGTGGTCCGTCGGACGGGTCGCGGCGTACGGCGGCGCAGCTGCCCGGTGAGGGACAGTTCCACCGCCTCTCCGCCGAGCACGCGGTGTACCCCGGCGAACGGCGTGAGGTCCGTGTGCGGTTGCGCCATGTTGCCGGTGAGGTACCGGCAGAAGTAGCGGGGATCCAGCTCTTTGGCGTTCCCCAGGCTGCGTGCGGAGGTGCTCACGGCATTCACGAGGCCGCCCGACACCCGGAAGAACAGGGGGATGCGTGCCTGTCCGTCGCGCAGCAGAAGGATGCGGTCGCGGCACACCAGAACGGCCGCGTAGTCGCCGACCGGCAGCGGCGGGACGGCTCCCTTCCGGCCGAAAACGTCGAGGAGGCCGTGTGCCCCCGCCCGGCGGTCGCGGGCCGACCCGACCCAGCCGACGACGCCCGCGGTGCCGGCCGGCGAGGAGACCGTCGTCACGAGTCCCTGGCGCTCCATGACGTCGGAGGTCCGGAACCTCGGCGCGCCGTCGGCCCACTCGAGGCGGAGCGCATCCATGTCACCGTCCCCCGCAGTCGATCGCGAGCACCGAGGTGAAGGCGTGCCCTCGCGGATCGGCATCCGGGATGCACACGTCGGCCGACGCCGTCCAGGCGTGCAGGGCGAAGGGGTGTTCGCGGACACCGACGTGGAGTACGGCCTTCAGGCCGCGCCGCCGCAGCAACAGGAAGGCCGTCACGGCCTCGGACTTGCAGTCGCCATTGACGAACCAGCTGCGGCGGCTGTGTCTCTGCACTGCTCGTTTCAGGTGTTCCAGCTCCTGGACGGAGGGGAGGTCGGCACGCGCGTAACCCGGGGCAGCCAAGGACAGCAGCCGGAGGACCCGCCCGAATCCCAGGGTCCGGATGAGCAGGTGCACTCCACGCAGCCACAGGCCTACGGCGCCGGTGTCAGCGTGCTTCTTTCGGCGACCCGGGGCGCATCCGGCCCGCACAAGAACGGTGACGAGCTCGGAGCGTTCCTCAGGGCTTCCCTCAGCGAACTTGCGGACGTCCGCGGCCGCCATCCCGAGAAAACGCGTCCGCTTCCAGTCGGCGATCAGCGCTCCGTCGGACATCCGGCTGACACGGCAGTACGGCGACAGCATCCTCGCCATGGCTGCCAGGTCGTCGACGTCCTCCGCCACCGCACCTCCTCCAGAATCCTCCGCGAACGGGTGTCAGGACTGGTAACCGTGACCGTCGTAGAGTCCGCCGCTGAAACCCCGGATCAGACGGCCGTTGCCGAGAACAACCAGCCGGCGCGGCTTACGACGCCGCAGGAATCGAAGAAACATCGCCACCTCCGGAGCCAGGCAGGACCGATCAGCTCCAAGCTACGCCGCAACGAATGGCCCGCAACCGGACTGCCGGCGGGAACGCAGCCAGGTCCGCCGCCGGTGGTACCGCCGCGTAGTACCCGAGACAGACGTGGTCGTCCCCGGTGAAACCCTGGGGCTCGAGATGCAAGGGGGCCATGATTCCCGTAATGTAACAATTGGACTGTTTTCGGGGTGTCTTCTCCCTCGTCGGGGGGTTCGGCGGTAGTTCCCGTCACCGCAAGAATCACCGCACCGTCAGGAGACCTGATGGCCACCCAGAAAACCCGCTCTCGCGCTGTCCCGGTCTACGCACTCGCCGGCATCCGGCTCTTCAACGGGGTCGCCGGGCTGTTCGCCCCCGGCCTGCTCATCCGGCGTCTCGACCCCGATCGTGAGCCGCCCAGTCCGGCGGCGGTGTACGCGTTCCGGCTCTTCGGGATCCGTACGATCCTGCTCGGCCTCGATCTGCTGACCAACCGCGACGAGCGGTTGCGGGAGGACCTGCGCGACGGCGTCCTGATCCACGGCAGTGACACCGCGACGGCGGCCACGCTGGGTCTGAGCGGCCGGCTGCCACCCCGTACCGCCGCGCTGACCACGCTCATCTCGGCCGCCAACACGGTCCTGGCCGCCGCCTCGCTCGCCAACTCGGTGAAGGGGAAGCGGAAGTGACGGGAGGGCCCGGTGCCGACTCCCCGGCCGAGACGGGTTTCGACTACGTCGTCGTCGGCGCGGGGGCGGGCGGCGGGCCGCTCGCGGCCAACCTCGCCGTCGCGGGCATGCGCACCCTGCTGCTCGACGCGGGCGGCGCCCCGGAGAACGACAACTACCTGGTGCCCGCCTTCCACGCGGACGCCTCCGAGGACCCCGTCCAGTGCTGGAACTACTTCGTACGGCACTACGCCGACGAGCCGCAGCAACAGCGCGACAGCAAACTCGTCCCGGACCGGGGCATCCTCTACCCGCGTGCCGGGACGGTCGGCGGCTGTACCGCGCACCACGCGCTGATCACCGTCTATCCGTACAACCGCGACTGGGACGCGATCGCGGAGGAGACCGGCGACGCGACGTGGCACAGCACGGCCATGCGCCGGTACTTCGAGCGGCTGGAACGCTGCACCTACCGGCCGAGACCCAAGAAGCCGCCCGCCGGCCCGCTGCTGGCCGCGCTGCTGAAGATCCTGCCCGTCACGGGCGCCCGGTACCGCAACGACGCACGCCACGGATTCGACGGCTGGCTGCCGACCGCCCTCGCGGACCCCGAACTGGCCGTCCAGGACGAGCAGTTGCTGAAGGTCATCCTCTCGGCGGCGGAGGACACGCTGGCCGACTTCCTCGACCGGCCGCTGTCCCCGCTGGAGGGGTTCGGCTCCTTCGTCGACCCCAACGACTGGCGGGCTCAGACGCGTGCCCTGCAAGGGCTGTGGCAGATCCCCCTCTCCACCGCGGACGGGCGGCGCAGCGCCGTACGCGAGCGGGTCCGGGCCGTACAGCGAAGCCATCCGGGCAGCCTGGTGGTCCGGACGAACGCTCTGGCGGCCCGGGTCGTACTGGACGGGAACGGAACCGCGGCCGGCGTCGACTATCTGGACGGGGCGCACGCCTACCGGGCCGACCCCGCGAGCCGGCCGGACGCCGGGCCACCGGTCCTGCGCAGGGTCCTCGCCTCCCGTGAGGTGATCCTGGCCGCGGGTGCCTTCAACACTCCCCAGCTGCTGATGCTTTCGGGCATCGGACCCCGTGAGGAGCTGCGGCGGCACGGCATCCCCGTACGGGTCGACCTCCAGGGTGTGGGCGCGAATCTCCAGGACCGGTACGAGGTCGGCGTGGTCAGCCGGATGGACCGCGAGTTCCCGGTCCTCAAGGACTGCGACTTCCACGCGCCGCGACCCGGGACCGAACCGGACCACTGCTACCGGGCCTGGCGGCGCGGCGAAGGTCTGTACACCACCAACGGCGCCGTCGTCGGTGTCACCCGCAAGTCCCGTCCGGAGCTGGACGCACCCGACCTGTTCATCTTCGGCGGCCCCTTCGACTTCCGGGGCTACCGGCCCGGCTACTCGCTCGACCTGACACTCCACAAGGACCGTTTCACCTGGGCCATCCTCAAGAGCCGCACCCACAACACCGGGGGCCGGGTGCGGCTGCGCTCCACCGACCCCCGTGACACCCCACTGGTGAACTTCCACTACTTCGGCGAGGGCACGGACAAGGACGCCGTGGATCTCGACGCCATGGCCGGTGCCGTCGAGTTCGTGCGCCGGATGAACCGCAAGGCCGGCTCCGTGATCCTGGAGGAGCTGTGGCCCGGCAAGGAGATCGACGGCCGTGACGGCATCCGCCGTTTCGTGCAGGACGAGGCCTGGGGCCACCACGCGTCCTGCACCTGCCGGATGGGACGTCCGGACGATCCCTCGGCCGTCGTCGACAGCGAGTTCCGGGTGCGCGGAGTGGACCGCCTGCGGATCGTCGACGCCTCGGTCTTCCCCCGCATTCCCGGATTCTTCGTCGCCGCCCCCATCTACATGGTCAGCGAGAAGGCGAGCGACGTGATCCTCGCAACCGCCCGAGGAGCAACCACTCAATCAGCAACCGCCCAAGGAGCAGCCGCCCGAGGAGGACCGCCATGAGCAAGCAACGACCCGCCGCACGAAGCTCCGCAGCCGGATACCGTACGTCACTGCCCTGGCGGATCGTCACCGCCGTCGCCCAAGCGGTGGACCGGCGCATCGGCTGGGACAGACTGCCCGTCGTTCCGGGCCTGGTGACGCTCCTCGGACTGCGCGTCAGGCTTCGGCAGAAGAACCTCCACGACACCGGCCGACTGCCCTCGGTGAATCTGCCCGATCCCGGACCCCCCTCCGAGACCCACAAGGTCGACCGGACCGCCGACGGCGGCCACAACGACCTCGACGAGCCTCGCATGGGCATGGCGGGCACCCGCTTCGGCCGGAACATCCCGCTGGACCGGATCGCACCGACCGCACCCGAGGACGTACTGTCCGCGCCGAACCCGCGCGAGGTCAGCCGCGCCGTGCTCACCCGCGACGCGCTCGTCCCCGCCGAATCGGTCAACTCCCTGGTCGCCGCCTGGCTTCAGTTCATGGTCCGCGACTGGTTCAGCCACGGGACCAGCCCCACGGAACGGCCCTGGGAAGTCCCCCTCATGGACGACGACCCGTGGCCGGAGCACCCCATGCGGATCATGCGGACACCGGACGACCCGACCCGCGACCCGCAGGCACCCGCCGGGACACCCGACACCCGCGTCAACGTGTCCTCCCACTGGTGGGACGCGTCGCAGATCTACGGGTCGAACGAGACCGAGCAGCGTCTGATGCGCACCGGCGAGCTGGGCAGGCTGCATCTGTGGGACGACGAGCAGTCCCCGGTCCCCTCGGACCCCTCCCGGGACCCCTCGCACGTCCCCGGCTTCTGGCTGGGCCTCGCCATGATGCACGACCTGTTCGCCCGTGAGCACAACGCGATCTGCGATCACCTGCACGGCGCGTATCCGTCCTGGAACGACGAGGAACTCTTCCAGCGCGCCCGGCTCGTCAACGCCGCGCTCCTCGCCAAGATCCACACCGTGGAGTGGACACCGGCCGTGATCAGCCACCCCACCACCGTCAAGGCACTGCGCGCCAACTGGTGGGGCATCGCGGGCGAGCGCGTGCACAACCTCTTCGGCCGGATCAGCGACAGCGAGGTCGTCAGCGGCATCCCGGGCGGCGAGACGGACCACTACGGCGTTCCGTACTCCCTCACCGAGGAGTTCGTGGCCGTCTACCGCATGCACCCGCTCGTCCGCGACGAGTGGCATCTGCGCTCGGCCGCCGACGACTCGAGCCTGCGCCACTGCACCCTCCGTGACATCGCGGGCCCCGGGGCGCTGAAGGTCATGGAGACCACTGAGATGGCCGATCTGCTCTACAGCTTCGGCACGCTCCACCCCGGACTGGTCACCCTGCACAACTTCCCCAGGTTCCTCCAGGAGTTCGAGCGCCCCGACGGGCAACTGCAGGACCTCGCCGCCACCGACATCCTGCGCTCCCGGGAACTGGGCGTCCCCCGCTACAACGAGTTCCGGCGGCTGCTGCGGCTGAAGCCCGCGGCGAACTTCCTGGAGCTGACGGAGAACCGGGCGTGGGCCGAGCAGATCCAGTGGCTCTACGACGGCGACATCGAGAAGGTCGACCTCATGGTCGGGCTGTACGCGGAGAAGCTGCCGGCCGGATTCGCCTTCAGCGACACGGCGTTCCGCATCTTCATCCTGATGGCCTCACGCCGGCTGAACAGCGACCGCTTCTTCACCGAGTACTACACCCCCGAGGTGTATTCCAAGGCCGGGATGGCCTGGATCGACGACAACAGCATGATCACGGTGCTGCTGCGCCACCACCCGGAGCTGCGTACGGCTCTTTCGGGGCTGACGAACGCCTTCGTGCCGTGGCACAGCGCCGCAAGGACGGTGACCTGACATGGCAGCGACGGACAGGTTCCGGGAGGAACGCGAGCGCCAGGTCGCGGCGGCCACCGCACGGTACGACGAGACCGGCGACGAGCGGCGGGCGGTCGAGGAGCAGCAGGACGCCGGGGTCGCCTTCCCGGATTCGGAGGAGGCACTCGCGGCGCGCGCGGCCCGGCTGCTCGACCGGCAGGCGGTGCCCGCCGCCATGGCGGTGGCGGCCGTCCGGGCGGAACCGCTGGCAGCGACCGCGGCGTACGAACGCATCCTCGGGGTGTCCAAGGAGCTGCAGGCATGGAGTTTCCTGCCGCGCGGCGCCCGGGCGGCACGCACCGTCGCCCGGATCTCGGTGCGGGAGAACGGCCGTGAACTGCCGCTCGGTACCGGCTTCCTGGTGTCGCCGAGCCTGCTGATGACCAACCATCACGTGCTCACCGACGCGCAGGCCGCCCGGCAGTGCTTCGTGGAGTTCGACGCCCAGGTCACCGTAGACAACACCGCCCAGCCGCCGACGCGGCTGGAGCTCGACCCGGACGGGTTCTTCGTGGCGGACCAACGCCTCGACTTCGCCCTGGTGCGGGTCGCCCCCGGCCCGGACCTGCGGCCCGCCGGGGAGACATTCGGCTGGAACCGGCTCAGCGCACAGCCGGGAAAGCTGGTGATCGGCGAGCCGGTCAACGTCATCGGCCATCCGATGGGGCGCCTCAAGGAGATCGCCGTACGCGACAACATGCTTCAGGTGCGCCTCGACGACTTCCTCCACTACAAGACGGACACCGAGCCGGGCAACTCGGGTTCTCCGGTGTTCAACGACCAGTGGGAGGTCGTCGCGCTCCACCACAGCGGTGTGCCCAGGGCCGACGGGCAGGGCCGCGTCCTGCGCCGTGACGGCCGGCTCTGGCAGCCCGGTGACGGCGACGACGCCATCGACTGGGTGTCCAACGAGGGCGTACGCGTCAGCTCCATCCTGAGACACCTCGCGGCCCTGCCCCTCGCCTCCCGGCAGCGGGAGCTGCTGGCCGAGATGGGCCCGGAGTCGGGGCTGCGCGTCGCGGAGGCAGCGGCCGCTCCGGTGGCGGGTCCGGCTCCCGTCGCCGGCCCGGCGACGGCTCCGGCTCCCGCTGTCCCGGTGTCGCGTCCCGCCGTCGAGAGGGCCACCGCGCGTGCGGGCCTGCGCGCCCGGGCCGGCGCGTTCGGCGGCGCACGGCATCTGGTCTTCCTGCACGGTCGCTCCCAGGAAGGCAGGGACCCCGAGAAACTGCGCCGCGAATGGGCGGCCGGACTCAACCAGGGGCTCGTCCGCGCCGGGCTCCCCCCGGTCGACCCGGCGGACGTCTGGTTCCCCTACTACGGCGACCGGTTGGTGCAGGCCCTGACCGCGCACGAGGCCGTTCCCCACCTCACCGAGGCGCCGACCGCCAGGGCGGCGGAGGCGGTCGCACCCGCCACCCCCACCGCCCGCGCGGTGTACGAGGAGATCATCGGCGAGGCGGCCGCGAAGTGGGACATGCCGCAGGAGGGGCAGCTGGCCACCGAACGGATCGGCCTGGACGACGTGGTCGGGACCCTGCACAAGCGGCTCGGCTGGCTGGCCGCCCGGAGCGACCTCGACGCCTGGGCCATCGCCCTGGTCTTCCGTGACGTGGCCGCGTACCTCGACGACCGGCGCATCCGGGACGAGGTCCTGGACTGCGTGCTGGAGACGATGCCGGACGCCGGGGAAGTGGTGCTCGTCAGCCACAGCCTCGGCACGGTCGTCGGCCTGGATCTCGTCACCCGGCTGTCCCCCGGCGTGAACCTCGTCCATCTGACCACGGCGGGCAGTCCCCTCGGCCTGGACAGCGTGTACAGCAGGCTGCTCGTCGGCGGGCCGAAGCGTCCGGACACCGTGGCGGACTGGCTCAACGCATGGTGCCCGACCGACGCGGTGGCCGTCGGCTGCCCGCTGGGCGACGACTGGGCGGACGGGCTGTCCGACCTCGCCGTCGTCAACGCCCGCGACCGGGCCCACAGCATCGTCGAGTACCTCGCCCACGCCGAGGTCGCCCGGTCGATCGGCAACCACCTCGGCGACTGAGCCTGCCGCTCGGTCACCGATGCCGACCTGTGTCGTCGGTGATCACATCGCATCGTCGCCGCCGGCCCGATCGGCACCGCCATCGAGTGGTGCGACGACTCATTCGACCGGGGTCGACTCCGGGGACGGGGGCTTCGGTGTCTGCCGGACCGCGCGCAGGGCGAGGGAGAGTTCGGCGATGCCGCGGGGATCGGTTATGGAGCGGCCGGTCCGTTCGGCGATGCGGCGCAGGCGCATGCGCACCGTGTTGGGATGGACATACAGACTCTTGGCGGCCTCCTCGGCCGATCCGCCGCAGCTGAACCAGGCGTCCAGCGTGTCCAGCATCAATTCGCGTTCGTCGACCGGCAGGGCCTCGATCGGACCGAGGACATGGGCGGCGACGCGCGCCATGACATCGGGTGCCCCGGCCGCCGCGACCGCGACCAGGGAGTCGTCGAAGACGGTCACGGCACGGCTCTCCGCGTCGCCGCCGCGCATGGCGACCTTGGCGAAGCGCAGGGCGTCCCCCGTGCCGTACAGGTCGTCGTAGGAGGGACTCACCCCCACGCGCCGCTCCGCGTGCTGCCGCAGCACCCCGAGGAGGTCGTCCAGGGCCCGCGGGCTGCGCAGATACACGATGCCCAGCTGGAGATCGGGGCGCAGCCGCCAGGCGGACCGGATGCCGCGCCGGCTCAGGAGGGCCGCAACCTCCGGCAGGGCCTGCCGACCGATCTGCGGTACCTCTGCGGCGACCACGGTGAAAGGACCGTTGCGCGGTACTCCCAGAGCCTCCGCCGCGGACCACAGGGCGTCGACGTCCATGCTCCTGCCCTCGAGCAGCGCCTCCACCAGCGCCGAGCACTCCTGGTCGCTGGCTAGGAGACGCTGGGCCACGGCGTCGTGGTAGCCGGAGACCATGGCCTCGGTGATGCCGTCCTGGATCACCCACATCGCCGAGGCCGCCGCGACCAGCTTGTCGCTCCCCACCAGGGAGTTGCTGGTGGCTTCGGCGACCACTGCCTCCCAGAAGTACTTCACGCCGATGCGGTAGGCCGTCATCACGGCGGGAAGCGGCACGTTCTGCAGAGCACGTCGGCGGCCGATGCGGGTCGCGGCTTCGGTGTCCAGAGGTGCCTGCCCGGTCAGCGCCCGGAGCGCATTGCCGAGGTGGATCCGGCAAGCCTCCGCCAGCTCGTCCTCAGGAACCACGTCGTACTGGTAGTCCCGCGAGCCGGCACGGATCCGCGCCGCCATCCCCTTCGCCAGGTCCTCGACGCGTTCGAGCAGAGCAGTCGCCAGGGTGCTGATCTCCTTGTCGACCAAGGTCTTCTCCGGCTCGCTGATCAGGATCTTCTGTCCACCCTACCGTCGGAGCCGCAGCCCGCACAGGGGCACGGAGTGGTTGCGGTGAGACCCGTCCGCGTGAAGCAGACGGTGACTGGAGCCGGGTGGCGCCGGAAGTGTCTCGGGGCGGGCTGCGACCGGCACCCTACGGGGAACGCCGGCGCTGCAGCACGATGCGATGCGGCGATGTTCAGTCATGTGTGGCCGCACGGGACTACCCGCCGTCCTGGTCCTCGGTGAGGAACGCCGACCGAGAGGCCTGGTCGTCCTCGCCGGGTGCCATGGCCTCCAGGGCGACCCGAAGCGCGGCGCGTGAGGTGATACCGAGCTTGGGATACAGCCGGTGCAGATGGGAGCCGACCGTACGGTGGGACAGGAACAGCCGCTCACCGATCTGCTTGTTGGTCAGGCCGATGGCCGCCAGCTCGGCGATCTGCCGCTCCTGCACGGTCAGCGCGGCTGTCGGTGCGGCGGGCCCGCTGGTGATCGCGACGCCGGTGGCGCGCAGTTCGTTGCGGGCCCGCTGGGCCATGGCCTTGGCCCCGATCCGGTCGAAGGTTTCGAGGGCGGCGCTCAGGTACAGGCGGGCACGAGGGTCGCGGTCGCGGCGCAGCCACTGCCCGTAGCTGAACTGGATGCGCGCGTGTTCCCACGGCCACCGGGCCGCATGGGGCAGGGACAGGGCCACCTCGAACAGGTGGTCGACTTCGCTCTCATCGGCAGCCACGGCGGCGGCCCCGGCGGTGATCATCGCGATGCGCGGGGAGATGCGGTGGATGCCTGCCTCTTGGGCGGCGGTGACGTGGGCGCGGGCCTCGTCCATGCGGCCGGTGCGGACCGCCGCCTCGACCAGGTCCAGGACCACCCACCGGGCTGGGACACCGCTCGGTGCGCCGGTCGGATCGACCCTGGCCACCTGGACGTGGGCCTCCTCGTAGTCGCCTTCGCCCATGGCGGCGAGGTGGCGCGCCGACCGGGCGTACCCCTCCGTCACCTCGATGCCGCGAGGCACCGCCCAGGTCGTGGTCTCCTCGCTGCGGGTACGGGCGAGATCCGCGTCGCCGCGCAGACCCGCACCCGATGCCAGCAGGGCCCGAATCTGCCGTTCCCAGAAGTGGTAGCCGTAGACCGCTGCGAGGTCCAGCCCCTCCTGCGCCAGCCCCTCGGCCTCGTCCCACTGTCCGTGGGCGTAGGAGTCGTGGCAGAGCAGCATCAAAGCGGGAATGGCCATGGCGATGGCGCCGCCGTCGCGCTCCCGTTCGATCATGCGGGAGACCAGGTACCTGTAGTCGGACAGGGCGTCCAACGCGACCGCCGCGAAGGCCAGAGGGATCAGCTGCCAGGGTGCCGCGTCGTCAGGCAGTGCCGCGAAGGCGTCGGCGAGGTCCTTCCGCAACGCCTCGGGGGCGCGAGTGGGGTCGACATACGCGTCGTGGCACAGTCTGAACGGCGTCACCGCCGCCGGTTCGAACCGGGCCATCGCGGTCTTGAGGAGCTCCCACGGCTCAGGGCGGAGGGCGTAGAGGCCGACGAGCAGCAGCGCGTACAGGATGCCGTAGTGGTCCCAGTTGTCGTTCCCGGCGGTGTCGGCGGTGTCGTCGAGCGCCCGGGTGAGGAGCCGGTAGGCGGTGTCGACATCACCCTCATCGTTCGTGAGGAGGTGGGCTGTAGCGGCGAAGACCAGCCCGGTCGGCGTGTCGGGCGCCTGTCCGACATCGACCAACAGCCGTGGGACGTCTTCGAATTGACCGGTGAAGGTGGCAAGGTAGGCGGCCTCGACCAGGCGGCGGGACCGGTCGCCCGGATGTGGGCTGAGTTCACCGGCCCGCATGAGCGCGGCCACCGCGCCGGACGCGGCGACGCGCCGCCGGTCGGAGACGGCCGTCTCGTCCGACGCCCGGGCCTCGGGGCCGGACACCGTGACGCGGCGCCAGGCGGACAGGGCTGCCTCGTCCAGCGCCCGGGCCACCGTCTCGTCCGGTCCGGTCGTGGCCTCGGCCAGATGCCAGGCCCGGCGCTCGGCGAAGTCGGCCAGCGCCGCGGCCAGCGAGTGGTGCGCGCTTCGGCGTTCACCAGGGGATGCCAGGTGCACGATCGCCGCGCGGACCAGCGGATGGCGAAACGCTATGGCGCCGTCGGCCGCATCGACATGTACCAGGCCCGCCTGCTGCGCCGGGGCGAGGTCGTCGATGTCCACAGAGCCCTGGGCGGCCTTCCGTATCGTTGTCAGGCCGGCGTCGGCGTCCAGCGCCGCCAGGAGCAGCCCTCTTCGGGTCGGCGCGGGCAGCCCTTCGACGGCAGAGGCGAAGGCCGCCTCCAGCCGGCCGGACAGGGGCAGGAGCGTGGGCAGTGGGTCCTGGCCCGAGCGCTGCCTGCTGCTCAGCGCCGCCGGCAGTTCCCGCAGCGCGAGCGGGTTACCCGCGGCCTCGGCCAGCAACCGACGCCGTACCGTCGGCGTCAGCCCGGGCCATCGGGCGTCCAGCAGCTCGGCCGCCGGCTGCGCGGCCAGTGGCCCGATCTCGCATACGGGCAGCTGGAGTTGGTGCCAGAGACCCTCGGTTCCCGTGCGGGCGGCGGCGAGGAAGACGACCGGATCGTCACCGATCCTGCGGACGGCGAACCCGAGCGCGGTCGCGCTGGCGCCGTCGATCCACGGTACGTCGTCGGCGATCATCAGCAGCGGGCGCTCGGTGGTGACCTCGCCGAGCAGGGCGAGTACCGCCGTCGAGGCGGCCATCGGGTCCGGCGACGGTCCCGGGGCGAGACCGAAGATCCGGTCGAGGACGTCTCGATGGTGGTCGGCGAGCCGGTCGGCGTGCCGGCGCAGCGGCCAGAGCATCTGGTGCAGCGCCGAGAAGTTCATCTCGGCCTCGAACTCCACGCCGGAGGCGCGCAGTACCCGCATGCCGAGCTCTTCGGCTCGTACCGCGGCGGTATTCAGCAGCGCTGTCTTGCCCACCCCCGGGGCGCCGCGCAGCAACAGGCTGGCGCCGCCCCGATCGTGTCTGGTGACCAGCGATTCCAGCAGTTCCAGCTCGGCCGTGCGCCCGGCCAGGTCCGCTCCAGGCCGGGAATTCGCCGACTTCCCGCTGCCCATCGGACTGCCGGGAACCTGATGACGAGTTGACAAAAAGTACATCCCTAACTATTTACTCAATCTGCGACGGTCAAGACCCGGCCCCGTCGCGGGGCTCGACAGCACCGTCCGCCGCGCAGACCACAACGCCGGCCATCACCGATACCGGCCTCCTGCCGACGTGCAGCCATGGCGAAGCGGGAGTCAGGCGCCTTGCCTTCACGGCGACCACACAGAGGTGTAGCCCTGCATCCAACGCACCCCACTTCGGGTAGGACGGAAAATGCCGTCGCTGAACAGCCTGCGTGCACGCCAGAGATGGAGGAACCGGAACATCTCGGGCACCGTCGAAGCGCACAGAAGGAGACGTACGGTCCCCACATGGGCGAACGTCCGCTTCACATCGACAGCAAGATCATCACTGATCGGGGGGCGGTGATTCCTGTTTCCCGTCACAGCAATCGGCCCCCACGACAGTGACTGGCCACAGGGTCGCCACGGCAGGCTCCTGAACGCTCCGCCAGGCCGCGTCGGCGCTCCGCCGAGCGCCGCTTCTCCCCCGTCGTACGCCATTGCCGGCTGCCCCAACACTGTCGGCCCGAGGGCCGGAGCGGGCGTCCCCTGACGGAGCTCGGCCTCACGGTTCCGGCGGACGAGCACGCCGAGCCGCACACCACTGGGGGCCTTCTCGTCGCGGGGCCGATGGCCGGCGCTCCACGCGGTCCGCGCGACGCCGGGCACCCTGCCGGCCCCTGGCGCACCACCGCCGAGTCATTGTCGGGACTCTTGCGGGGCGATCGGGCCGGAGGCGACGCCTCGCCGTACCCACCCGCTGCCCCCTGCGGCACCGGTGTCACGCTGCCGCAGCGCCCGCCCGGCTCGCTTCGGCCGATCGCCTCAATGAACGGTGTACGGACAGGCATGCGGCCTCGAACGCAGTCGATTGACCCAAGGGAGGGCACCTCCCCCGCACCTACGCTGGCGGGCGTCCCTCACGAGCAGCCGATCAAGGAGTGGCCATGGCCCCTGGATTCAATGGGTTCGATGTACATCTCCCCAACGAGCAGGCCGTTCTGGCTCGGATGCGCGGGACCCAGGACCGGATCGCCGACGCGATCACCGCCTTCTCCGGAACCATGCAGTTCGTCTATCTCCACGCGGCATGGTTCACGGTCTGGATCGCCTTCAACGAGGGACTGTTCGGCCACTCCGCGGTATGGGACCCGTACCCTTTCGGACTGCTCACCATGATCGTCAGCCTTGAGGCGATCTTTCTGTCCACCTTCGTGATGGTGAGTCAGAACCGCCAGGCGATGCGCGAGAAGGTCCGCGCCGACCTGGACTTCGAGACCAACGTCCGTTCCGAGGTGTGGTCGGCCCACATGGGACATGCCCTCGGAGTCGACCCCAAGCAGGTCGAACGGGACGTGCAGACCCTCCTCGCGCAGAACCAGGCGAAGATGAACGGCACCGGGCCGTCATCTCCATAGACACCGTGGCACGGAAACGTGCACCCGCTGCGCGGGCGGGCATCCCTCGCCCCTCGGCCCGCATCCCCGCATCCCCGCATACCGACCGCGAATCAGCCAGTCGACCGATGCCGGGACGCCGGTCCCGCGGTGAGCATGACCTGTACCTGATCGACCTGTCACCGGGAGAAAGCGTCATGATCCAGCGACATCGCCCTTTCCTCGCCTACTGGAACTGGCAACAGCACGCACTCTGCCGGGGCATGGACAGCTCCGTCTTCTTCTCACCGCCCGGCGAGCAGGGTGCCGAGAAGCGGACGCGGGAGAACGAGGCCCGGGCCGTCTGCAGGCGTTGCCCCGTCATCGAGGCCTGTGCCTGGACCGCGATACGCGGCCCTGAACCGTACGGCGTCTGGGGAGGCATGTCCGAGGGGGACCGCAGACAGCTCCGGCAACTGCGACCCCGCAAGATCGTCACGACGGAGTCCGAGACGCCGCAGCCTGAGTGAAGGCGCTGCCTGGGGAGGGCGAGCGACGGCGAAGAACCGGGGCGAAACGAACGCCACCATGACCAGGCCCGCTCCCGTGCGTACCGGGTACGAACTCCTCGACACCGGCGTCTTCGAGGAGAACCGCTGCTTCGACGTGGTCGTCGAGTACGCCAAGGCCGGACCGGGGACCGGCTCGTCGAGATCACCGCGCACAACCGCGGCCCCGAGGAGGCCGTGCTGCGCCCACCAGCGCCGGTTCGTCCGCTTCCCTGCGTGACTCCTACGACCGCCTGGTGACCGCCACGGCCCCCGTCCGAGAGGGCGCCGAACCGGCCGAACCGGGTCTGATCGTCGCGCTCGCCGCCTGGCGCCGGCATCTGCTGACCCCGAGCCGATGGGCGACGGGTGGCCCGTGCGGCTCGGCCGCCGGGCCACCCCCTTCCTCATGACGGTCAGGACAGTCAGGAGGGTCATGGCGTCTGTCATGTCGTCGCGGGCTTGCCGGAGTCGGTGGCGGCGTGGACCTCATCAGCGGTCGGACGGGCGTCGGTGTGCTCCATCGCCCGGATCGTGCTCGGCTGTCCGGCGAGGAATCCGGTGCGGACGAAATCGTCTCCCGCCACCGCGTGCAGCATCCAGTTCGTGGCGACGCGGGTCCTGGCCACGAACGTGGACAGCGCCAGCAGGTGGTAGCCGCGCGTCACCAGCTGTGCCGGAAGACCGCTGAGCGGGATGCCCAGCGGCCGGGCGACGGAACCCAGGCCGCCCAGGTCGACGACGAGGCCCAGGTCGCGGTGCCGGTACTGGCTCGGACTCCGTCCACGCAACCGCGCGACGACGTTGTTCCCCGCCGTCCTGCCCTGACGCAGGGCGTGCTGCGCGGTGGGTGGGCAGATCGCGTACCCGCCGGCGGCGAGGTCCGGTACGGCGGCCGCGTCGCCGAGGGCGAACACCTCGTCGTGGCCCGGCAGGGTCAGCTCCGCGGTGACCGCGAGCCGCCCCCGTACGGTCTTCGCCCCTGTCGACGCGACCAGCGGGCTGGCCGCGACCCCCGCGGTCCACACCAGGGTGTGCGTGGGAAGCCGGCGCCCGTCGGTGAGCGCGACCCAGCCCGGCCCGGCCGACGCCACGCTCACCCCGAGGGAGACCTCGATGCCGCGCCGCCGCAGCCGGGCCAGCGCCTTGTCGCCCAGGCGCGGGCCCAGTTCCGGCATCAGCCGGGGCGAGACATCGACCAGGTGCCACTCGACCGACTCCCGGCTCAGCCCCGGGTAGCGGTAGGTCGCCGCGACGGTGAGTCGCTGGAGATAGGCGGCCGTCTCGGTGCCCGCGTATCCGCCGCCCACGACGACGAACCGCAGCCGTGCCTCCCGCTCCGCCGGGTCCTCGGTCGCGTCGGCCAGGTCGAGTTGGGCGATGACGTGATCGCGCATGGCCACGGCCTCCGCCAGGGTCTTCATGCCGCGGGCGGTCTCCGGCACACCGGGGATGTCGAACGAGCGCGTCACGCTCCCGCTGGCCAGGACGACGATGTCGTAGCCCTCCCGGACCTCCTGACCGGTGATCAACCGCACCACACACTCCCGGGAGTCGAGGTCGACGCCCAGAGCGGTGCCGGGGACGATCCGGGTGCGGCGCAGCACCCTGCGCAGCGAGACGGCGACCGACTGCGGTGTCAGCACCCCGGCCGCCACCTGCGGCAGCAACGGCAGGTACAACTCGTAGTCGAGCGGCGTCACCAGGACGATGTCCGCCTCGTCGGCCTTCAGTACCCGTTCCAGCCGACGGGCACAGGCGACGCCCGCAAAGCCGCCGCCGACGATCAGGACACGCGGACGCGTCGGGTTGGTCGGACTGGTCATGACACTTCCTCCGAACAGCTGAGCAGGCCAGGGGGCCGAGAGCCGCCATCGTGGTCCGCGTAGGGAGACAACGGCTTCCGCCGTATGGCGCAAACGCCTACCGTGCGACGGGAACGGCCCGGACGACCGACGTACGTCCCCTCGACAGTCGTCCAACGGAAGCCCGACAGGTCGTCGGCCGCCTAGCTTCGGAATCATGAGAAGAACGGAACGAGTGGCCTCGCCAGTGACCGTGGCCGTCAAGTCCACCGACCCCCGGCTCGCTGGTGACATCTCCACCGCACTGCGTGCCCGGCCTCGTGTGTGCGTGCTGCGACCGGAGCAGGAAGCACGCGCGGAGGCGCTGCTCGTGCTGGCCACGCAGCTCGACGAAGAGGCGCTCGCACTCATGCGCGGTGTGCGCACGGAACATGTGCGGCCGCACGTCGTACTGGTGGCCCAGTACGTGGGGCGCGCCCAGCTTGTGCGGGCGGTGCGTCATGGGCTGGTCGACGTGCTGCCCCGGCGCACCGGGCTCGACCAGATCGTCCTCGCCCTGTTGCGTACCCGCCAGGGGCGGATGCGCCGGTCCGAATCCGCCCTTGTCGATGGCCTGGATCTGCGTCACCGAGCTCAGACCATCGACGGCGTGGCGCCCTACTGGGCACCGTAGAACCCTCAGCGGTCCCCCTGTGCCAGAACGTGTGCGAAGGCCTCGTCCCAGTCCATCGAGAGGCCTTCCGCGCCGGAGGGAACGCATCTGAGCGTCTCTTCGAGCCAGGCGCGCAGGGGTGCGACGCGGCCTTCGAGGATTGCCGCGCCGGTCCGTCCCTCGAGAAGCATCCAGAGGCTGTCCCCGCCATGGTGCCGGCAGGGCGGCCAGATCCGTACGTCGCCGTCACCGCTCGGTCGCTGCAGGCCCGTCACCAGCAGGTCCCGGGAGAGCACCCAACTGACGGTGCCGCCGATGTCGTTGAAGAACTCGACGTGCACTTCGAGGGGCCGGGTGTGGTCGTAGCCGAAGCGGGCCTGGACCGGCACTGTCTCGTGCAGGGACACGTACCGCCACATGGTCACGGAGAGATCCGCGCAATCCTGCTCCGGGGAACGGACGTACCTGGCTGGTTCGTTGTGCGAGCGGGCCATGTGTTTCCCTTTCTGTACTGATCCGTGCTGAGTTGTGTCGGAGCGCGTGAGCGGCCGCCCGGCGCGGCCTCCGGGTGTGCCCCTCGTGCCGCGCCGGGTGGCCGGCCCCCTGGTCAGGCGGCCGGGTTCTTCAGGCTTCGCCGCTGGTGGACGACGATGTAGCCGAGCAGTGCGTAGCCGAACAGGTGGCCCGCGGAGCGGGCGAGCCGGTGGCGCGGGGCGTCCCGAAACCAGTGGTGGCGGGAAGGTGTGCGGGGGGCCGCCTTCGTACCGGCGACCAGTGCGAGCGCGTCCCGCAGCAGGTTTTCGAGCTCTGCGCCCGGTTCGCGGAACCGGCCGGTGCCCTTCTTCGTGGATCGAGTCGCGTCGTGCATGGCGTCCTGTGCCTCTCGGTCGGGTACGAATGGTCCTGGGAAGTGGAGCGGGCCGGTCCCGCGGGTTTTCCCGAGGGACCGGCCCTTGTGCAGCTCCTGATGCGGCTCGATGTCAGCCGGTGATGTACAGGTCGTCGCGTACGTCGTAGACGCCCGGGGCCATCCAGGCGGCCGCGATCACGGCGTCGTGCTCCGCCCACGTGCGGACATGGCCGGTGAGGATCACCGTGTTCGCATCGGTGGTGACGGCGACTTCGCTGTCGTCGAGGATCAGGGCGTAGCGGTCCAGCGCGTCCGACACCAGCAGGGTGACGTCGACCGGGTCGGCGTCGTCGGAGATCTCGATCTTGTTCTTGACCCCGCGGACTCCCGTGAGTCCGGCGACCGCGTCCTCCGCGGCCTGCCGCTCCGAGCCGTACCGGACAACACCCGTCAGCTTCAGGTTGCCGTTGCTCGCGGTCGCCTCGACACCCACCGGCACGGCGATGTTCATCAGCAGCACGCTGTTCGCCGTCTCGGCCAGCGTCACGTCGTCGCGCTCGTGCGCGGGCGGCAGCACGACCTCCAGGTTGTTGTGGACCTTGGTGACGCCGGCCACCCGCTGCGTGGCGGCGGCGGCTTCCAGGTACTGGAGGTAGCTCGGGACGGTCCCGGTGAGCCTTACCTCGCCCCCCAGGTTGTGAACGGTGATGGCCGACGCGTCCACCAGCGGATCGAAGACAAGTTCCGCGTCGACCGACTGCTGAATGTCCTTTGTCTTGCTCATCGGGGGATCCTTCCGTTCCGGCGAGAGCGGCGAATTTCCGCTTCGTCATCAGTTCATCGCGAAACCCCGGTGCCAGTAAAAGCGATGCGGATGATTCTGGTATTGGTCCGCGCTATGGATTCCGCGGCCCAGGCAGGGTACTGGTACAGGAGACGACCTTTTCGGCGGTGTCGAAAAGTACCTGCTGCAATTCACGAGGGAGGTCCGCGTTCCACACCAGACCGGCGGTGGCGGTCAGCGGGGACCCCTCGACACGAACGGGCACCATCTCATGACGGCCCGCGTCCGCCGCCGACGGCACAGCGATCCCCACGGGCCGGCACGGCCCCGTCAGGACGGCGCTCGGGCGGCTCCCGGTCGCGGCGAAGGCCAGCGTCATCGGCAGCGACTGCCGAAACGGCGGGTCGGTGAAGTCGAAGGGCCGATTCCTGGTCCGCAGCACCGAGCGCCATGCGTCGTACGTTCCGGGATCCGCATGACGAGGACCGTGGATGACGTCCATGCAGGCGAGTTCGTCGAGGCCGATGGCCCCGTCCACCGCGCCCCGGTGCCGTGCGGGAATCCAGACATCGGGTTCGAAGGACCCGATGGCCATCACGTCGAGGGGGTCCGGCAGCACACAGTCCGCCGGGCTCAGCCAGCCCAGAGCGGCGTCGGCCCGCCGTTGCAGGATCGAGGAGAAGTCCGGGTCCAGCGCTGCCTCCGACCAGATCACGTCGACCTCCGGGGCCGCGGACCGCAACCGCGAGACGGTCTCGGCGGCGAGCGTGGGCGGCAGATACGGCTGAACGACGAACCGCAGGCGCGACCTGCCAAGGCCCGCCGCCCGCCGGGTCCGGCTGACGCCGTGATCGACCAGGGAGAGAACGGCCCGGGACTCCTCCAGCAGCACGGTGCCAGCCTCGGTCAGCCGAACTCCTTCACGCCGACGCTGCAACAACGGTGTGCCGACGAATTCCTCCAGCCGCCGAATCTGCTGGCTCAGTGTCGGCTGTCCGACATACATGCGCTCCGCGGCATGTGTGAAGGTGCCTGCTTCCGCCACTGCCACGAAATAGCGCAGATGACGCAGTTCGACACCCTGAGGTGCCGAATTCACAGTATCGAGCGAGGAACTCGATTCGTTTCCGGCTTTTTCCATGCGGTCCCATCCGGCCACTCGAGAGAAGCGGACGCATGCCATGCTGCCAAAGGTCCCGCTGCCGGGCTTGCGTCATCCGACTGCCTCGGCGCCCTCACCGGGGGTCTCGGGCCGCACCCTGTCGTGATACATCGCCACGACCTCCCTGCGCAGGCTGAGCCGCTCGGCGATCTCGCCGTCCGGAAGCCGCCGGGCGGACAGCTCGGTGATCTGTCTCAGCCGCTCGGCGGACGACTCGGGCCAGTCGATCGGGGCGCCCGTTGCCCGCAGTTCGAGTCGTGCCTCGTCACCGCACGGCAGCGCGCCGATCCGGTCGAAGGCGGACTGCGCGGAGGTCAGCAGCGCCCGCGCCTCATGGATCCGACTCCGGCGGCGCAGCCAGGAGCCGTACGCCAGCTCGACCTTCGCGCGGGCATAGGGCCAGTGGGACAGATCCTGCCGCAGCGCCGCCAGGTAGAGGTCTTCGGCGTCCCCGTCGGCGGCCAGCACGGCGCGGGCGTAGGACAGATTGATGTGGTGCATCGGCGACGACGTCTCCCGGGCGGCCGCCTCCAGTTCCGCCACCAGCTCCCGGGCGTCTTCCTGGTGTCCGGCGTGTACGGCCGCGTCCGCGAGGGCCATCAGACTGAGAAACCTCTCGCTCTGGTGGAAGCTGCGATCGGCCGGATCGAATACCGCCCGCAGTGCCCGGTAGGCGTCCCGGTTCCGCCCGACCGCCAGCGAGACGAGTCCGCGGGCGAGTTGGAACAACGACAGCATCGCGTTCCGGCCGCGGGCCTCCCGCAGTTCGGCCTCGCCGGCCTGCCGCAGCGCCTCCTGCACATCACCGGTGTGCACTTTCAGCAGGACGTCGCACACCAGCGTTGCGGACTCCCACAACGGCTGCCCCGTCTCCGCTGCCAGCCGCTTCCCCTCCTCGGACGTGTCGGCCGCCCGCACCAGGTCCCCGAGCAGCACATGCGTCCACGACTGCATGGTCAGCACATGGGAAAGCAGTCCCAGTCGGCCCTGGCGGCGCAGTATCACCTCGGAGCGGGCGAGCAGCTCGGCTGCTCGGGGCAGGTGGCCCACCGCGTGCGCGGCCATGCCCATGAGCCGCAGCGCGTCCCCGTCGTGGCCAGGAGGCGTCCGGGTCAGTCCCTCGATGACCTGCCGAGCGCGCAGCAGCGGTTCCGCCAGTGCCAGGGCAGCAAGGTGGCGTGGGTCGCCCGCCGTCTCGGGCAGCCCGTCGAGGCAAGCGACGACACGTGCCCGGGCGGGCGGCCCGGGGTCGGACTCATAGCAGCGGAGGGCAGCCACGTGGAGAATGTCGAGCGCCAGATCGGGATCGGCCGGAGCGGACCGCAGGGCGATGTCGCACAACACGTTCACGCGGGCGGCGTCCCCGAAATGTCCGCGGTCGAACATCTCGCCGAGCCATTCCATGCGCGCCCGGTCCCGGTCGGTCAGGTCGGTCCTCGCGGCCGACTGCAGCGACTCGTGGACGATGTCCTCCCGGCCGATTCCGAAGGCGTGCCGGGCAGCCGTCACCAGCCGGTGTCCGCGCAGCGCCGACCAACTCGTCAGCTCTGCCGACCTGGAGAGGTCGTTGATCGCCGCGATCACCGCGCCCCGGCTCAGTGCCTGCGCGGCATTGGCCTCCAGAGCGTCGGCGATCCGGTCGTCGGGACCCACGATGGAATGGGCACGGTGCCAGGTCCGCCGGTACACATCGTCCAGAGTGTGCGCCAGCGCCCGGTGGGCTGCCTGATGCCGGGCCAGGCTTTCGGCCTGCAGGATTCCCGAACGCACCAGGGGATGCAGGAAGGCGACCCGGCCCTCTTCCACGGTCACCAGTCCCACCGCCCGCGCCGGGTCGAACACCTCGGGAGTGACCGGTTCGCTGCGCAGGGCCGAGGTCGCGGCGATGATTTCGTCGAGGTCGTCCGCCGGGTCGACGGCGGCGACGAGCACGGCGTCCCGGGTCGCCGGGGGCAGTTCGGCCCCACGTCCCGCGAACGCGTGTTCCAGCCGGTCGGACAGGGTCAGCGGACGTAGTCCACTGGAGGGCAGGGCCGCCAGCGCGATCGGCAACTCGCGCAACGCCAGCGGATTGCCCAGCGCCTCTCGCCGGATGCGCCGCCGCTCGGCCGGACTCAGGCCAGGAGCATGAACGGCCAGGATCCGCGCTGCCGCGGCGTCGTCCACACCGCCCACGGTCAGCTCCGGAAAGCCGGCGTGCAGAAACGGGCCCGTATGGCCACGACGCATCACGGCGATGATCACCACGGGTCCCGCCACGCGCCGTCCGACGAACGTCAGCACCTCGTGCGACTGCGGATCCAGCCACTGCACGTCGTCGGCCAGTACCAGCACCGGCCGGTCGGCCGCCACGGCCGCCAGCAGGTCCACGACCGCCAGACTGATCAGGAACGGCTCCGGTGGCGGTCCCTCGACCAGGCCGAACGCCACCAGCAACGCTTCCCTCTCGTGCCCCGGAAGCAGCGAGACATGATCGAGCACCGGACCGATCATTTGGTGGAGTCCCGCGAAGGGAAACGTCGCCTCGCACTCGACACCGACCAGCCGCAGTATCCGGAAACCCCGGGCCCGCCCCCTGGACTCCGCCTCATGCAGCAGCGACGACTTGCCGATACCCGGGTCCCCGACCATCAGCACCACCGCGCCGTTCGGCGGCGTACGTTCGAGGAGCCTCGCCAGCACAGCGATCTCCCGCTCCCTTCCCACCAGCATCGCCGCGCTCATGGCTCCCTCCCAACTCCCTGGAACCTCCACGCTAATCACTCCGCGCCATCGGCGGCTTGCGCCGTTTGACTGTTCCCGCCCACACATCCGGCAGTGCGGCGAGCGCGGGTTCCAGTGGTCGTTCGCAGCCGGTTTCCTACGGCTTCAGCAGCGGCGCCAGCTCACCGCGCGAGGTGATGCCGAGCTTGGGGAAGGCCCGGTACAGATGTGCGGCGACCGTACGGTGTGACAGATGCAGTCGTTCCGCTATCTGCCGGTTGGAGAGCCCTTCGGCGGCCAGCCGGGCGATCAACGTCTCCTGGGGTGACAGCAGTTCCATGACGGACGGAAGCGGGTGGTCAGCTGCTTGAGCAGCGTTGCGGCCCGCCCAGTCGGAGGCTCCGATGAGGTCGAAAGCGGTCCGCGCCGAGAGCAGCATCGTGCGCGACCGAGCGGCCTGCCGACGGCGCCGCAGCCACTGTCCGTACGCGTGTTCCGTCCGCGCCTTGACCAGCGGCCAGCGGGTCAGATCCTGGCCCAACGCGACCAAGTACAGTTCCTCGGCCGCCGTGTCGGCGGCGAGCACGGCTCGCGCGTACGGCAGCTGCACGTGCAGCAGCGGGGCTGGAGTCACACGTGCCGCTTCTTCGAGTACGGCGAGTATGCGCGCGGCTTCATGACGGCTGCTGCCACGATCCGCCGCCATGGCGAACGGCATCACCGCGGCGAATCCCTGCCACCGCAGGCCCTCCTGCGGCAGGTCGAGGAGCGGCCGGAGCTCCTCGTACGCCTCGGTGTACCGTCCCTCGCCGAGGCGCGCCACACCACGGGCCAGCCGTAGCGTCGGGACGAGATCGGTGCGCTGCCATCCCGCCACGGTGTCGGCCAGCTCCACCGCACGCTCGACCTGCCCGCGCAGTGCGGCGGCGACCGCGTCCGTGCCGGTGAGCGCGGCGACTAAGCCCGGCTGTCGGGTCTCGGCGAGGATCCGGCGTGCCTCTTCGGTGACATGAGCGGCACGCGGCCAGTCCCCGAGCAGCAGCAGGTCGACAGCTTCGGTGAGGAGGGTCTCCGACAGCAGACCGAGTCGGCCCTGCTCACGCAGAATCGGTTCGGCCCGGCCGAGCAGATCGACCGCGCGGACCGGATCGCCGATCGCGTGCGCGGCCATACCGAAGAGCCGGAGGCCGTCGGCGGCAGGGGGATACCACACCGTCTCGCTGGAAGGCAGCCGGTCGGCCACCGCCCGGCCGTGGAGCACAGGTTCGGCCAGCGCCAGAGCCGCGATGCGCCGTGGGTCACTCGTGTCGGTCAGCAGCTCGGCGGCCGCGACAATACCGACCCGCAGCGCGGGGTCGGTACCGGTCCTGTGGGCACGGAGCGCCGCGCTGAGCAGCAGGTCGAGAGCCAGATCGGGATCGCCCGCCGACAGCTCTGGAATGTCCCGCACGCGCGTGCGGGCCGGACCGGGCTGCGGGTCCGCGTCCGAGATGTCATGCAGCCACCCGGCCCTCGCCCGGTCCGCGTGGCTGAGCTCCTGACGTTCCGCCTCGTCTATCAGGGAGTGGGTCAGGCATGTGCGACCGAGACCGTACGCGTGCTCGGCCGCACCCAGCAACCGATGCCCCCGGGTGGCCGACTCCGTGGTGAGCTGCGCCGATCTCTCGAGCGCCCAGATGGCCGCGAGGACTCCGTGACGCCGCAGCAAGGAAGCATGAGCATCGGCCAGCTCGTCCGCCAACTCGTCGTCGGGGCCGTTGACGGACTGGGCACGATGCCAGGTGCGCCGGTTCGGGTGTTCGGCCAGCACCTGCGCCATGGCGGCGTTGGCGGCCTGTCGGCGGGCCGGGGTCTCCGCCTCCAGCACCGCGAACCGGACCACGGGATGGAGGAAGCGCAGGGTCGTCCTGTCGAGTCGTATCAACGAGTCCTCGACCGCGCGGTCGAGGAAGTCCACGGCTACCGCGCGACCTGCCAGGACGGAGGCGGCTGCCAGGATCTCCGCGAGGTCTCCGACCTGGTCGACGGCTGCGACCAACAGGGCGTCGCGGGCCTGCGCCGGCAGTTCGCCGAGTCCGGCCGCGAACGCCGCTGCCAAGGCGGAACTCACCGGCAGGTGGGTCCACGAACCCGGCGGCCCTGTCGGGCGCCACGCCGTGGGGAGTTCGACCAGCGCGAGCGGATTGCCGAGCGCCTCCCCGAGTATCCGCTCCTGAACGGCAGGAGGAAGCGTGGCCGCATGCCTGGCCAGCAGCCGTCGCGCCGAGGACTCGTCCAGCACCGGCACGTCCAGTACGGCCACATCCGGCATGTTCCGTCCCCTGCGGAGTGCGACAAGGACGACGATCGGGTTGTCGCTCGCCCTGCGCGCTGTGAACGCCACTACGTCCCGGGTGGGTTTGTCCAGCCACTGCACGTTGTCGACGATCAGCACCACGGGCTGTTCGGCCGCCCTCTTGGTGATCAGGTTGAATGCGGCCAGGGCGACCTTCGAGGTCTCCGGCGGTGGCTCCGAACCGATCTGGAGGGCCGCGCGCAGGATCCCGCCCTGTTCCGCGGGCAGAGCGTCCGCCGTGTCGAGCACCGGCCGTAGCAACTCGCGTAGACCGCTGAAGGGTGCGCCGCCAGAGCGCCCGGCGACCTCCAGCGTCTGCCATCCCGCCGCACGGGCGCGTTCCGCTGCGGCCCGCAACAGCGCGGACTTGCCTACCCCCGGACCGCCCTGCAATACCAGGGCGCCACCGGCACCGGGCAGCCTTCCCACCAGTTCCTGCAGCACTCTCAACTGCTCATCGCGGCCAAGGAACCCGCCCTCGTACACGCGTCTCCCCAGTCTTCCAGTACGCTCCACGCCTTCTCAGCGGGATCGTAGGTGAACAGCGGCCGCAGGGCTTGAGTCATGTGACCGGACTCGGAACCACAAAGCGTCGATACCGGGCTCAGGCAGCGTATGACGCGCGAGTACGCCGTGAACACCGCATCAGCGGACACACACGTCACACGTAACCTCGCCGCCGCACCACGCTCAGGGCCAGGACGCCCGGCGGGACGTCCAGCCAGAACCTGAGCAGCCGGTAGCCGAACACGGCCGGGGTGGCCGCCCCGGTCGCCCCCGGCCTCCAGTGCTTCGAGGCCGCCCGGCACGGGAGCCGCGTTGGGGATCAGGGGGGAGGCCGGGACTCCGGAGACGCCACCTCCCCCACCGTGGCGGTACCGATGCTCCCGCCGGAGCCTGGTCCGCGGATCCGTCACATGACTGCATCACGTCATGCGAAGGTCCCGCCGCCACGCGTTCGTGGACCGATCCGCCTGCGGAACGAAGTGATGAGGTACCGAATGCAGCCGGATGGCGGTTCACCGTCCGGGCGGCCGCTCCTAGCTTTCGACGCGAAGAGGGCGACTTCGGGCAGGGTCGGGCACCCGTTGCCCATCTGCGCCCTTCTGCCTAGAACCCGTCCGCTGCCTCAGCCGGCTGAAGCCCGCCGGCCGTATTCTCAGAAAGAGCCACCATGAACGACACGCACGCTGCGACCCAGCGCACTCTTGACGCCCATCGGCGGGTCACCGTTGTCGGCGCCGGGGTCATCGGTTCCTCATGGACCGCCCTGTTCCTCGCCAAGGGACTGACCGTCACCGTCACCGACCCCATGCCCGACGTGGATAGGCTGGTACACGACCAACTGCAGCAGGCCATCCCCACGCTGCGCGCCCTCGGGCTTCCCACCGCTGACCTCGACCGCAACCTGCGCTTCGAAGCCGACCTCGGCAAGGCCGTCGCGGACGCGGACGTCGTGCAGGAGAACGGCCCCGAACGCCTGGACGTCAAGCAGGACCTCTTCGCCCGGATCGAGCAGGCCGCACGTCCCGACGCCCTGCTGCTCAGCTCCACCTCGGGCATTCGCGCCACCGACATCGCAGAGGCGTTGCGGCAGCCCGCCCGCCTCGTCATCGGCCATCCCTTCAATCCGCCGCACCTCATCCCGCTGGTGGAGGTCGTCCCCGGACAGAAGACCGACCCGGAAGTGGTCGAGCGGGCCGTCGCCTTCTACACGGCGCTCGGCAAGAAGCCGCAGGTCCTACGCAAAGAGGTGCCGGGATTCGTCGCCAACCGACTGCAGGCCGCGCTGTTCCGCGAGGCCGTCAACCTCGTCGTGCAGGGCGTGGTGACCGAGTCGGAACTCGACAGCATCGTGACCTCCTCCGTCGGCCTGCGCTGGGCCGTCGCAGGCCCCTTCCGCAGCTTCCACCTCGGTGGCGGCCCTGGCGGCCTGCCCCATTTCCTCCAGCACCTCGGACCCGGCCTCGAGAGCCTCTGGCGCGACCTCGGCACCCCGGAATTCGACGAGCCGACGGTCCGGCTCCTCTCCGAACAGGCCCGTTTCGGCGCGAGTATCGAGGAACTGGAGGCCGCACGGGACGAGGCACAGATCAAGGTGCTGCAAGCGGCATCCGTACCGTCCACTCCCGCCGTCGAGCCCGGCCGGACGCAGGACTGAGAAATCCACTGTCCGAAGGGTGACCTACGGTCTGCCGCGATCCCCGGGACTCATCACCGTTCCCTGACGACCTCACCTGTGTGACGACCCCGGGCCTGATCACCGTATCGGCGCCACGCTGCGGTGAGCCTGTCGTTTCTCCGGGTTGTGGACGGCATTCCCTGTCCATGAGGCGTGAGACGGGCGCGGTTCATTCTTCGGCTCAGCGCCGCCTGTCAGGCTGACCGGCACGATCGGGCGGCCGGCTGCCTGACCGCCCCTCAGAACACACTCTGTCCGCGTCGGTGAGTTCCCGCTGGTCCGCCTCGTCCATCAGCGCATGCGGCAGTTCGATGCGCCCTCGTTGGTAGTGAACAGCTCAGCGGCGAAGTAGCGAGGGTAGTCGTCTGACCGATGACGGCGGGGGGTCACGATTCTAGCGTTCATGGTGAACGCCACGGCCTCGGTCGAGGCCGGGCACCGCACCATTCATTCCCGCTTCGTGCCAGAAACGAGGCGACGCCCCCTTATGTGGAAGGTCACCATGCTCAGTTCGCCGAACGCACTCCTCTGGCGCGGCCTGCTGGCCGTCGTCATCGGCATAGTCTCCGTCACCTGGCCCGGTATCACCGTCGGCGCCTTCGTCATCCTCTTCGCCGTCTACGCCTTCATGACAACGGCGACGGACGGTGCCCGTGCTTTCGCCAGCGACAGGGTGGGTCCCGTCTTCGGCTGGCTGCTGCTTGCCCTGCTCTCGCTGGCGGCCGGGGTGGTCGCGCTGGCGTGGCCCGGCATCACGGCCCTCGCGCTCACGATCTGGGTAGGCGCGTGGGCACTGTCGACCGGTGCCATGGAGATCGTCCTGGCCTTCCAGCGCGGCGAAACGGCGGGCGAGCGGGCCCTGTTCCTGCTGAACGGCATTGTGTCGATCGCCCTTGCGTTCGTGCTGTTCGTCCGACCCGACATCGGTGCGGTCTCGCTCGCCGACGTCTTCGGGCTGTTCAGCATCGTCTACGGCGTCTCGGCGGTCTTCGCCTCGTTCGAGGAGCGGCGCGGTCGTGTCGACGCGGGCCGGTCCGAGCCGGTCAGCATCTGACAGACACGGAGTCACACTTCGGCGGCGGCGCGAGGGACCGCTGCGCCACGAGCCGCCGGTGCGCAGACGGCAGCGCGCCGCCGTCGACATCGCAAGCACAACCATCCCCAGGGGCACGTCCGCCCCTGGGGATGGCGCTCGTCTCAGGAATTCGTGGCCCCGGACGGTTCCACGACACCGACCGCACCGGGACCGTCGACGGCGAGCAGCTGGGCCGACGCACGCACCGGGTGAGCGTGCGCCGCTGGTCCCCGGGGATCAGCGGCGCTCCGGTGGCGCCCCCAACCGGTGCAGGCGCAGCGCCAGTTGGATCTCCAGGACGCGTGCGGGGCCCTGCCAGTCGTCGCCGAGGAGGCGGGCCACGCGCTCCAGCCGCTGGGCCACCGTGTTCACATGGACATGAAGGTCATCCTTCGTGCGGGCCGGGCTCATCCCGGAGGCGAAGTAGGCGTCGAGGGTGTGCAGCAGTTCCGTGCCGCGTCGGGCGTCGTACGCGACGACCGGGCCGATGGTGCGTTCGACGAATGCGGTGACGTCCCGTTCGCCGGCGAGGAGCAGGCCGAGGAAGCCGAAGTCCTCGGCGGCGGCGCCGTCCCCGCCCCGGCCGAGGAGGCGGAGCGCGTCGAGGCAGCGGCGGGCCTCGGCATAACCGGCGGCCACGGTGTCGGGCCGGACGGCGAGGTCTGCCACGGGCGCGGAGGCGCCGACGGTGACCGGCTGGTGGACGGCGGTGCCGAGTTGGCGGGCGGTGCGCCGGGCCACGTCGGCGGCGGTGTCGCCGGGGTCCAGGGGCAGCAGCAGGACGGTGCCGCCGTCACGGGCCGCGGCCAGGCCGTGCCGGGTGGTGGCGAGGTGGGAGGCGGCCGACCAGAGCCGGCGGCGGGCAGCCGCTTCCTCCTCGGCACTGGCCGCCGGGCCGTCCGGCCGGGCGGCGAGCACGACATGGGTGGCGTCGAGGTCGGCGTGCAACCGGGCGGCGCGGTCGCGCAGTTGGCGCGGATCGCGGTCGCGCGTGTCGAGAAGGTCGTCCAACAGCTCGCCGCGCACCCGCTGTTCGGCCTCGGTGGCGGAGCGGCGGGCCAGCAGGAGCAGCGACGTGACCATCGCGGCGCGCTCCAGGGTGCGCTGGTCGACGGGGTCGAGGCCGGGGTGGCCGCGCAGTACCAGCGCGCCGAGCAGTTCGCCGCCGGCGGCGACCGCGGCGATCCAGTCGTCGCCGTGCCGGATCGCGTGCCCTTCCGTGCGCGAGGTCGCCAGCGAGCCGACGTCAGCGGTGTCGGTGAACTCCACGGCGCCGCGGAGGACTTGGGAGACGGCGGCGGCCACGTCATGGACTCCGCCGCCGCGCAGCACGAGTTCGGCGAGCCGGTCGTGGATGTCCGAGGCCCGTTCGATGGCAGCGCTGCGGTCCTTGATGATCTCGTTGGCCCGCTCCAGGCCGGCCATGGCGGCACGGGTCTCCGTGAGCAGGTTCGCCCCGTCGATGGCGGCGGCGGCCAGCGCGGCGAAGGAACCGAGCAGTGCGATCTGCTCCCGCTCGAAGACGCGCGCCCGCCGGTCCGCCGCGAACAGCACGCCGATGACGTGCGGCCCCAGCATGAGCGGCACCCCGAGGATGGCGACCAGGCCCTCGTCGCGCACCCCGGCGTCGATGGTGAGGGTGTGCTGGAAGCGGTCGTCCCTGAAGTAGTCGTCGGTGACGTAGGGCCGCGCGGTCTGTGCGACGAGCCCGCCGAGCCCCTCCCCCATGCCGAGCCGCAGCTGCTGGAAGCGGGCCGCGACGGAGCCCTCGGTGACCCGCATGTAGGTGTCGCCGCGGGCCGGGTCGTTGAGGCTCAGGTAGGCGACGTCCGTGCCGAGCAGGGAGCGGGCGCGCTGGACGATCGCCTGGAGTACGGCATCCACATCCCGCAGTCCCGCCAGGTCGTGCGCGGTCTCGAAGAGCGCGGACAGCTCCGCCTCGCGTCGCCGTCTGCCCTCCAGTTCGGTGCGGACCCGCAGCGCGAGGAGTCTGGCCCGCTCCAGTTCGGCGATCAGCTCGGGCGCCCGGCCTTCGGCACGGGCGACCAGCAGCGGCTGCTCGTAGGCCTCCACCGAGGCGCCCCTGGCCAGCAGTTCGAGGAACGCCGGATCGGCGCCGGAGACCACCTCGGCACCCTCGGCGAGAGCGCCGACCGCTTCTGCCGGGGCCGGCCACCTGGCGGACTGCACTTGATTGCGCGACATGGTCACAGGATTCCGCATCGTCGCCGCGGTCCGTCGGGCCTGTGGAAAACTCGCGGACCGATGGCCGCCCGGCCCCTCAGTGGGCTGTCCAGCCGCCGTCGAGCACGAGTGAGGTGCCCGTGACGAAGGACGCCTGAGGGCCGCAGAGATAGGCCACCGCCTCGGCGACCTCCTCCGGTTCGACGAGCCGTTTCACGGCGGTGTCCGTCAGGAGCACCTCGGACAGCACCCGTTCCTCGGGGATGCCGTGCGCCCGGGCCTGGTCGGCGAGCTGCTTCTCGACCAGTGGGGTGCGCACATAGCCGGGGTTCACACAGTTCGAGGTCACGCCATGGGGTGCGCCCTCAAGGGCGGCCGTCTTGGAGAGTCCCTCCAGACCGTGTTTGGCGGCCACATAGGCGGACTTGAAGGCGGAGGCGCGCAGTCCATGGACGGAGGACACATTGACGATCCGCCCCCAGCCCTGCCCGTACATATGTGGCAGCGCGCCCCGGATGAGCCGGAACGGGGCCTCCAGCATCACCGTCAGCACGGTGTGGAAGACGTCCGGCGGGAACTCCTCGATGGGGCGCACCAGCTGGATGCCGGCGTTGTTGACGAGGACGTCGGTGCCGGCGGCGGCCGCCTCCGCCGCGTCCAGGTCGGTGAGGTCGAGGACGTACGCCTCGACGCCACCGCCCGCCGGGCCGACGCCCCGTGCGGCCGCCTCCGTCAGTTCGGCCAGCCCGGCCGCGTCCCGGTCCACGGCTCTCACCCGGGCTCCGGCGGCCGCGAGGCGCAGCGCGCAGGCGCGGCCGATGCCGCCGGCGGCACCGGTGACCAGGGCGGTACGGCCGCGCAGGTCGAGGGCGGGCGGATGGAGGCCGGGGAGGACGCCGGGCGAGCTCATGATCCGACCCTAGGCGGCCCTCCCCCGGGACCACATAGGGTCAGCGCACATACTTCAGCTGAAAGCCGTAGCGTCGAACCATGTGGGTGCATCCGACATAGCCTGCTTGATCCGGAACACCCCGAACTCGTTCAGCTCCGGCAGGGCGTCCACGTCGAACCAGGCCACCTCCAGCGACTCGTCGTCGTTGACACGCGCCTCGCCGCCGACGGCCCGGCAGCGGAAGGTGATGTCCATGTACTGGCAGACGTCACCGTTCGGGTAGGTGACCGGGTTCAGCGCCTGGACCAGGACCACCCGCTCGGCGACGCAGCGCACCGCCGTCTCCTCGAAGACCTCCCGCACGGCGCAGGCCGCGGGCTGTTCCCCGGGATCCGGAATGCCACCGATGACCGACCACTTGCGGGTGTCGGTCCGACGGCCCAGGAGCACTCTGCCCTCGTCGTCGAAGACGATGGCGGTGATCCCGGGCAGCCACAGCAGCTGGTGGCCGGCGGAGGCCCGGATCGCGTGGATGAAGTCAGGAGTGGCCATGCGCCGACCCTAACCGCCCGGTTCCCCCGAACCGGCCGAAGCCACGGGGCGTACAGCGGGTGTACGGCTACGCGTCACCGGCGCGCCGGGAGCGCAGCCCCGACCCGATCGCCCAGCCGATGCCACCGGCCGCGACCAGCACCAACGCGATCTCGGGCAGGATGCCCAGCTCGGTCGCGGGGGTCTCGGAGGTGCGCAGCGGGACCTTCTGGACCAGATAGGCGGGCACGAACATGCCGGTCCTCTGGGTGATCTTCCCGTCCGGCATGATGATCGCGCTGACGCCGCTGGTCACCGGCACGGTGACGGTCCGGCTGTGCTCGACGGCCCGGATCCGGGACATGGCGAGCTGCTGGTAGGTCATCTCGCTGCGGTCGAACGTGGCGTTGTTGCTCGGCACGGAGATCATCTCGGCGCCGTGCGTCACGGTGTCCCGCACGTCCCAGTCGAAGGCGGCCTCGTAGCAGGTGGCGAGACCGACCTTGGTGCCGTCGATGTCGAACACACCGGGCTTGGAGCCCCGGCTGAAGTCCTGCCGGACCATGCTGGTCCAGTTCTTGTTGATGGCGCCGACCAGACCGCGGAGCGGGAGGTACTCGCCGAAGGGCTGGATCTGCCGCTTGTCGTACGTCGCCGTCGGGCCCTTGACCGGGTCCCACAGGATCTGCTCGTTGAGGAGCTTGCCGCCCCGTTCGACGACCCCGCCGACCGAGATGGGCACGCCCATCGCCGTGGCGGCCTCGTCGATCACGGCGGCCGCGTCGGCGTCGGTGAACGGGTCGACGTCGGAGGAGTTCTCGGGCCACAGCACGAAGTCCGGCTTGGCGACCTTGCCCGCCTTGACGTCGGCGGCCAGCTTGAGCGTCTCCTTCACGTGGTAGTCGAGCACGGCCTGCCGCTGGGCCGCGAACTCAAGGCCGGCCCGCGGCACATTGCCCTGGATGACCGCGACGGTGACCGAACCGTTCTCCGCCTTGTCGCTCACCAGCGTCCGGGCGGCGACCGCGCCCACCACGGGGACGGCCACGCTCAGCAGGGCCGCGGCCGCCGCCCCGCGCCGGATCTCCCGCGTGCGGCGTCCCTCGACGCCCAGGCGCACCACCTCGTACAGACCGAATCCGCACAGGACGACCGCGAAGCCGAGCACGGGGGTGCCGCCCACCGCGGCGAGCGGCAGGAAGACGCCCTCCGCCTGACCGAAGGCGATCTTGCCCCAGGGGAAGCCGCTGAAGGGCACGCGCGCGCGTACCGCCTCACCGGCGATCCACACGGCAGCCGCCCACACCGGCCAGGCCGGCAGTCCGGAAACGGCGGCGACGCCCACACCGACCAGGGCGACGAAGATCGCCTCGATGGCCACCAGCGCGAGCCACGGCCCGGGGCCGACCTCGACGCCGGTCCACACCAGCAGGGGCAGCAGGAAGCCGAGGCCGAAGAGATAGCCGAGGCCAAGGGCCGCCTTCCAGGTACGGCCGCGCAGCACCCACGCGAATCCGGCGAAGGCGGGCAGGGCCAGCCACCACAGGGTGCGCGGCGGGAAGCTGACGTACAGCAGCACTCCGCTGAGCGCGGAGGCGGCGGCCGGGACCAGACGGCGCAGCAGCCGCAGACCGCGTTCGCGGGGCGCGAGGCGCGGTGTGAGCTGGTCCGACTGGTCGACGGAAGTTGCGGTGGCGGTCACTCCGGGAGTGTACGGCGGCCCGCTGTGCGGCCGACAGCACGGTCTCGGCATGCAGGAATCACACCGTTCCCGCGCAAGTCGTCCACAAAACGGGCATCACCGGTTACGGTGAGCCGAGGCGGGCGGCGGGGCCTGCCACAGGTCGGGGGACCGGGTACGGGGGGCGACGGTGGGGTCGACCGGGATGACGTCCGCTGCCGGGACGGACGCGGACAACGACAGACGAAACGTTTCTGACGCGGTGGGCGTCGTGGTGCTCGGGGCGTGCGCCCTATGGTCCCTGCTCTCGGCGGCCGGGCGGGACGGACGGCCCGAGGGCGTGCTGCTGGCGGTGCTCGCCGTGGCCGCGAGCTATGCCGCGGGCCGGATGGCGGGGTCGCTGTGGCCGGTGGCCGCGCCCTGCGTCGGCGCACTGGCCGGGCTGGCCCTGGCGGTGACGATGCCCGGGGTGGCCGCGGGCTCCCAGTTCACGACACCGCTCGGCCATGCCGGTGCCGTCGCGGCGCTGCTGGTCCTCGCGACGGGGGGCGTGTGCTGTGCCGCCTGGGCGACACCGGTTCCGTCGCTGCGGTTCGGGCTGCGGGCGCTGGCCGCCGGGATCGCGGTGACCGGGGCGGCCATGGGCTCGGCGATGGGGTGCGCGGGCAGTGCCGCCGTGCTGCTGTGCTCCCTGGCCGCCGGTCGGCTGCACCGTCGGGGCCCGGGCATCGCGGGGCTGGCCCTGACGGCCGCGGTGGTGACGGGCATGGTCTGGGCGGTCGCCGCGAACGTCCTGCCCGCCGGGCTCACCACCGCCCTGTCGGGCCCCCTCACCGAGCGCCGCGTCCAGCTGTGGCGGGACGCCCTGAGTCTCGCCCGCCGGAACAGCGCCCTGGGCGTCGGCCCCGGGCGGTTCGGCGAGCTGAGCGGTACCGCGTCCGAGGCCCTGCTGCCCGACGGCAAGCCGCATTCCGCGCCGCTCCAGCAGGCCGCCGAAATGGGTCTGGTCGGTGTCCTCCTGCTGGCCGCCGCGTTCTGCTGGATCCTCTACGCCCTGTGGCGCTCGGCCCGCTCGACGCCGGTCGTGCTCACCGCGGGCGCGGCGCTCACGGCACTGGCCGCGGTCGCCGCGGTCGGCGACGCGCTGAGTTTCACGACGGTGTCGGCAGGCGCGGGCCTGCTGGCGGGACTGGCGACGGCCCGGCCATGGGTCGCGGGTGTGCCACGGAGTTGAGACCGACCGGAGCCGAAGCCGACGCCCATATGTCCCGCACCCATGTGTCCGAGCCACACAGCCCCGTCGGCCACCTCAGTGCGCGGCGCCGGGTGTGATGGTCCTCAAGCGTTCCCTGATCACCCGGACGGCCGACTCGGCGTTGTCCACGGTGATCGTGAAGGTGTGGCCATCCCACAGGCTCAGGACGATGCCCTCGCCTCGGCGGACGACGACGGCCGTGCCCTTCTCGGGCCGCCAGCGGTAGCCCCAGCCGCCCCAGTTACGCGGGGTGATCTGTGGGGTGAAGTCGGCGCCGACCACATGGGAGAGCGGGATACGACGGCGCGGTACCCCTATATGGCCGCACCGGACTTCGAGGCACTCCTTGTCCAGCTTCAGGTCGACGTGCACGAAGGCGAGGGTGCCGAAGAGGACCAGCAGGCCGGCGGCGATGCAGCCCACGACCGCCATCACCAGCGGGGCGACCCCCGAGGTCCAGGCGGAGTCCACGGCCAGTTCGACGCCGAGCGCCATACAGGCGGCGCCGACGAGCGCCAGCAGCCACTGGACCCGGTTCGTGGCGCGCCCCGTCCAGACATCCGGCTGCGGGGTGTCCTTCGTGTCCGGGGAGCGGTCGTGGGGGTGGTCCCTCATATCTACGAGATTACTCAGGTTTCGCTGCGCCGGTAGCGCGTTGCGGAGGGTGACTGCTCATATCGGCGGTATCCGCGGCCCCGGAGGGCTCACTGGGACGCGGCGGGGCTGGCCGTCCGCAGCAGGCCGGCTTCGGCGTAGCCGAGCGCGGCCTCGGGGAGCTCGCCCTCGCGGCCGTTGAGCAGCACCGTCACCGTGCCGGTGGCGGGTGCGTCGGGGGCGGGCAGCGCACCGATCCGGCGGAGCGCCTGGGCCGCCACCGCTACGGCGGAGCCGTGCAGGACGACGGGCGCGGCGCCGGGGGGCTGCACGGCGGCACGGATACGTTCCGCCAGAAGTTCGTAATGGGTGCAGCCAAGGACGACGGTCCTTACATCGTCGGGCGTGAGCTCGGCTGCCGCACGCACGGCGGCGTCGACGGCCGCCTGGTCGGCGTGCTCCACGGCCTCGGCGAGGCCCCAGCAGGGCACCTCGGTGACCGGCACGCCGTCGGCGAACGACTCGATCAGGCCCCGCTGGTAGGCGCTGCCGGTGGTCGCGGGGGTCGCCCAGATCGCGACCGGGCCGCCGGCTGCCACGGCCGGCTTGATCGCCGGGACGGTGCCGATGACGGGGATGCCGGGTTCCAGGCGGGCGCGCAGTGCGGGCAGGGAGTGCACGGTCGCCGTGTTGCAGCCGACGATCAGCGCGTCGGGGTGGCGGGCGGCCGCGGCCTCGGCGACCGCCAGGGCGCGCTCGGTGATGCCCTCGGGGGTGCGTGGCCCCCAGGGCATGCCCTCGGGGTCGAAGGAGAGGACGAGATCCGCGTCGGGGCGCAGCCGCCGTACCGCTGCGGTGGCCGCCAGCAGGCCGATTCCGGAGTCGATGAGCGCGATCTTCACCCGGCCACGATAGACGATGGGCCGTTGGGGGCAGGTCCCATGGGGCAGACTGCGCGGGTGAGCGCCATCATGTGGACCGCCGCCGTATCCCTCGCCGCCTGGCTGTGGCTGCTGCTCTGCCAGGGTTTCTTCTGGCGCACCGACGTCCGGCTGCCGCCCCGGCACGATCCCGGGGAGTGGCCGGATGTGTGCGTGGTCGTGCCGGCCCGGGACGAGGCGCCCGTACTGCCGCTGAGTCTGCCGTCGCTGCTGGCGCAGGACTATCCGGGGCTCGCGGAGGTGTTCCTCGTCGACGACGGCAGTACGGACGGCACCGGGGAGCTGGCCCGGGAGCTGGCCGCACGCCACGGAGGGCTGCCGCTGACCGTGACCTCGCCCGGCGAGCCGCCGGCCGGCTGGACGGGCAAGCTGTGGGCGGTACGGCACGGCATCTCTCTGGCACGCGCGCGTGACCCCGAGTACCTGCTGCTGACGGACGCGGACATCGCACACGAGCCGGACAGCCTGCGGCTGCTGGTGGCGTCCGCGCGCACCGGGGGCTTCGACGTCGTCTCGCAGATGGCGCGGCTGCGGGTGGCGAGCCTGTGGGAACGGCTCGTGGTCCCCGCGTTCGTCTACTTCTTCGCCCAGCTGTACCCGTTCCGCCGGATCGGCCGGAAGGGGTCGCGTACGGCGGCCGCGGCCGGCGGCTGTGTGCTGGTGCGCGCCGACACTGCGGAGAAGGCGCGCATCCCGGACGCGATCCGGCACGCCGTGATCGACGACGTGGCGCTCGCCCGTGCGGTGAAGGGTTCCGGCGGGCACATCTGGCTGGGGCTGGCGGACCGGGTGGACAGCGTGCGGCCCTATCCCCGGCTGCACGACCTGTGGCGCATGGTCTCCCGCAGTGCGTACGCGCAGCTGCGGCACAACCCGCTGCTGCTCCTCGGTACGGTCGTCGGTCTCGCGCTGGTCTACCTGGTGCCCCCGGCGGCGGTGCTGGCGGGCGCGGTCACCGGCAGCCCGGCGGCGGCGCTCGTCGGGGCGGCGGCCTGGCTGGTGATGACCGCGACGTACCTGCCGATGCTCCGCTACTACCGGCAGCCGCTGTGGCTCGCCCCCCTGCTGCCGTTCACCGCGTTCCTCTATCTCCTGATGACGGTCGACTCGGCGGTGCAGCACTACCGCGGGCGTGGGGCGGCCTGGAAGGGCCGTACGTACGCGCGTCCCGACACCGTGGCCGACGAGGGCTGACCTCCGCCCGCGCCGTCACTTGCGGCCGGGCGTCCAGTTCATGCCCCAGCCGTAGACGCGGTCGACGGTCCGCTGCGGGCTGACCCCGCGATCCGGCACCAGATAGCGCGCCTCGCGCTGCACGACCAGGTCATCGCCGGTGTTGGTGAGCAGGGCGAGCGCGCACACGGTCGAGGGGACCGTGCACTCGTCCAGGGAGAAGTCGATCGGGGCGCCGTGCTGGGGCTGGAGGGTGACGGTGGCGTGCAGGTCGGCGAAGGACCTGGCGCCCTGGTAGATCGTGACGAAGACCAGGATGCGCCGGAAGTCCTGTTTGTGGTCGAGGTTGACGGTGAGGTTCTCGCCGCTGGCCACCCCACCGGTGCGGTCGTCGCCGTCGAGATGGATGTACGGCGGCCTGCCGAGCGAGCCGAAAGCGTTACCCAGCGCCTGGACGACGCCCTTGCGGCCGTCGGCGAGTTCGTACAGGGCGCACAGGTCGAGATCGAGGTCGGACCCGCCGTGCCGGCCGCCCCAGCCTGGGGACTGCTTGCGGACCTGCCAGTTGAGGTTGACGCGCAGCGAGCCCGAGGTGCCGCCCTGTTTGGCCAGGGAGACGGAGGGAGCCGCCTTGGTGAGCGTCACCTTGGACAGGCGCACCGGCGCGGGCGGCGGGACGGGCAGGCCACCGGTGGTCGGCGTCGGCGGCTGCGGGAAGGGGAGACCGCCGGGCGGCGGGGGTGTCGGGGCCGGTGCCTGCGGGGCGGCGAGGGGCGCGGTCACCGTGGGCGTGGCCGGCGGGGCCGAGCGGGGCGCGGACGGCGGTGCCGGATGCTGCGGCTCGTCCACCGTGATCCCGAAGTCGGTGGCGAGTCCTTCGAGCCCGCTGCTGTAGCCCTGTCCCACGGCACGGAATTTCCAGCCGCCCTGCCTCCGGTACAACTCCCCGAGGACGAAAGCGGTTTCCACCGTGGCGCCGGTACTGTCGAACCGGGCGAGCTCATTCCCGTCCGCCGCGTCACGGACCTCGATGTAGAGACCGGGGACCTGGCCGAACGTGCCGCCGTCGGCGGAGGCCGCCAGGACGATCTTCTCGATCGGGGTCTCCATGCGCGCGAGGTCGACGAAAAGGGTGTCCGTGACCTGGTCGCCGGAGCGCCGTTTGCCCTCGTGGCGGACCGCGCCGGAGGCGTGCGCGGGCTGGTTGTAGAAGACGAAGTCGCCGTCGGAGCGCACTTTTCCGGCGACCAGCAGCAGCGCCGAGGCGTCCGCGTCGGGGGCACCGGGACCGGAGCGCCAGCCCAATTCGACACGCAGCGCCGTGGTCGGCACCGGCGTATTGGATCCTTTCGGCATTGTCATGTCCGCCCCCATCACATGTCGGCATGCCGGGCGCGCCCGGCGGTCCCAGATCATCCCTACCCGCACAACCTATTCCCGGGGACAGGGAAGTCCCATCAGCTGCACAGGAAGATCCCTGTCCAACCGCCGGTAACCAGCACGGAACTCGGCCTTTACACGATCAGAACGTTGATTGCCGTCCTTTTTTGCCGAGTTCGCTCGGATTGGGGATCCGGCGTCACTGCCGACACGGAAAACAACCCTCTTATCGGTCTCCCCAACCAGCACATCGTGGGCTTAACTTATGTGCCATGACCTCCCCCCGCTCCACCTATGGCGGCGGCTACTACTCCGCCTCCTTCCCGGACACTCCGATCTACGACTCCCTCGTGGCCGAGCGGGGCACCCCGCAGATCGCCCCGATCCGGGTCCCCCCCGCCTACGACGCGCCCAGCAGCATGAACCTGCCCGCGCTCCCGTCGGCGCTGCCCGCCCTCCCGGCGGGCCCCTCCCAGCCGGCCCCCGGCTACGGCTACCCGCAGATGCAGCAGCCCGCTCCGCTGCAGCAGGCTCCCACGGCGTACATCCCCCAGCAGGCGACGGCACCGCGCGGCTACCCCGGCCAGCAGCAGCCGCAGCCGCCGCGCCCGATGATGGGCGGCACCGGGTACGAGGCGATGCGCCCGGCGGCTCCGCGCCCCGCGCCGACGGCTCCGTACCAGGACCCGTACAACAACCAGCAACAGCAGCAGTACCGCGGTTACTGATCGGCATCCCCCTGATGTCAGTGCCGCCCGGCACGATGGCGTCATGGGGATCGCCGAAGTGAGGTCGATGCACGTTCACCCGGTCAGGACGCTCCGGGGCCTCTCGCCCCGGCAGACCGTCGTGGGGCCCTGAGGGGCGGCCAGGGACCGCCGCCGGGTCCTGATCAACGACGGGGAAAGGTCGTCACCCGGCGCGCACAGCCGCGTCCCGCACCGGCCGCCGCCGAGCTGCTGTCCGGTGGCGGCATCTGCCTGCCCCCGACCGGGCAGGCCCCGCCGGAGATGCCGGTCCCGGAGCCGGCGGCCGCAGTGCCGGCAGTCGTCCATGGCACACAGGAGGAGGCTGTTCTCCCGGCCTGGGCCACGCACACGTGGTGCGACGACCGCCTGGGAACCGACACCCGCCGCGTCCGCACAGGTCTGGGACGACCACGTCGTCCGGAGCGCCGAGGGCGAGCCCGACCTCCTCTTCGGCCCCGCCACCCGATCGACCCGGCCCACGCACTGCCGGGCGAGACCGTGCGCCTCACTGACGGCTGCCCCCTGCTGAACACCGCGCAGGCTCCACTTGACGCCCGCGAGTCCCTCACGGCACGGGACGATCACACCGACGAGGGTCCGCTCCCCGTCCCCCTCCCCCGAGCCGGCTTCGACTCCGGCTCGAATGATCTCCACCCGCGCGGGAACCCGAGGCCGCGGCCCGGTCGTTGGGGTCGTGAGAAGTTCCTGAGAGCCCCGGCCGGGGTGATTTCGCTCTCTCTTCGGCCGGGCTCGCGGGTGAACGGCTCGGGCGGGGGTTATCACGGAGCGGAAGGGGGTGGTGGACGGTGCGAGCGATCCGCGGCCTGTGGCGCTGGCGGCGCAATCCGCTGCGCCGCGCGACCGACCTGGCCGAGGCCTGGGTGGCGCTGGTGGCAATGCTGTTGATCGTGGTGGCCGCGCCCGTGCTCGGCTCGCTCGTCGGCGCCGCCGCCCAGGACGCCCTCCAGCGGTCCGTCCGGCAGCAGCACCACGACCGGCACCTGGTCACCGCCACCGTCGTACGGAAGCTGAGCGGCTCCCTGGTCGAGCCCGACCCGGACGCCACCAGCGCCCACGACACCCGCAGCCGCGTCCTCGCCGACTGGACCGCACCGGACGGCACCCGGCAGCACGGCGCGGCCCTGACGGCCCTCAAGTCACCGCACAAGGGTGACCACTTCGGCATCTGGACGGACGGGCACGGCCTGTTGACGGCCCGCCCCCTGGACTCCGCCACCGCGACGACCCACGCCGTGCTGGCCGGGTTCGGCGCGACCCTGCTCACCGCGGGTCTGGTCGAGAGCGCCAGACGGATGATCGTCTGGCGTATGGTCCGTCGCAGATACGCACGTTGGGACCAGGCCTGGGACCGGGCGGGCCCGGACTGGGGCAAGGCCGGCACCGGCAGCTGAGGGCCTTTGTCTCTCTGGTCAATGCACCACCTCGGCGCACGCTACGGTGGACCGGCCGAAGCGCATTCAATATCGACCCGCGCGCGAGCGGACCGCAGGGGCCGGACATCCACCGAGGTGGCCGGCCCGAAGGCGAGCAAGCGATCTGTACGACGAGGTGGGGGCTCAGCAACGCCATGGCACAGGGCACGGTCCAGGTGACGCACACCGGCACATCGAGGTGGCGGCGCCGCACGGGTGAGTACGCGTCGCTCGCCGCCGCCCTGGAGGCCGCCGCCGACGGCGACGTCCTGACGGTCGCGCCCGGCACCTACCGGGAGAACCTCGTCGTCCAGCGCGCGGTGACGCTGCGCGGCCCGGAGGGCTCGCCCGGCTCAGTGCGCATCGCGCCCGCGGACGGGGTACCGCTGACCGTGCGGGCCTCGGCGGTCGTACAGGACCTGCACGTAGAGGGCCAGGACGCGGCCGCGCCCGCACTGCTCGTCGAGGAGGGCACGCCCGAACTGCTGGACGTGCGGATCGTCACCCGCTCCGCCGTCGGCATCGAGGTGCGCGGCGGGGCGCGGCCGACCGTGCGGCGCTGCACCGTGGACAACCCGGCCGGCATCGGCATCGCCGTACTCGACGGCGGCGGTGGGGTGTTCGAGGAGTGTGAGGTCGTGGCGGCCGGTCAGGCGGGCGTGGCGGTGCGCGGCGGCGGCCACCCGCGGCTGGAGCGCTGCCGCATCCACCACGCCTCGGGCACGGGGGTGACGGCGACCGGCGAGAACTCCGCGCTGGAGGCCGTGGGTTGCGAGATCTACGAGGTGCGCGGCTCCGGCGTGCAGGTCACCGCGCGGGCCACGGCGCACCTCACCGACTGCGACGTGCACCGCACCACCGCCGACGGCGTCACGCTCGACACCGACGCGGTGCTCACCCTCGCCGACTGCCGTATCCACGACATCCCGGAGAACGCGGTCGACCTGCGTTCGCGCTCGGTGCTGACGCTGACGCGCACGACCGTGCGCCAGTTCGGGCGCAACGGGCTCTCGGTGTGGGACCCGGGCACCCGCGTGGACGCCAACCAGTGCGAGATCTTCGACAGCACGGGCGACTACCCGGCGGTGTGGGTGAGCGACGGCGCCACCGCCGTCCTGGACTCATGCCGGGTGCACGACGTGCCGGACGCGCTGTTCGTGCTGGACCGCGGCTCCCGCGCGGACGTCGTCGACAGCGACCTCTCCCAGGTGCGCAACACGGCGGTGTCGGTGAGCGACGGGGCCACCGCGCAGCTGGACGACTGCCGGATCCGGGACGCGACCACCGGCGCCTGGTTCCGCGACCACGGCAGCGGCGGCACCCTCAACAACTGCACGGTGGACGGCACCCAGACCGGAGTGATCGTCACCAAGGGAGCCGACCCCACCATCGAGCGCTGCACGGTGGACTCCCCGGCCGAGGCGGGCTTCTACGTCTCGGCGGGCGGCCGCGGCACCTTCCAGAACTGCCGGGTCACCGGCAGCGCCGGCTACGGGTTCCATGTGATCGACGGCTGCCGTACGACGCTGCGCAAGTGCCGTACGGAACGGTGCGCGCGCGGAGGTTACGAGTTCGCGGACGGCGGCGCGGACGCCGGCTCGGGCACCGGCCCGGTGGTGGAGGACTGCACCAGCGACGAGAGCGGCAGCCTGCGGCCGCCCGCCGCGCACGAGCCGGCCGTGCAGACCGCACACCAGACCCCCGGCCTGCTGGGCGCGATCCCCGGCCAGCGCAGCACCGAGCAGGAACCGCTCCTCACCCCCGCCGAGCCCCAGGAGCCGGCCCGCACCTCCCAGGCCGTGCTCGGTGAACTCGACGCGCTGGTCGGCCTGGAGAGCGTCAAGCGCGAGGTCCGTGCGCTGACCGACATGATCGAGGTCGGCCGGCGCCGCCAGCAGGCCGGTCTGAAGGCCGCCTCGGTCAAGCGGCACCTGGTGTTCACCGGCTCCCCCGGCACCGGCAAGACGACGGTCGCCCGGCTCTACGGCGAGATCCTCGCCTCCCTCGGGGTGCTGGAGAAGGGCCATCTGGTCGAGGTGTCCCGGGTCGACCTGGTCGGCGAGCACATCGGCTCCACGGCGATCCGTACCCAGGAGGCCTTCCAGCGGGCGCACGGCGGTGTGCTGTTCATCGACGAGGCGTACGCGCTGTCACCGGAGGACGCCGGGCGGGACTTCGGCAAGGAGGCCATCGACACGCTGGTGAAGCTGATGGAGGACCACCGGGACGCCGTGGTGGTGATCGTCGCGGGCTACACCGAGGAGATGGAGCGCTTCCTCTCCATCAACCCCGGGGTGGCGTCCCGGTTCTCCCGGACCATCACCTTCAGCGACTACGGCCCGGACGAACTGCTGCGGATCGTGGAGCAGCAGGCCGACGAGCATGAGTACCGGCTGGTGCCGGGCGCCTTCGAGGCGCTGCGGAGGTACTTCACGGTGCTCCCCAAGGGCCCCGCGTTCGGCAACGGCCGTACCGCACGGCAGACCTTCGAGGCGATGGTCGAGCGGCACGCGAGCCGGGTCGCCCAGCTCGCCGACCCGAGCACTGACGACCTCACCCTGCTGTACGCGGAGGACCTCCCCGAACTCGGCTGATCAGCCCGCTTGCGGGCGCTGCCCGGGCAGCTCCGGGCGCAGCCGCCCCAGGAGTCGTTCCCGTTCCTCGGCGAAGACCGGGTCCGCCTGATAGTCGGAGTGGCCCAGGATCGGGGCCGGGAGCGGGTGTCCCGGGGTGCGTCCGTAGGCGAGGGGGTCCTTCAGGGGGGTGTGGTCGACCGCCGGGCCGCCGTCGCCGGGAATCCGTACAGGGCCGCCGATGGGGTCGGTGAGGCGGTAGAGGTTGCGCCAGCAGGCGACCTCGCGGTGCAGGGAGCCGAGTTCGGCCGGGCCGAAGTGGGCGGGGAACCAGCGGCCGTAGAGACGCTCCAGCGGGGAGCCGTAGGTCAGCAGCGCGACGCGCTTGCGGACCGACGGGGTCAGCTGCCAAGCCGCCGCGGCCGCGAGGACGCTGCCCTGGGAGTGGCCGGAGATGACCAGCCGGCCGCCGGTGCTGCGGGTCCAGGTGTCCATGCGCCAGGTCAGATCGGGGACCGCGCGCTCGGCGTAACAGGGCGGGGCGAAGGGGTGGGCGGCGCGCGGCCAGAAGGTGCCGACGTCCCAGAGGATGCCGATGGTGCGCCGGGCCGAGGCGTCCTTGTAGGCGCGCCGGCCCCAGGTGACGAAGAGTATGAAGCCGAGCCCGACCAGCCACGAGCCGAGCGCCTGGGAGGCCTGCGCCGCGCCGTGCACCAGGGCGTAGGTCCGGTCGGCGGCCGCGTCCGGCGTCTTCCCGGTGGCGAGCGCGCCCACCAGCGCCCCGGCGCCCAGCACCAGCGTGGCCGCGCAGAGCACGGTGACGACGAGCGGCGTCCGGTCGGTGAGGGCGGCCATGGCACGGACCCCGGCGATACGGCGGGTGCGTGCCGTGTCCTCCGGCTCGCCGGCGTGGTCGAGGCCGACGGCGGTGCGTTCGGCGTGGCCGAGCCGCGAGGTACGCCAGGAGAGCCAGGCGACGGCGGCGAGCAGCACCACGAGGACGGGCGGGATCACCGAGGCCTGCCAGGTCAGCAGAACCGGCGGCCCGGCGAGGGAGGTTCCGGTGCCGTCCAGCCAGTCGGAGACCCGCTGGGCGACCCCGCCCGAGATCACCCCGCCCAGCGCGCAGGCGAGCAGCGCGACGGCCGGCCCGCCGAGACCGCGCATCGCGGCGCGTGGATCGGGGAGCCGGCGGTGCAGGTCGTGGGCGACGACCCCGAGGACGATCACCAGCACGCCCTGGGCCAGGACCAGGCCGCCGAAGGCCGGGTCCCCGGCGAGCCGCCCCACGGAGCGCCACCCCGGCCGGGACCAGCCGGCGTACAGCGCGACGAGGACCAGCAGGGCGAGTGCGCCGAGCGGCAGGCGTCGTACCAGATGCCGGTCGAGTTCCTGGTCGAGGAGGTTCTCGCTGCGGCCCCGGCGGCAGACCACCCACACCGCGGCGACCGCCAGGGCCGCCAGCGCGGCGAGCAGAAGCCACCCGATGGCGTCGAGTACGGCGGGTCCGCCGGCCCGGCGGTCGAAGGCGGCCGCCGGTGCGAGGACCGCGGCGGCGACCGTGAGCAGCCCCGCCGCGGTGTGGGCGGCGCGCAGCCGGGCCACCAGCCGGCGCCCGTACCAGAAGCCGGGGCTGCCGAGGGAGGTGTGCCCGGGCTCGGCGTCGTGGGCCAGGGGCCGGGTGGACTCGTAGGCGCTCCAGGTGCGGTGCGAGAGGTACCAGAGCAGGCCGGTCAGCGCGGTGGGCACCAGGGCGGCCAGGGCGAGCCGGCGGCCGGGGGCGCTCCACCAGCCGCCGTCGGGACCGGTGGGCGAGAGGAAACCGAGCCAGGAGTGCCGGCGGGCGCAGGCGGTGACGCCCGCGCACTGCCAGGCGGCCAGGTCGAGGGCGACCTCGCAGGCGGCGGCGACCAGCAGCACCGTCAGGGTGAGCCCGGCGAGCCGGACCAGCAGGCCGTAGAAGCGGACGGTGCGCGGACGGTTCTGGGCGGCGGGGCGCATCCAGTGGGCGAGGTTGACGACCATGAACGGCAGGAGCAGCAGCCACAGGGCGCGGGAGGCGTTGCCGGAGGTGAGGTTGCACCAGACGTAGGCCTCGGGCACCGGACGGTCGCGGTAGTCGCCGGGCCGGGACTCCGCGTCGACGTCCTCGGCGCGCCGGAAGACGGCGGCCGTGTCGTCGCCGGTGATCCGCACGGTGCGTGGATCACCGAGCATCTTCTCGGGTGTGCTGCCGCCGACACCGTGCACCAGCAGTTCCAGGTCGATCTCCGGTACGGCGGACCGCTCGACGGAGTCGGTCTCCCCGCCGGTGAGCCGCTGGGCGGAACCGCCCTGCCCGGCCGCCGGCCGCCCGGCCGGACCGGTCGTCTGCACCACGATCCGCTCGGCCGGTTCGGTCGTCTCGGCCACGAGCCGCTCGGCCGGGTCGGTCCGTGGGGCACCGGGCGACTGGGCGGGTGCGGTCTCCGTCGCCGTCGGCCGCTCGGCGAGGTCGTCGGCGGTGCGTTCCTGCGCGCGTTCCACTCTTCTCGCACTTCCCCCGTGACGCGCCGATGGTCTGTGTCCGTGCGGGTTTCAGGATCTCCGATTCCGGTGTGACGCACACCACTCGCCACGGAATCTCCCCGTTGTGTGTGACACCCGGTGGAACACGTGGTGACCGAATGACATGTGCGCACCGACACAGGGAGTGGCGCAACCGGTGTGGTCCCGTGAAAGGATGGGGCGCTCACGCACCGGAGCCGGGCGGAATGTCCTGGTCGGAGCCGGTACGCAGGGCGTGTCGGACGGCTTGAGGCGAGAGGACCGGAGCGTACGTGAGCGAGAACCAGAACCTCCTCGCGGAGCAGCGCCGCGCCCTGATCCTGGACGAGGTCCGGCGCCGGGGTGGCGTTCGGGTCAACGAACTGACCCGCAAGCTCGGTGTGTCGGACATGACCGTACGCCGGGACCTGGACGCGCTGGCCCGGCAGGGCGTGCTGGAGAAGGTGCACGGCGGCGCGGTGCCGGTGGTCGAGGCGAGCACGCACGAGCCGGGGTTCGAGGCCAAGTCGGGACTGGAGCTGACCGCCAAGGAGGACATCGCCCGGGCCGCCGCCGAGCTGGTCGTACCGGGCACGGCGATCGCCCTGTCCGGCGGCACGACGACGTACGCGCTGGCCCATCAGCTCCTGGAGGTCGCCGACCTGACCGTGGTGACGAACTCGGTGCGGGTCGCGGACGTCTTCCACGCGGCACAGCGGGTCTCCGGGCAGCGGCAGGGCGCGGCGACCGTCGTCCTGACCGGCGGGGTGCGCACCCCGTCCGACTCGCTGGTCGGGCCGGTGGCGGACCAGGCGATCGGGGCGCTCCACTTCGACCTGCTGTTCCTCGGTGTGCACGGCATATCGGTGGAGGCCGGCCTGTCCACGCCGAACCTCGCGGAGGCGGAGACCAACCGCCGCCTGGTGCAGTCGGCCCGGCGGGTCGTGGTGGTCGCCGACCACACCAAGTGGGGCACCGTGGGCCTGAGTTCGTTCGCCAAGCTGGAGCAGGTCGACACCCTGGTCACGGACGCCGGACTGCCGGCCGCGGCGCGTGCGGAGATCTCCGAACACCTGCGCCGCCTGGTGGTGGCGGGCGAAACCGACTGACGGTGCAGACACCTGACGGGTCGTCAGCTACCTTTTCGGGACAGCGTCTCACGAGGAGGTCGGCCCGGTGGCTCACCAACTGCGCCCGGTGGGACTCGACTTCGTCGAGACCGCACCTGTACGGCTCGTGTTCGGGCGGGAGATGACGGCGGCGCCGGAGACGGTCTTCCGAGCCCTGGCGGAGGACGTGCCGGGCTGGTCGCAGTGGATGACAGGGGTGAAGTCGGCTCGCCCGACGGAGCACGGCCGTGAGGTACGGCTCCAGGGCGGCGTCCGCTTCGAGGAGACGGTGATCGCGTCGACGTCGCCCGAGGTGTACGCCTACCGCGTGGACACGGCGAACGTACCGGGCGCGGGGGCCTGGCTGGAGGAGTGGCACCTCACCCCCCACGGCACCGGAACCCGGGTACGGATGACGTTCGCCCTGGACGGTACGGCGCTGTTCCGTGCGGTGTGCCGCCTGGCGGCACCGGGCATGGGCCGGGCGATCCGCGAGGGGATACGGGCCTTGGACGCCGGACTGTGAACGCCGCCGGCCGCAGCGCCGCTTCAGATGCGCGGGGGCCTGCCCGGTCGGCCACAGGCGGCCCGCACCCTCGAACCTAGTCCGGCCAGACCCCCGTGGCCAGCAGGGACTCGATGGCAGCCGCATAGGGAGCGATGTCCAGCCCCTGCTCCTCCAGCCAGGAGTCCGAGTAGTACTTGTCGAGATACCGGTCCCCCGGATCGCACAGCAGCGTCACCACGCTCCCCGTGCGCCCCGCCGCCACCATCTCGGACACGATCTTCAGCGCACTCCACAGCCCGGTCCCGGTGGAGCCGCCCGCCTTCCGTCCGATCGCCCGCTCCAGCGCCCGCACCGCCGCCACGCTCGCCGCGTCCGGCACCTTCATCATCCGGTCGATGGCCCCCGGCACGAAACTGGGCTCCATCCGCGGCCGGCCGATGCCCTCGATCCGGGACCCGCAGTCGCAGGTGACGTCCGGATCGCCGGTGGTCCAGCCCTCGAAGAAGCAGGAGTTCTCGGGGTCGGCGACACAGATCCGGGTGTCGCGCTGGGTGTAGTGGACATAGCGCGCGAGGGTCGCGGACGTACCGCCGGTCCCCGCCGTGGCGACGATCCACGCCGGCTCCGGGAACCGCTCCAACTCCAGCTGGCGGAAGATGGATTCGGCGATGTTGTTGTTGCCGCGCCAGTCCGTGGCCCGTTCGGCGTAGGTGAACTGGTCCATGTAGTGGCCGCCGGTCTCCACCGCGAGGCGCGCGGACTCCTCGTACATCTTGCGGGAGTCGTCCACGAAGTGGCACCGCCCGCCGTGGAATTCGATGAGCCGGCACTTCTCGGAGCTGGTGGTACGCGGCATGACGGCGATGAAGCGCACGCCGATCAGCTTGGCGAAGTACGCCTCGGAGACCGCCGTCGAGCCGCTGGACGCCTCGATCACGGGGCGGCCCGGCCGGATCCAGCCATTGCACAGACCGTAGAGGAAGAGCGAGCGGGCCAGCCGGTGCTTGAGGCTTCCTGTGGGATGGGTCGACTCGTCCTTGAGGTAGAGGTCGATGCCCCACGCCTCGGGCAGCGGGAAGCGCAGCAGGTGGGTGTCCGCCGAGCGGTTCGCGTCCGCCTGGACCTTGCGGACAGCCTCTTTGAGCCAGCCGCGGTACTCGGTGTCGCTGTGGTCGACGTCGAGGGTGGCGCCGGTGCGGATCTGCGGGGTGGTGCTCACGGCGGGCTCCTTACGCTGGGCACCGACGGCGTCCGAGCGCGGCCGGCACACCGATCATAAACACCTTTCACATGGCTTCCCACCTGCATAAACGCATCTTTGAGCGCCTCAAAGACCTACTGTGGAACGGTGGCTCGAATCCTTCGGGGGGCGCATTGCCGCGAGTGCTCCGGGCGCCCCCCGCCCGGCGGCCCGTGCGCACTGGTGCTCCTCGTCAAGGGCGGGCAGACTGCCACCGGACGGGACGAACGTCCCGAACGGGGGCGCACACTGGATCACAACACGAGCCGGAGCGCGCCGACCGGGGCCACAAGCTCGCGGGCCGGTGACCGAGGTACTCGAAAAGGGGCGGGGCAGAATGGCGGAGCCGGAGTTCACGGCGAAGGGCGTGCGGATCGACAAGCGGCTGCGTTCGCTCACCCGGGCCGGGCAGGTCCGGATAAGCGACGGCAGGCTGCAGCTGCTGACCAGCTACGGCAGCGAGATCGACAGCGCGCCCGTGCAGGCGGTACGGGCCTCGAAGCCATGGTTCGCGTCGGAGGACCGGGCCCTGGCCGACCTCAACGGCCAGCGCTACTCACTCACCCTGGGCGACCACGATCCGGCGCCGGGCGAGCCCGGGCCGCCCGCGGCGCGCCGCTTCATCGAGGCGGTACGGCGGGCCGCCGGGCGTGACCACTGAACCACGGCGAGTTGCGGGACCGTACGCAGTGGGTCACGCTTGTCTCACGTCACTCTGGGTTTACCGGCGATAACGCTGCGAACCAGCCCGCCGGCCACGACAGCAGGCGGCCCCATGGACGGCGGCGCCCTGCTGGATCCGTTCTCCGTGTTCTTCCGGACCTCACGTCGGGGAGTCGCAGTCGTGATCGAACACCCAAGCAGACATTGCTCGGTGGAGCTCCAAGCCCTGCCCGCGCGGATCGGCCAGATCCGCAGAATCGTATCTGCACAGTTGCGCTACTGGCATCTGGACCCGTTGATAGACCGGGCCGCGCTCGGTGTGACGGAGTTGCTGACCAACGTCCACCGGCACGCCCAGCCCGACAAGAACTGCACCGTGGAGATCGAGCTCCAGCTCGACCGGCTCACGGTGTCGGTCCGTGACCACGATCCCCGTCTGCCGGTGGTCGAGGACGGGACGGACGTCGCGCCGATGGCCACCTGCGGCCGGGGCCTGGCGATGGTGGCCGCGGTCAGCGAGAGCTGGGGGGTACGGCCGCACGACGACGGCAAGGTCGTGTGGTTCACCCTGCCCGCGCCGACCGCCATGCCGGAGGCGGCCCACCCGCAGCGCCGTACGACCGAGCCGGCGACCCGGCATGTCGTCACGGCGGGACCGGCGGCCACCGGTGCGCCCGCTGCCGGGCATGCGACCGCCGGCGCCTCCGCCACCGCACAGGTCGGCGTCGGTGCCTCCGCTGCCGCGCTCATGACCGCCGGTGCCGCCGCCGTCGTACCCGCGACCGCCGGCGTCTCCGCTGCCGTACCCGCGACCGCCAGTCCCCCCGCTGCCGTACCCGCGACCGCCGGTGCCCCTGACACCGCACGTGCTCCCGCCCGCTCGGCTGTCGCCAGTTGAGCGGGCGGTGAGTTTCCCTCCCCGGCGCTACTCCACGGCGATGGCCCGCAGCACGTCCAGGCGGGCCGCCCGCCGGGCCGGGCGCAGGGCCGCCAGGGCGCCCGCGGCCACGCCCACCAGCGCCACGACGGCCAGGCGGACGGGCGGGACGGCGAAGGCGAACGCCGTGTCGCTCGTGCCGTCCGAGGCCCTCACCAGGACCCAGCCGAGGAAGGCGCCGAGGCCGAGTCCGCCGGCCGTGCCGAAGGCGGCGACCAGGACCGACTCCCAGCGGACCATGGCCCGCAGTTGGCGGCGGGTCTGGCCGACGGCCCGCAACAGGCCCAGTTCCCGGGTGCGTTCGTGGATCGCGAGGGTGAGGGTGTTGGCGATGCCGAGCAGGGCGATGAGGACGGCAAGCGCGAGCAGCGCGTAGACCAGGGTGAGCATCATGTCGATCCCACCGGCCGAGGACTGCGCGTACTCGTCCCGGGTCTGCACCTGCGGGTTGCCGTACCGTGCGGCCGCCTTCGTCACCGCCGCCCGGCCCGTGGCCGCGCTCACCCCGGGCCTGAGGGTGACGGCCACCAGGGTGTCGGAGTCCTGGATGCGGTGCGGGGCCCAGGCGGCACGGGTGATGACGTAGTCACCGGCGAGTTCGGACTGCCCGTAGACCGCGCGGACGGTGAAGTCCCGCTCCTTGCCGTCGGTGAAGGTGAGCCGGGCGGTGTCCCCGGTGTGCAGGTGCTGCCGGTCGGCCTCCGTCCGGGTGACGGCGATGCCGTCGGTGCCGAGCCGGGAGAGTGAGCCCTGGACGGTGCCGAGGTCGAAGGTGCGGGCGAGGGCGACGGGGTCGGTGACCGTCAGTGCCCGTCCCCTGCCGTCCACTTCGGCGACCCCGCGGCCGAGTCCGACGGCGGTGTCCACCTCCGGGAGCCGCTGGAGCACCGGGGCCAGACGGGGGCTGAGTCCGCTGCCGCCCGCGCCGAAGGACGGGTTGCTGACGGCGAGGTCGCCGGCGAAGGACCGGGAGACGGTCTGGTCCATGGTCGCCTTCAGGGACGCGCCGAACACGGTGAACAGCGAGACGACGGCCACGCCGATCATCAGCGCGCTCGCGGTGGCGGCGGTCCGCCTGGGGCTGCGCAGCGCGTTGCGGCGGGCCAGGGCGCCGGTCACTCCGCGCAGCCGGCCGAGGGGGCCGCCGAGCAGCCGTACGGCCGTGGTGGCGGCGACCGGGCCCAGGATCACGAAGGAGACCAGGGCCAGCAGCGCGCCGAGTCCCGCGAGCCAGAGGGACGGGGAGACCAGGACGCCGGTGAGGGTGAGGGCGACGGCCAGGGCGCCCAGGCCGGCTCCGACGACCGCACGGAGGCCGGACGCGCCCGAGGAGTCGACGGCGGTCTCGCGCAGGGCGGCCAGCGGGGCGGTGCGTCCGACACGGACGGCGGGCAGCAGCGCGGAGCCCAGGCAGACGACGACACCGACCGCGAGCGGGAGGGCCATCGAGAGCGCCTTGACCACCAGGTCGCCGTCGGGGAAGGGGAATCCGATCGCCGGGAAGAGCGCCTGCAACCCGGCGGCGATCCCGATGCCGCCCGCGACCCCGGCGGCGGACGCCAGGACGGCCACGGCGCTCGCCTCTGTCAGGGTCGCCGCGGTCACCTGGCGGCGGGAGGCGCCGAGGGCGCGCAACAGGGCGTTCTCCCTCGTGCGTTGGGCGACGACGATGGCGAAGGTGTTGTGGATGGAGAAGGTCGCGACCAGCAGGGCGATCCCGGAGAAGACGAGCAGGAGGGTCGTGAAGACGGTCAGGAACTGGCTGGAGATCATGTCGGTGTTCTCCTGGGCCGAATCCTGGCCGGTGATCGCCTCGACTCCCTTGGGCAGGACCGGAGTCAGCCGGTCGACCAACTCCTTCTGGCCGACTCCCGGACCGGCCCGCACCAGGATGCTCGCGGCCTCCCCCGGTTTCGCGGTGAGGTACTTCTCGGCGTCGGCCCGTGTCATGCCGGTGAAGGTCACCTGGGCCATGCCGTCCTCGCCGCCGAAGGTCGCGAGGCCGACGATCGTCACCTTGACGGGATCGGGGGTACGCAGGACGGTCGTGTCGCCGATCTTCAGGCCGCCCTTCTTCGCCGCACCTCGGTTGACCACGACCTCCCCGGACCTGGCGGGAGCGCGGCCCTCGGCGATCCGGTAGGAGTTGAGGTTCGGGTCGGTGATCCAGTTGCCGGCCAGGGTGGGCGGGCCCTTGCCGCCGATGGGTTTGCCGTCGGCGCCGATCAGTTGGCCGGCGCCCTGGATGTCCGGGGCGGCGGCCGCTACGCCGGGCACCTGCTCGACGGTCCGCACCAGGGAGGCGGGCACGGGCTGGCGTACGCCCTGGGCCTCGCCCGGTGTGGTGATGGCGTCGGCGCCGCGCACCACGGCGTCCGTGCCGCTGGTGGCCTCGCCGAACATCGAGTCGAAGCTCGCGCGCAGGGTGTCGCCCATGACCAGGGTGCCGGCCAGGAAGGCGACGCCGAGGAAGACGGCGAGGAAGGTGCCGGCGAACCGGCGGCGGTGGGCGCGCAGCGAGGACAGGCTCAGTCGTACGGACGCGTTCATGACCGCACCTCGAGGGCCTTCATCCGGTCCAGGACGCCGTCGGCGGTCGGGGACTCCATACGGTCGACCAGGCGCCCGTCGGCGAGGAAGACGACCTCGTCGGCGTGGGCGGCGGCCACCGGGTCGTGGGTGACCATGACGACCGTGCGGCCCGTCCGCCGTACCGCGTCGCCGAGCAGGCCGAGGACCTCGGCGCCGGAGCGGGAGTCCAGGTTGCCGGTGGGCTCGTCGGCGAAGACGACCTCCGGACGGCCGGCGAACGCCCGTGCCACGGCGACGCGTTGCTGCTGGCCGCCGGAGAGTTCGGAGGGGCGGTGGTGCAGCCGGTCGCGCAGCCCGACGACCTCGACGAGCGCGTCGATCCACTCGGGGTCGCCGCGCCCGCCGGCCAGGTCCAGCGGCAGGGTGATGTTCTCCGCGACGGTCAGCGTCGGCACCAGGTTGAACGCCTGGAAGACGAAGCCGATCCGGTCGCGGCGCAGCAGGGTCAGCCGCCGGTCGTCGAGCGAGCCCAGCTCGGTGTCGCCGATCCAGGCGGTGCCCGAGGTGAGGGTGTCGAGGCCGGCCGCGCAGTGCATCAGGGTCGACTTGCCGGAGCCCGACGGGCCCATGATGGCGGTGAAGCGTCCTTCCGGGAACGCCACGTCCACGCCGTCCAGGGCGCGTACGGCGGTGTCGCCGGCGCCGTACGTCTTCACGGCGCCCACGACCCGGGCCGCGGCCCGTACCTCGGTGGCCGTGGTCATGCCGCGCCGCCCTTGCCGATGCGGCCGAACTGCTCCTCCAGGACGGACAGCCGCCGCCAGTACTCGTCCTCGTCGATCTCTCCGGAGGCGAAGCGGCGGCCGAGGACGGCGAGCGGCGAGTCGCCGGCCGGGCGTCCGGCGTCCATCGGGCGCCAGGGGCCGCCGCGCCCGCGCCACGCGGTGCGGCGCAGGACGGTGACGACGCCGATCACGACGGCCGCCCAGATCAGCGGGAAGAACAGGATCCACGGGCCGGGCCCGCCGTCCCAGTTCGCGAGGGTCTCCATCTCGGTTCAACTCCCTTGCCGGAAAGTCTCGGTGTGTTGCATCGAGACTGGCTCCGGGGAGGGGGCCGGGTCGTCGTGCGGCCGGCGGCAGTCGCCGTACCTCCCGGGGAGTACACGGCGGGGGCCCGGCTGCTCCCGCCAGGACTGGCGTTCTGTAACTACTAGTATGTACAGTGACTGCGTGAGCACGTCGGAGCGTCTGATCGAGTCCACCCGTGAGCTGCTCTGGGAGCGCGGTTACGTCGGCACGAGCCCCAAGGCCATCCTGGAGCGCGCCGGGGCCGGCCAGGGCAGCATGTACCACCACTTCAAGGGCAAGCCGGACCTGGCCCTGGCCGCGATCCGGCGGACCGCCGAGGAACTGCTGGCCACCGCCGAGGACGTGCTCACCGGGCCGGGCACGCCGTACGAGCGGATCGAGGCGTATCTGCGGCGCGAGCGCGATGTGCTGCGCGGCTGCCCGATCGGGCGGCTGACCATGGACCCGGACATCATCGCGAGCGACGAACTGCGGGCGCCCGTCGACGAGACGCTCGACCGGATCCGGGAGCTGATCGCCGGGATCGTCGAAGAGGGCAGGGAACAGGGGCAGTTCGGGCCGCGGGTGGACGGCGAGGAGATCGCCGCGACGGTCCTCGCGACCGTGCAGGGGGGTTACGTCCTCGCCCGTGCCTCCGGCTCGCCCGCCGCGTTCGACACCGCCGTGCGCGGACTGCTGTCGCTGCTGAGGAACTGACGTACGTCCGCAGGTGTCCGCCGCCGGCCACCCCACCGTCCGAGCGTCTGGAGAAAGGCTTCCGCCATGCACGCCCTGCAGTACGAGCTGACCCTGCCCGCCGACTACGACATGGGCGTCGTCCGTGACCGGGTGGCCCGCATCGGGCATCTGCTCGACGACTGGGACGGCCTCGGCTTCAAGACGTACCTGTTGCGCGAGCGCGGTGTGCACGGCTCGCCGGTCAACCAGTACGCGCCCTTCTACCTCTGGAACACCGTGGAGGGCATGAACCGCTTCCTGTGGGGAGGCGCCTTCCAGGGCCTCGTGAACGACTTCGGGCGGCCCGAGGCACGGCAGTGGTCGGGCCTGGCGTACGAGGAGGGCGGCGCGGCCGATGCGCGGGCGGCCTTAGCGGTCAGGCGGCGGGAGCCGGTACCGGACGGGGCCGAGCTGTCCGGGCTGATGGCGGACGTGGTGCGGGAGACCCGCCGGGTCGCGGGCGAGGACGGCGCCGTGCTGGCGGCGGCGGCTGTGGACACGGCCCGCTGGGAGCTGGTCCACTTCTCGCTCTGGGCGCAGGACGCCCCGAAGGCCGAGGGGGACGTGTTCCAGGTGCTGCACATGTCGGAGCCCGGCCGGGACCGGCTGCCGCGCGGGCGGCAGTGGTGAGCACCGTCCGCACGGTCCTCGGCGACGTGCGGCCCGAGGACCTGGGCGTGTGCGACGCGCACGACCACCTCTTCCTCCGCAGTGCCGCGCTCTCCGGCCAGGAGCTGGACGAAGCGACCGCCGCGCGAGCGGAGCTGTCGGCGTTCCGCGCGGCGGGCGGGGCGAGCGTCGTGCAGTGGACGCCGTACGGGATGGGCCGGCGCGCAGCCGACCTGCCCCTGCTGTCCCGTACCACCGGGGTGCATCTGGTCTGCGCGACCGGGCTGCACCAAGCGGCCCACTACACACCGGAGTTGCTCGACGGGCTGGGCGGGCGGCTCGCCGGCGTCTTCGTCGCCGAGCTGACCGAGGGCATCGGCACGTCCGGGGTGCGGGCCGGTCTGATCAAGGTGGCGGGCGGTTTCCACGGCCTGGACGCGCACGCCCGCCGGACGATGACGGCGGCGGCCGAGGCCCACCACGCGACGGGCGCGCCGATCGCCGTGCACCTGGAGCTGGGCACCGGCGCGCTCGACGTACTGGACCTGCTGTGCGGGGAGTCGGGTGTCCCCGGCGACCGGGTGATCCTCGGCCACCTCAACCGCTCCCCCGACCTCCTCGTCCAGCGGCAGGCCGCCGCCTCCGGCTGCTGGCTGGCCTTCGACGGGCCGTCCCGCGCCCACCACGCCACCGACTGGCGGATGCCGGACGCCGTCCGGGCCCTCGCCGAGGCCGGCTTCGGGGACCGGCTGCTGCTCGGCGGGGACACCGTGGTGGCGGGGGCGCGGTCGGTGGACGGCGGGCCCGGGATGCCGTACCTGCTGCGGCGGATACGGCCGCGGCTGGAGGAGGAGCTGGGTGCGGAGCAGGTACGCCGCGTCCTCGTCGACAACCCGGCCCGGGCCTTCGCCGTCGACTGGCGCTAGCCCACCGAGATGTCGACCGACGGCCGGAGTTTCGCGGCGGCGGACAGGGCCTCGTGGGCCGGGTGGGTGTCGAAGGTGGCCAACAGGGTCTGGTCGGCGGGGAGTTCGGCGTTCGGGTAGGCGATCTGCTCGAAGGACGCCTGGAAACGGGGGCCCCAGCGGCGGGTGCCGAGGCGGGCCGTGCGGGAGCAGTTGTCGACCATGTACGCCACGTCCCGGGCGTGCATGTAGGGCAGCAGCGAGTCGACCGCCTCGATGACGGACTCGTTGACGATCTCGGACCAGGGGTGGCCGCGCTCGGCGAACTCGTCGATCTGCGCCATCATCGTGGCGACGAACACACCGGCGGTGAACGGCTCGACGGACAGCTCCCGTTCGTCCCGCCGGGCGCGGACCCGCTCCCCCGCCGCCCACATCGGCGAACCGCCGATCCGGCTCATCTCCCGCTTCCCGAGCCGCCGTTCGGCCAGGATGACACTGCGCAGCTCGGTGCCGTCGGCCACCTCGTCGTAGATCTCGGCGACGAGTTCACGGGCCGGCCCGTACGTCGCCGTGTACGCGCGGTCGAAGACCTCGCGCCCGGCGGCGTCGAGGTCCTCGCGGACGGCCCGGAGCCCGGCCCGGGAGATCGTCCGGGCGATCGGCCCGGTCACGTTCTCGCAGGACCGCTCGTAGGCCGTCACCTCGTCGTCCCCGGCCAGCCGGTAGTGGCTGTACAGGCTCTCCACGATGCCGTGCACGGCACCGAGCAGGATGGCGCGTTCGCCGACGATGTCGGAGCGGTACTCACTGGCCAGCGTGGTACGGAAGGTGTACGGCGCGCCGAGCGCGACCGACCAGCCGAGGGCGAGGTCGGTGGCCCGGCCGTCCGGGTCGGCGTGCACGGCGAAACTGCTGTTGATCCCGGCGCCGTTGATCTCGGCGCCCTGTTCGTAGAGGCGGCGCACGGAGTCGCCCATGCCCTTCGGACAGACGGCGATCACGCCGTGTCCGGCGGGGAAGTCGCCGCCGGTCTCGCGCAGATGGCCGAGCAGGAAGCCGTGCGAGAGCCCGATGACCGCGCCGGGCTTGAGCACGGCGAAGATCTCCTCGTGGTGGGCGGCGAGCGCGGCGTCGGCGATCAGCAGCAGGAGCAGGTCGCTGTCGGCGGCGACGGCGAGCCAGTCGCCGAGGGTGCCGTTCTCCTCGGTGAAGCCGTGCGCGCGGGCGTCGGCGGCCGAGGCGGAGCCGGGGCGCAGTCCCACCGCGACCGTGACGTCCGTACCGGCGAGGGAGTCGCGCAGGTTGCGCGCCTGGGCGCGGCCCTGGGGTCCCCAGCCGAGGACGCCGATCCTGCCGACCCCGGTGAACGCCTGGGGCAGCAGCGGGAAGAGGTGCCGGCCGCCGCGCAGGATGGTCTCCGTGCCGCCGGGCACGTCCATGGTTTCGAGTGCGAAGACACGGGAGGTGTAAGTGTTCGTCAGGGTCATGGTCGAGTTGTAGGGTCCCGGCGAGCATTGCGGCAAGCGCAACTTTCGCAGCGTACCGTTGCGGATCATGAAAGGACCTGGTCACAGGAGTGCGGGACGACCACCGTGAGCTGCGGCTCTTCCTCCATCTGACGCAGTCGCTGAACTTCGGGCGGACCAGCCTGGAGTGCCATGTCAGCCCGGCGACGCTCACCCGGACCGTCCAGCGGCTGGAGGCCGACCTGGGCCACCGGCTGTTCGACCGGGGCCCGCGCGGGGTGTCCCTGACCGCGGAGGGGCACCGCTTCCGCGATTACGCCGTACGGGCAATGGAGTTGTGGCAGGCCTACCGCGACGAGCATCCCGACCCGGCGGAACTCGTCGGCAGGCTGACGGTGTTCGCCACCGTGACCGCCTGCCAGGCCCTGCTGCCCGACCTGCTGGCGCCGTTCCGGGCCGCACATCCCCAGGTACGGCTCGATCTGCGCACCGGGGACGCCGCGTCCGCGCTGGCCCGGCTCGACGAGGGCGAGGCCGACGTGGCGGTCGCCGGGATCCCGGCGCGGCTGCCGGAGCCCCTGGTCAGCCGGACGGTCACGGTCACCGACCTGGTTCTGGTCACCGCGCGCGACCGCCCGGATCCCGGCCTCGACGGGCCGTTCGTCCTGCCGCACCGCGGCCTGGTGCGCGAGGCGGCCGACCGCTGGTTCCGCGCGCGGGGCGGGCCCGCGGACATCGCCTGCGAACCGGAGGGCCACGAAGCCCTGTTGGCCCTGGTCGCCCTGGGCTGCGGCACGGGTGTGGTGCCGCGGCTGGTGCTGGACCACAGCGCGGTGCGGGACCGGCTGGCGGTGGTGCCGGCCGCTCCGGCGCCGGAGCGGTTCCCGATCGGGTTGTGCGTACGGCGGCCCGATCTGCGGCAGACCCTGGTGGCGGCCCTGTGGAGCCTCACGGCTCAGTGGTAGGCCGTCACTGCAGCGCCCCCAGCGGATCGTCCAGCACCGGCTGCCACGCCAGCTCGGCCGCTCCCACCAGGCTGTTGTGGCTCAGCGTGCACGGCAGGATCGGTACTCCACCGCTCTGGCCCCACAGGCTGCGGTCGGCGACGACGGCACGCAGCCGCTCGGGGTCGGCGTCCAGCAGGGTGCGGTGCAGACCGCCGAGGATGATGCGGTCGGGGTTCAGGATGTTGACCAGGCCGGCCAGGCCCTGGCCGAGGCGGTCGATCAGGGCCTCGGCGGCTCTGCGCACGGTCGGGTCGGCGTACTGGTCGCGGACCAGGTCCTCGGCCTGCCGGAGCAGCGACACCTCGGGGCCGGGTTCGCGGCCCGCCTCGATGAGCAGCGCCAGTGGATCCGCCTCGACGTCCAGGCAGCCCCGGCTGCCGCAGTGGCAGGGGCGGCCCTCGGGGTTGACGGTGAGGTGGCCGACCTCCAGGGCCAGTCCCGAACTCCCCGTGTGCAGACGGCCGTCGAGGACCAGCGCGCCGCCGACGCCCCGGTGCCCGGTGGCCACGCACAGCAGATCGCGGGCGCCCCGGCCCGCGCCGTGCCGGTGCTCGGCGAGTGCGGCGAGGTTCACGTCGTTGCCCGCGAAGGCCGGACCGGTGATCCCGGCCGCGCGCACGCACTCCGCGAAGATCCGGCGCACCGGCGCGCCCACCGGCCAGGCCAGGTGAAGGGGGTTGAGGGCGAGGCCCTCCGGTTCGGCGACGGCGGACGGCACGGCGAGGCCCGCGCCGACGCAGCGCAGGCCGGTGGTGCGGAGCAGGTCGGCGCCCGCCTCCACCACCGAGCCGAGCACCTTGGCCGGGTCGGCGTCGACGGTCTCGCAGCCGGGGGCGGTGGCGACGATCCGGCCGCCCAGGCCGACCAGCGCGGCACGGAAGCCGTCGGCGTGGACCTGTGCGGCGAGGGCGACGGGGCCGTGCTCGGCGACCTCGAGGCGGTGCGAGGGGCGGCCCTGCGAACCGGCCGCGGCGCCCGGGTGCGCGTCGACCGTGATCAGGCCGAGCGCCTCCAGTTCGGCGGCGACGGCGCCGGCCGTGGCCCGGGTGACGCCGAGTTCCGCGGTGAGTACGGCACGGGTGGGGGCTCGGCCGGTGTGCACGAGTTCCAGCGCGGGGCCGAGTGCGCCGCGCCCTCGGTCCAACCGGGGTTTCGAGGTTCCGTTCCCCGTCGCGCCGGGGGCCGCCTTGCCGCTCATGAGAGCGAGTCTCCCATGATCCGTAGTATTGAACGGTGCCGGTGCGTTGTGGCTGGTCGCGCCCACGTGGCGGAGCCGCATGTCGACACAGCCCCGCGCCCCTTCGGGGGCGCTTCAGCTGGGGCACGTCACAGTCCACTGACCCTCAGCGTGACGTTCAGGCGGCCGGTCAGGCCCAGCTCCGAGGGCGCCGTGCCCGGGTACACCCGCGGCACCCCGTGATAGGCGAGCCGCGACTCTCCCCCGAAGACGAACAGGTCCCCCGACCGCAGCTCCACATCCGTGTACGGCTTCGCCCTGGTGTCCGTGTTCCCGAAGCGGAACACGCACGTGTCCCCCAGGCTCAGCGACACCACCGGCGCGTCCGACTTCTCGTCGGCGTCCCGGTGCATGCCCATCCTCGCGTCGGCGTCGTAGAAATTGATCAGTGCGATGTCGTACGACAATCCACCCACCGCCTGTGGGCCCAGCGCGTCGGTCACCGCGCGGCGGGCCAGTTCGTCCAGCCAGGCCGGGAAGGGCTTGACGGGCGTGAGGTCGCCGTCGACGACGGTGCGGGCGTAGGCGTACGGGTACCAGTGCCAGCCCAGGCAGACCTGGCGGGCGGTCATGGTGCCGCCCTGCGGAGTGCGGACCGTGCGCAGTCCGGCGGGTGGCCGGGCCCACTCCCGGCAGGCTTCCAGCAGCTCACGCTGCCGCCCCGCGCTCAGCCAGTCGGGGACGTGCACGGCGCCCGGCGCGACCTGGGCGCACGCCCTCGGGAACAACTCGTCCTCCATGCCCCCCATCCTGCCCGACCGGGTCTGAGCTGCGGCTCCGCTAGCCTGGACACACGATGAGCGACCGTATGACGACTGCGTGGGGCGAGTACGAGCTGTCCCGCTTCCCCCAGGATCCGAGCGACCGGCTGCGTGCCTGGGACGCCTCCGACGCGTATCTGCTGAGGCATCTGGCCGAGGAACGGACCGGGCTGTCCGGCACGGTCGTGGTGCTCGGCGACCGGTGGGGCGCGCTGGTCACCGCGCTGGCGGAACACCGGCCGACGCAGATCACCGACTCGTACCTGAGCCAGGAGGCGACCCGGGCGAACCTGGCGCGCGCGGGTGTCGAGACGGGTGCGGTGCAGCTGCTCACCACCCAGGACCCGCCGCCGGAGCGGGTGGACGTGCTGCTGGTGCGGGTGCCGAAGAGCCTGGCGCTGCTGGAGGACCAGCTGCTCAGACTGGCGCCCGCCGTGCACGCGGACACGGTCGTGATCGGCACCGGCATGGTGAAGGAGATCCATACGTCGACGCTGCGGCTGTTCGAGCGGATCCTCGGCCCGACCCGTACCTCGCCGGCCGAGCAGAAGGCCCGGCTGATCCACTGCGTCCCGGACCCGTCGCTTCGGCGGCCGGTGAACCCGTGGCCGTACAGCTACGAGCTCCCGGACGGGATCGGCACGGTCTCCGGGCGTACGGTCGTCAATCACGCGGGGGTCTTCTGCGCCGACCGGCTCGACATCGGCACCCGGTTCTTCCTCGGCCATCTGCCCGGGGGCGGGCGCCGGATCGTGGACCTGGGGTGCGGCAACGGGGTCGTCGGGACGGCGGTGGCGCTGGCCGATCCGACGGCCGAGGTGCTGTTCGTCGACGAGTCGTTCCAGGCGGTGGCCTCGGCGGAGGCCACCTACAAGGCCAACGGGGTGCCCGGGCATGCCGAGTTCCGGGTCGGGGACGGACTGGCCGGGGTGGCGGCCGGGAGCGTGGACGTGGTGCTGAACAACCCGCCGTTCCACTCCCACCAGGCGACCACCGACGCGACGGCGTGGCGGATGTTCACCGGGGCGAAGCACGCGCTGCGGCCGGGCGGCGAGCTGTGGGTGGTGGGCAACCGCCACCTGGGCTATCACGTGAAGCTGCGCCGGCTGTTCGGCAACAGCCAACTGGTCGCGAGCGACCCGAAGTTCGTGGTGCTGAAGGCGGTCAAGCGGGGGTAGTGCCCAGGACGCCGATGATCCGCGTGACCTCCCGGGCCATCGCCTCCCTGCCGACGCCGAGGTACTTGCGGGAGTCGACCGCCTCGGGGTGGTCCGCGAGGAAGCGCCGGATCGCGGCGGTCATCGCCATGTTGAGCGCCGTGCCGACGTTGACCTTGGCGATGCCGCCGGCGACCGCGGCGACCAGGCCGTCGTCCGGGACTCCGGAGGAGCCGTGCAGGACGAGCGGTACGGGCACGGCGGCGGACAGACGGGTGAGCAGACCGTGGTCGAGGGCCGCGGTGCGGGTGGTCATGGCGTGCGCGCTGCCGATCGCCACGGCCAGCGCGTCGACCCCGGTGCCGGTGACGAAGGCTCGTGCCTCCCCGGGATCGGTGCGGGCGCCGGGCGCGTGCGCGTCCACCGGCGGGCGGCCGTCCTTGCCGCCGACCTCGCCCAACTCGGCCTCGATCCACAGGCCTTGGCCATGCGCCCAGTCGACGGCCGCCGCGGTCGCGGCGAGGTTCTCGGCGTACGGCAGCCGGGAGGCGTCGTACATCACGGAGCTGAAGCCGGCTCCGGGCGCCTGCCGGAGCAGCTCGTCGCTCTGGACGTGGTCGAGGTGCAACGCGACGGGCACACGGGCCCGTTCGGCGGCCGCGGTGGCGGCGCGGGCGAGCGGGAGCAGCCGTCCGTAGCGGAACTTGACGGCGTTCTCGCTGACTTGGAGGACCACGGGCGATCCGGCCGCCTCGGCGCCGGTGACGACGGCCTCCACATGTTCCAGGGTGATGACGTTGAACGCGGCGACGGCGGACCGGGCCTCGGCGGCCCGGGTCAGCAGCTCACCGGTGGCTGTGAGCGGCACGGTCACGCCTCCCCGGACGGGGCGAGGATCACCGACCGGGTGAGGTGGCGTGGCCGGTCGGGGTCGAGGCCCCGGGCGGCGGCGACGGCGACCGCGAGGCGCTGGGCGCGGACGAGTTCGGCGAGCGGGTCGAGGGCGCCCTCGATCCACAGTCCCCCGGTGGCGCGGACCTGTTCGGCGAGTCCGGCGGGCGCCGGGCCGAGCGTCCAGGTGGCCGTGGAGCGGGTGGTGATGCTGATCGGGCCGTGCCGGTACTCCATCGCCGGGTAGGCCTCGGTCCAGGACAGTGAGGCCTCGCGCATCTTCAGCCCGGCCTCGTTGGCGAGTCCGACGGTCCAGCCGCGGCCCAGGAAGGTGAACTGCGTGCACTCGACGAGCCCTGTCGGCAAGGGAGTGGAGAGCGCGGTGCGGGCGTCGGCGACCACCGCGTCGGTGTGCAGGCCGAGGTGGGCGCGCAGGAGGGTGAGGGCACTGGTCGCGAACCGGGTCTGGACGACGGAGCGTTCGTCCGCGAAGTCCAGGACGACGAGGTCGTCGGCGGCCCGCAGCACAGGGGTGTCGGGGTCGGCGGTGACCGCGACGGTGCGCACACGCCCCTTCAACTTCCCCAGCAGGTCGAGTACTTCGGTGGTGGTGCCGGACCGGGTCAGGGCGAGCACCCGGTCGTAGTCGCGCCCGTGCGGGAACTCCGAAGCGGGGAACGCGTCCGTCTCGCCCTGCCCCGCCGACTCGCGCAGCACGGCGGCCGCCTGGGCCATGAAGTACGAGGTGCCGCACCCGACGATCGCGACCCGTTCCCCCGCCGCCGGCAGCACCCCCGCGTGCCGCCCGGCCTCTTCCTCGGCCCGTATCCAGCACTCGGGCTGGCTGGACAGCTCGTCCTCGACATGCGTCATACCGCACCCTCCCCGGATTTGATTGTTCTTGCAAGATAAAGGCACCTTTCGAGCACAATCAAGCATTCAGTCGAAGACGAGGTGGGTTAGGGTCGCCGGGAGATCGAGGAACGGAGGCGGCTGATGTCGCGCGACGCCCGCTGGAAGGCGCTGCTCGAGCTGCTCGTCGAGCGCGGCCGGCTGGAGGTCGAGGAGGCGGCGGCCGAGCTGGCGGTGTCGGCGGCGACGATCCGCCGGGACCTCGACCAGCTGGCCGAGCAGCAGATGCTGGTGCGCACCCGGGGCGGGGCGGTGGTGCACGGGGTGTCGTACGAACTGCCGTTGCGCTACAAGACCGCCCGGCGGGCCTCGGAGAAGCAGCGGATCGCCAAGGCGGTGGCGGAACTGGTGGTGCCGGGCGAGGCGGTGGGGCTGACCGGCGGGACGACCACCACGGAGGTGGCCCGCGCCCTGGCCGTGCGCGGCGACCTCGCCACCGGCACGCCGGCGCTGACGGTCGTCACCAACGCGCTCAACATCGCCAACGAGCTGGCCGTGCGGCCCCAGTTCAAGATCGTGGTGACGGGCGGGGTGGCGCGCCCGCAGTCGTACGAGCTCATCGGGCCGCTCGCGGACGGTGTGCTGGGTCAGATCACCCTCGATGTGGCGGTGCTCGGGGTGGTCGCCTTCGACGTCGTGCACGGGGCCGCGGCCCACGACGAGGCGGAGGCGGCGATCAACCGGCTGCTGTGCGAGCGCGCCACCCGCGTGATCGTCGCCGCCGACTCCAGCAAGCTGGGCGGGCGGGCGTTCGCCCGGATCTGCGCGGCTGAACTGGTGGACACGCTGGTGACGGACACGGCGGCGACGCCGGAGGTGGTACGCCCGTTCGAGGAGGCGGGGATCCGGGTCATGACCGTGTGACCCGGTCGCGGGACCTGTCGGACACCGCGAGTGTCCGCGCCGAGCCGGATACCGCCGGTGTCCGCGCCGAGTCACATACCGCTGGTGTCCGCGCTGACGAAGCCCGCGCCGCGCTGGTCGTTGCAGCCGAACACGGGCCGGTCGGCCGGGTCGGGCCAGCTCTGGTGGGCCTGGAGGGCGACGCTCACCAGGGTCAGCAGCAGATCGACGTCGCTCGCGGCGTCGAGTCGTATGGTCACCCACTGCGAGCCCGGGACGATGCGGATCGCCCCCGTGCTCTTGAGGTCCTTGGCGAAGTGCCGGATGGCATGGGTGGTGAGACGCAGGTCCACATCGCGTTCCGAGTGGAAGTGCGCGATCTCGCCCTGCGACGAACTCACGGCCTGACCCAGACCACAGCTCGGTACCGCCTGGGTCAGGTCGGGCCAGGTCGCCAGTTGCGCAAGAGCGCGCGAGGCCAACGTCATGGGGCCATCATGGACCGCTCACTCTCCGGTAACCAACCAGCGAGCAGTTATTAACCGAGCTGTTGCCGGACTCTGTCCGAACACAGACCCCTGGAACGAGTGAATATCCGCAGGATTTCAGCGGTTCGAGGGACGGAAGGTACCTATCGGACGCGAGGGACGGGCGTGGTCAACGTCACGTTTTACACACGCCTGACGCCGGTCGCCGCGAACGCGTCGGCGGCCGCGAGGTCGAAGTCCCCGTGGTCGCTGCCGAGGCCCTGGGCGACCAGTGCCGCCACGGCGTTGCCGAGCACGGCGGACTCCTGCGGGCTGCGGCCCAGCCCGATGCCGTAGACGAAGCCGGCGGAGAAGGCGTCGCCGCAGCCCGTGGTGTCCACCACGTCGATCTCGAAGGCGGGGACGGCCTCGGTGCCCTCCGCGGTGACCAGCAGCGCGCCGTCAGCACCACGGGTGACCGCGACCAGCCCGGCTCCGGCGCCGACCAGCTTCTTCGCGCCGGCGACCAGATCGTCCTCGCCGGAGAAGCCCAGCACCTGGTCGTCGTTGGGGAGGAGGTGGTCGACGTACGGCAGTGCCGCCGCGATCTGCTCGAAGCTCCCGAGCACACCGGGCGCGAGCAGGTCCACGGAGGTCGTCACACCGTGCTCCTTGGCGAAGTGCAGGATGCGCGCGGCGACCTCGACGCCGATCAACTCCGGTCCGCCGAGGTGGAGATGGCCGGCCTCGGCGAGTGCGTCCCAGGGCACGTCGTCGACGCCGTAGGTGATGTTGGCGCCGAGCAGATGGAGGGAGGGCCGGTCGCCGTTGGGGCGGATGGGCAGCACGCTCGCCGAGGTGGCGGTGTCGGTACGGCGGACGAGGAACCCGGTGTCGATTCCGGCCTTGGCCAGCAGCTGCACGAGCATGTCGCCGGTCGCGTCGTCACCGACGGCCCCGGCGCTCTGCACGGTGGCACCGAGCTTGGCCAGGCTGAGCGCGGTGCCACCGGCGGTCCCGGCGGCCGTCATCCTGATGTCCTCGACCAGCGTGGCGCCCTGCCCCTCGGGTATCGCGTCCACCGGCCGCACCAGCACGTCCAGCACGTGCACGCCCATCGTGACGACCCTCATGGCTTGCCCTCCTCCAGGGATTGGGTGGTGCCGTAGTTACGTGCGATCGCGGCCTCGATCACCGCGTGTTGCTGCTGCTCGTCGAGGACGCGGGGTGTTCCGATCGCCGCCGCGTGCTGGTAGACACCGCAGGCCCACTCGAGCAACAGGGCGTTCTCGACGGCCTTGTCGAGGGTCGGGCCGACGGTGACCGAGCCGTGGTTGGCCATGAGGGCGGCACTGCGGCCGTCGAGCGCGGCGAGGACCGACTCGGCGAGTTCCGGGGTGCCGAAGGTGGCGTACGGCGCCACCCGCACGGTGCCGCCCAGGGCGAGCAACTGGTAGTGGATACAGGGCAGTTCGTCGAGAACGCAGGAGAGGGCGGTGGCCATCGGCGCGTGGGTGTGGACGACCGCGCCGGCGCCGTGGCGCCGGTGGACCCCGAGATGCAGGTCGAGTTCGGAGGTCGGTTGCAGGGTCCCTGCGACGGCCTTTCCGTCGAGGTCGACCACCGTCACCTGCTCCGCGGTGAGTCGGGCGAGGACCGCCCCGGTCGCGGTGACCGCGACCCGGTCCCCCACCCGCACGCTGACGTTTCCCGCCGTGCCGATGAGCAGGCCCGCCGCTCCCAGACGACGACAGGCGTCCGCCACCGCGGCCCGCTCCTGGACCAGCGCGGAGCTTGAGTCCGTCATGGCCGCGACGGTAACGTAAACCTGAACCAAAGTCACGTTCAGATTCAGGAGCCGTGGGTGACCGAGCCGACCGCCGAAGAGACCGGGGTCGTCCTGCGCCGGACACCCCAACAGGCCCGCAGCAGAGCCCGGTTGGCACGGGTACTGAAGGCCGCGGAGCGCGTTCTGGTCACCGAGGGCGTGCAGGCGCTGACCACGACCCGGGTCGCGGCGGAGGCCAAGGTGTCGGTCGGCTCGCTGTACCAGTACCTGCCCGACCGGGACGCGATCATCGACGCGCTGGCGGCGACGTACTTCTCCCGGCTCGAAGAGGTGATGGACGACCTCGTCCGCGCCGCGGCCACCGAGCGGTGGGACGACCCGGTCGGCGTGCTCATCGACGGCTTCGCCGCGCTCTACCGCGCCGAACACGGCTTCCGGGCCCTGTGGTTCGGCAACGGCCTGACCGACCGGACCCGGGAGGCGGACCGCGAGCACAAGCGCCGGATGGCCGACGGGGTACGCCGGACCCTGCTCGCGCTCGGGGTCGTCGGCGACACGGAGGCGCTCGGCCGGGCCTGCCAGGCCGCCGTCCTCGCCGCCGACGCCCTCGCCCAGGAGGCCTTCCGCCGCGACCCCGAGGGCGACGCGGCCCTCCTTGAGGAGGCGAAGCTGATGCTGCGCGGCTACCTGGCGGCGATAACGGAGCGCCATGGGAACGCCTGAACGGGTACGGCCGACGGGCACGACGGCCGTACCCGAAGGCCGGCCGCATCCGAGGAGAAGGCCTAGCTCGCCGGCGAACCCTTGGCGGGTCCGGCGGCGCACAGGGCGTGGTCGACGAGGGTGCCCGTGGCGCGGTTGAGGGCGGCCAGGTCCGGCGGTGCGGTCGTGGTGGTGAGGGAGATCGTCACCGCGCGCCTGCCGTCCGCACTCACCGCGGGGCGGGTGTTGACGCCGGCCCCGTCGCCCTCGTGGGCGTAGTAGTAACCGCCGCAGGAGAGCGGGATCTTGCGCAGCCCGAGGCCGTACGTCCCCTCCGGCATCTCGGCCACGTCCTCCGGGTCGTCGGTCCGCTCGACGGTCTGCCGCATCTCACGCCACTGCGCGGCGGGCAGCAGCTTCCCGCCTGCGAGCGCCCGGAAGAAGGTGTTCAGGTCGGCGGTGGTGCTCACCACACCGGAGTCCGCGGTGTGCTGGAGGCTGTGCTCGGTGACGTCGAGACTCTTGCCGTCGGCGCCGGTCAGATACGCGTTCACATGCGGGTCGGGCAGATGCGGGTCGAGCCCGGGAACGGAGGTGTCCCGCAGTCCCAGCCTGGCGATCACCCGGCGCTCGACCAGTTCGTCCCAGGGTGCGCCGCCGGCCTTCTCCGCGATCATCGCGGCCAGCAGGTAGTTGGTGTTGGAGTACGCCCAGCGGGTGGCCCCGCCCGGCTGGGGTACGAAGGCCGGCGGGTGCTTCATCGCCACCGCGACCAGGTCGGCCGCGGGCGTGGTGTCGTAGCGGTTCTCGTCGAAGTGGTTGATCAGCCGGTCCTGGATCTCCGGGTCGTCGATGTAGTCGTACAGACCGCTGGTCTGGCGGAGCAGGTCGCGGACGGTGATCCGGCTGCCGTCGTTGCCGTGGCCCGCGACCACCCCCGGCAGCCAGTGCTCGACGGTGTCGTCCAGCGACAGCCGCTTCTCCGCCGCGAGTTGCAGGACCACGGTCGCCACGAACGTCTTCGTGGTGCTCGCCACCCGGAAGTGCGCGTTCCACGGGATCGGGGCCGACGAGCCGGCGGTCCGGGTGCCGATGCGCGCCATGAGCGGTGCGCCGTGCGGTCCGTCGACCCTGGCCAGCACGTTCACGTCGCCGCCCCCGGCCTTCCGCACCGCCGCCAGGTCCCGCCGGAGCTGGTCCTGGCCGTAGGAGGGTCCCGGCGCCGGGTGCCCGGCGGTGGCGGCGGTCGCGGCCGTGGGTGCGGCCAGCGCGAGCAGCGCTGCGGTCAGTACGGCGGCCCCGGTCTTCCTGGACGGCGGCATCTTCATGGTCGAATCCCCCGGTGCTGTGGGTCCTGTGCGGTGACGATCACCAGCCAACCGGATCCACGAGCGCCTGAGGATGGGGCTGCCCTCCGAATGAGGGGTGTACGCAGACCCCCTACGAGCCGCGCCCGCATGCTTCCCCGGGCGCGGCGCCGGCTGAACCTCCTGAGCTGTCCCTGCGTATGAATCCCGTAGGGACAGCTCCGGTCTCTGCCACGGGACGAAGGAGAGCACAGTGCCCACACCGCCGACGTCCGACGCACCGGACGACCGCGCCGCGCTGGAGCCCATCCGCGTGCTGCGCCCGCGCAACACCGACGCGCTGGCCCAGCTGCTCGACGACATACGCCAGGACAAGAACTACCGCAGCCACGCAACCGTGGCCGCACCCGTCCCACACGCCCCGACCGACGGCGAGACAGCGGAACTCCCACCTGTCCCCGGCGGCAGGACGGAGGAACTCCCCGCATCCGGCGGCGGCACACGCCGGCCGCATCCGGTGGACCAACCGCGCCTGGGGCCAGGACAGCGCCGGGCGGCCGTGTCGATCGGGGTCGCCGCGGCGGCCGTCGTCGGCTTCGGCTGCTCTCTCCTGATCCCCAGCCCTACCGCGGCCACCCCTACCGTTCCCTCGGCTAGCGCGTCGGCCGCCCCGACATCGGCCGCCCCGACGTCCGCTGCCCCGAGCGCGGTCGGGGTCGCCGACGTCCTGGCCAACCCCGGCTTCGAGTCGGGCGGTCTCTCCCCGTGGAGCTGTGCCGGCAACCCGGGCTCGATCGTTTCCTCACCCGTCCACGCGGGCTCCAAAGCCCTCCAGGGGACGGTGAGTTCGAGCGACACCGCGCAGTGCACCCAGACCGTCGCGGTACGGCCGAACACCACCTACTCACTCCACGGCTGGGTCCGCGGCTCCAACGTCTACCTGGGCGTGAACGGCGGCGCCTCCACCTGGACCACTTCCCCCTCCGGATACAGCCCACTGACCGTCTCCTTCACTACAGGCGCCTCCCAGACCAGCGCGACGATCTACGTGCACGGCTGGTACGCACAGGGCAGCTACTACGCCGACGACATCACCCTGACCGGGCCCGGTGGCGGCGGTCAGACCTGAGAGCCGACGGTAGTCAGCTTGTCCTTGGCGCCCGAGCCGCGAGCACGGATGCGCTCCCGTCCTCGCTGCCGGAGCCGTCGTTGCTCGCGTAACTCATCCACTTCAGGAACCAGTTGGTTGATGAGTTCGTCCAGGGCAGGTTCGGGCGTACCAGTCGGCTCCGGGTCGCGCAAACACACCCCCACGCATCTCACGACCGATGGCCGACGGTCTCGTCAGACGGCCTTGACGACGGTGCCGGTGCCTTCGAGCGCGGTGACCTCGTCGACGGGTGCTGTGGTGTCGGTGACGAGGGTGTGCAGGAGTGTGGAGGGACCGACGTAGGCGTAGGCGGTGTGGCCGAGCTTGCTGCCGTCGGCGGCGACGATGATGCGGCGCGTGGAGGCGATGCCGGCCTTCTTCACGGCCGCGTCGTCGAGGTCGTAGGCGGTCAGACCCTCGGCCGCGCTGAGACCGCAGCATCCCATGACGGCAGTGTCGAAGCGCAGTGCCGCCAGGGACGCGAGGGTGAGGGGACCGGTGAGGGCCCCCTCCGCTGCCCGAGGCTGCCCGCCGGGCACCATCAGCGTGGCCGGGCCCGAGCCCTCGCCGAGTACGTGGATGGCCTGCAACGACAGGGGCATCACGGTGACCGGCCGCCGGCGCAGCAGGTGGGCGATCTCCAGGCAGGTGGTGCCGCTGTCGAGGAGGACGGTCTCGCCGTCGGCGATGAGCGAGGACACCTCGGCGGCGATGCGGCGCTTGGCGTCGACGGCCTCGTGAGCGCGCAGCGCGAAGGGCGGTTCCTCACCTCTGAGCAGCAGGGTGCGCGCCCCGCCGCGGACCCGCTCCAGAACGCCGTGCGCGGCCAGCGCATCGAGGTCGCGCCGGATGGTCATCTCGGAGGCGCCGGTCAGTTCGGCGAGTTCCTGGACGGTGGCCCTTCCCGTCTCCCTGACGGCCTGCACGATCATCCCGTGCCGGTCTGCGTTGCTCATACCGCGATTGAACACCACACGAAACGAACATTCAATGTGTGCGAAAGGACAGTATTCAATCGCTCAAAGCGTTCGTTACGGTGGTTGCCATGAATGATTCGCTTCGAGCCGCCCGTGTAGCGACCTTCGTCTACTTCAGTCTGTGCGGCACTCTGATGGGCACCTGGGTGGTGAACATCCCCGCCGTCGAGGAACGCGTGGGCATCAGTCACGCGACGCTCGGTGGACTGCTGGTGCTGCTGGGGCTGGGAGCCTTCATCGGTATGCAGGTGGCCGGGCGTCTGACGGACAGGCTCGGGGCGCGCATCGTCGTCCCCGCCACCGGCGTGCTGTGCAGCGCGGCCCTGGTGCTGCCCGGCCTTCCCCGGGAGCCATGGACCCTGGCAGGTGCGCTGCTGGTCTTCGGATTCTGCAACGGCTGCCTGGACGTGAGCATGAACGCCCACGCCGTGCACGTGGAGAAGGCGTACGGCCGGCCCGTCATGTCGGCCTTCCACGCCACGTTCTCGGTCGGCGGCGTCCTCGCCGCGCTCGTCGGAGCGGCTACGGCGAGCGCCGGTCTGAGCCCGGCCGCGGGCATGGCCGCCATGGGAGCCCTGGGTGTCGCGATCGCCCTGGTGTCGGCACGCGCCCTCCTGCCGACCGCACCCACCGCTGCCGGCACCGGCGCCGCGGAGGAGACCGGGCAGACGCCGGCCGTCGAGCGCCGCCGCGGCACCAGCAGGCGCATCTGGATCCTCGCCGTCCTGGCTCTCATGGTCATGCTGTGCGAGGGAGCCGCCAACGACTGGAGTGCGCTGCACCTGAAGGACGTCCTCGGCGCACCCGCGAGCATCGCCGCCTTCGCGTACGGCACCTTCGCGGCGACCATGACCATCGGCCGACTGCTCGCCGACCGCCTCGTCGCCCGGTTCGGGTCCATGGCGATCCTGCGCTACGGCGCGGCGACGGCTGCCGTCGGGATCACGATCGTGACCGTCTCCCCGTGGATATGGGCCGCGTTCGCGGGGTGGGCGCTGTTCGGTCTGGGGCTGTCCGGCTGTGTCCCGCAGTTGTTCAGCGCGGCCGGGCACGCCGACCCCTCCGCCGCGGGGGCCAATGTCTCCCGGGTCGCCGGGCTCGGCTACGTCGGCATGCTCGCCGGCCCCGCCGCCATCGGCTGGCTGACCCACCTCGTCGCCCTGAACCACGCCTTCGTCCTGCTGATCCTGCTGTGTGCGATCACCGCCGTGGCCGCCGGGATCCTGCGCACCGGATCCGACCGCACGCACGAGATGGCACACAGCAGCCACTGACCGCCTGTGCGGCACGGCTCACTCCGTGCCGCACAGGCTTCTCCTCCCGCCCCTGCCGCCAGAACCCGGAGGAACCCTCACCATGCCCACCGCCCGCAGCATCGTGCTGTTCGACCTCTTCGGGGTCATCGCCCGCCATCAACGCCCGGGTGCCCTGGGGAAGATGGCCGCCCGCTGCCACACACCCACCGACGCCTTCGCCACGGCCTACTGGGCCTGCCGCCCGCCCTACGACGCCGGCCGGCAGTCCGCGCCCGAGTACTGGACCGCCGTACTGCGACGGCTGTCCCTGCCCGTCGAGGCAGACACCATCGAGGAACTGCGCCTCACCGACATCGACAGCTGGTCACGCGTCGACGACCGGATGGTCGCCTACGCCCAGTCCCTCCGCGGCGTCGCCGAGGTCGCCTTGCTGTCCAACATCCCCTCGGACCACGCGGACGCCTTCCTCGCCGCGCAGCCCTGGCTGCACCATCTGGACCACGTGGCCTTCTCCGGGAAGATCAAAGCGGCGAAGCCGGCCCCAGCGGCCTTCCGGCACTGCGTCGTCGCCATGCGGGCCGCGCCGGCCGACTTCCTCTTCGTCGACGACCGCGAGGAGAACGTACGCGCCGCGCAGGCCATGGGTATGCACGGACACGTCTTCACCGATCGCGACGAGCTGGCAGCAGTCATCGACACCTGGTTGCCGCCTCGATGACGCACGTGGAAATGACACATCCGTCACCACCTGACTCCTGGACCAACTGTCCTGGTACCCGGGACCGGCAACCGCATCAACGCGTCGGAGGCGGTACGCCGACTCCGGCCGGCCAAGACCGAAGGGAGATGCCAGGTTCGTGAGACTGAGCGGCGCACTATGCGCTCCACTGCTGCCCGGCATCCCTGACCTGCCATGGTCGGCGACAGCCTTCTCTGCCGGGAGCCTCGTCCGTGCCGTGCTGTCCCATGAAGCCACTCGCGCACCCGGCGGTCAGGATGGCTGGACCTGGTCGAAGAGGGCGATGGCTTCGGCGGGGTCCGGGCTCACGACGCGTTCCAGGCCGGCCTTCGTGATCTTCGCCCACCTGCCGGCCCGTGCCCACATCTGTTCCTCGAAGGCGCGGACGGTCTCGTCCAGATCTCCAGGGCCGGTGGCGATGGACTCGGCGAGTTCGGCGCCTTCCAGCATCGCGAGGTTCGCGCCCACCCCCAGTGGGGGCATCAGATGGGCGGCGTCGCCCAGTAGCGTCACCCCGAAGACGTGGGTCCAGGTATGGGACACGGGCAGGACGTAGAAGGGGCGGTGGACGAAAGCGGTGCCGTTGCGGAGGAGGTCGAGGAGGGGAGCGGCCCAGCCGTCGAACAGAGCCAGCAGGCTCGCTCGCACGGCCTCGACGTCGGCCAGGTCCAGGTTCGTGTGCCAGTCCAGCGGCGCGCGGAATTTGGTGTTCACCTTCACGTGGCCGCCGCTGTTGCGCTGGGCGACGAGGCTTCGGTTCACGCCGTACACAGCCAGGGAACCGTCGCCAATCAGCCGGGCGAGGTCAGGGTGGCGGGTGTCGACGTCGTCGAGGGAGGTCTCGATCGAGGTGACGCCGGTGTAGTGCGGCGCCACCGCCGAGACCGCCGGGCGGACCCGGGACCAGGCGCCGTCCGCGCCGACCACGAGGTCGAACGTCTCCTGTCGCCCGTCTTCGAAATGGACCAGTGCGCCGTCCCCGGTCCCCGGCACCACCTGCGTCACGCCCCGTCCCCAGTGGACGTCGAGGGGGCCGAGCAGCAGGTCACGGAGTTGCCCGCGGTCGATCTCGGGATTGGCCCGGTCATCTGGACGGGGTTGCCAGTCGCGCAGGACGGTCCCGTCGGTGTCCAGGATGCGCATGGCCTGCCCCTCGGGACGAGACAGCGCCTGGAACTCCGCCAGCAGCCCCGCCTTGTGCAGTGCGAGCTGGCCCAGCCCTTCGTGCAGGTCCAGCGTGCCGCCCGGGGGGCGGGCGTCGGGGGCGGGATCGCGTTCGAGGACGGTGACGGGGTGGCCATGGCGGTGCAGGACGCGGGCGAAGGTCAGGCCGGCAGGGCCGCTCCCGACCACTGCGATGCGATGTCTCATGTCGATACACTGTATTTCTTCAGTACGACGCATCGCAACGGTACGGTGGCCACTATGACTGTGTGGGACCGACCGGAGCCGCCGCCTCGCCCCGTGCCGCTCGACCGGGAGCGGATCGTCGCCGCCGCCATCGCGCTGGCCGACGAGGGCGGGCTGGAAGCGGTGTCGTTGCGCAAGGTCGCCGCCCGGCTGAACGCCGGCCCGATGCGGCTGTACGGATACATCTCCACCAAGGAGGATCTGTTCGACCTCATGGTGGACGAGGTCCAGGCCGAGATTCTCCCCGAGGAACAGCCCGGTGACTGGCGGGAGGCGCTGCGCGTCCTCGCCCATCGCACCAGGCAGGCCGCTCTCCGTCACGAATGGCTGGCCGACCTGCTCGGCGGCCGCCCGACCCTGGGCCCGAACGGCCTCGCCGTGACCGAGGCCAAGCTGGCCGCCCTCGACGGTCTCGCCGACGTCGACACCGTCATGCGCGCCGTGGAGACTGTCAGCGCCTACTTCACTGGCGCGATCAGGCGCGAGATCGCGAACCTGCGGGCCGAGCACGCCACGGGCCTGTCCAAGCGCGACTGGCAGCGCGCCTCCGGCCCGCATGTGACGAGCATGTTGGCCACGGGCCGCTTCCCGGCGCTGGCCAAGGCCGTGTACGACGGCACGGACGTGGACGCCGGGACATCCTTCGCGACCGGCCTGGACTGGGTCCTCGACGCCGTGGCCGCCAAACTCACCCGGCCCCCGGCGTGACCCTCAGCTCTTGCCGAATGTGAGCGGGGCCAGGGTCGGTGTCCACGGGCCGTGCCGGCTTGCCCCCGCCACCACTTCACAACGTTGGTGCTGCAGTTGGAACGCCGGGAGCGTCCGCCGCCGACGCCGGCACCGCCTGCGGCGACCCCGAGGCCATCAAGCTCAACGACAACTCCGGCTCTCCCCGCAAGCGGCACGAGGCTGCTGGAGCGGCTCGGGCGGTCCAGGACCGTGGGATTCGGCGACGGGACGGCTGCGGCCGAGCGTGGCGGTACGGGCAGGGATCGCCACCCTGATCGGCGCGACGAGCAGGTGACGGGCCGGGGATGCGGGACTGTGGTGGTGAGGCGTCCGTGCCTCAGTCCAGCAGGCCCGGTTCCCATACCGATTCCAGCAGGTCGGACAGTCGCGCCGTGTCGGCTGCCGTCCAGCCCGGTGGCTGCGTGATCCGCGCCCACGCGGTCGTCGGCATCGTGCCGTAGCGGTGGCCGTATCCGTCCGGCACGCTGTCGGCGCCGGCCAGGTCGCAGGCCACCTGCCAGAACGTGAGCAGCGGGTACCAGCGCATCGCCGGTGAGACGTCCCGGGCGCGTGGGCGGTCCAGCCAGTCCGGCTGGTGGAAGGCGAGGCCGGGTGACCACCAGACGACGGGGTCGGAGCCGTTCTGGAGGTAGACCGCGCGGGGCTCTCCCCAGGGCGCGGGCGGGATGCCGTAGTCCGCCGGCACCTGCGCGAAGCGCACCACCGCACCGTCGTCGACCACCGGCCGCCACTCGGGGCTGCCCGGCCGCCGCTGCGCGGTGACCCTCTTCCACAGGGGGTTGTCGTAGGTCGGCCCGACGAACAGCGCGCCGTCGGTCTTCGAGGTGAGGGTGGCCAGGGAGCCGTCGAGGGCGGACTCCATGGAGAAGGAGCCGAGGCTCTCGCCGTAGAGGAGGAGCCGGGGGCGGGAGTCGGCCGGGAGGGTTCGCCACTTGTCGTAGACGGCGTCGAAGAGGGCCCGCCCGGTGGCGGCGGCCTCGTCCTCGGTGAGGGCGGAGACCCAGCTGGGCAGGTAGGAGTACTGCATGGCGACCTCGGCGGTGTCGCCGCCCCACATGTACTCCAGGGGTTTGCTGCCCTGGTCGTTGATCCAGCCGGTGCCGGTGGTGCCCATCACGGCGAGGATCTTCCGGGAGAAGCCGCCGGTGCGTTCGAGTTCGCGTACGGCGAGGTCGGCGCGTTCGTCGAGGGTGTCGGCGGTGCGCAGGCCGACGTAGACACGTACCGGGTCCTTGGCCGGGCGGCCGGTGAAGGCGGTGATGTCGGCGCGGGTGGTGGCCTTGCCGACGAAGTCGCGGCCCCGGGCGCCGAGGGTGTCCCAGTGGGCGGCGGACCGGGGGGTGCCGGAGAGGGTGGGCAGGCCGGGCTGGTGGACGCCCTCGGTGGTGTCCTGGTCGGCGAGGGACGCGGCGCTCTCGATCGCGTCCAGCGCCCCGCGCAGCAGGAAGCCCTGGACGACGCCGACGATCACGAACGCGGCGAGGGCGACCCCGGTGGCGTACGCGAGCGGGCGTGGGACGTGGACGCCGAGCGGGCGGGCGACGAGGCGGGTGCCGAGCCGTACCGTGCGGCCGATCAGGAGCAGTACCGTGCCAACGAGCACGGCGACGACCGGGACCAGCGCCCACTGCCACCAGACCACCTGCGGGGGCAGGGTGACAGCGCGCCGGGCCTCGCCCTGCCAGTGGACGCTCCAGGCGGTGACGGCGACGACCGCGGCCGACCCGAGGGCCCCGAGGGCCGCCCAGCAGATCCTGCGGACGCGCGGACGGATCCGGAAGCCGGCCCAGCGGAGCAGAAACCGGGCGAGTGTCTCCAGTAGTGCGCCGACGGCGTATCCGACGACCGCCGAGACGCCGGCGACGAGTCCCTGGAGCCACCAGGCGCGCGGGAGCAGGGACGGGGTGAGGGAAAGGCAGTAGCACAGGACCGCCACGGCGATCCCGCACCAGCACGGCCGGCGCCGAACCACCCGGCCGGGGCCCGCGTGCCGGCGCACCCGTTCCGTCATCCGCCGGGTCCAGTCCCTCGTACGATTCAGAGTCCTGCCCGCAACACCCACTTGGCCACCTCGGCACCACGATCGGCCACCGCACCCGCCGCCGCATCCGGACGGTCCCCGAGGCCATCCCCCTGGGTGACAAAAGGTGCAGAGCGGTCAGGGGTATCCCATCGTGGTGGGCATGGCGCAGGCCCAGACGACCGAGAGTCCCCGCTCCTCGCCGCCTGCGGCCAAGCTGACGCTGCCCACGCTGACCGCGATGGTGGTCGGTTCGATGGTCGGCGCCGGGGTGTTCTCGCTGCCGCGCCGGTTCGCCGAGGAGACCGGTGTCGCGGGCGCGCTGATCGCCTGGGTGATCGCGGGTGCGGGCATGCTGATGCTGGCCCTGGTCTTCCAGACGCTGGCGCTGCGCAGGACCGACCTGGACGCGGGTGTGTACGCCTATGCGAAGGCGGGGTTCGGCGAATACCTGGGGTTCTTCTCGGCGTTCGGCTACTGGGCGAGCGCCTGCGTCGGGAACGTCACCTACTGGGTGCTGATCATGTCCACGTTGGGCGCGCTGTGGCCGGCTCTCGGCGAGGGCGACACCGTGCTGGCGGCCGCCCTGTCGACGATCGGACTGTGGGCGTTCTTCCTGTTGATCCGGCGGGGCGTGAAGGAGGCCGCCACGGTCAACAGGATCGTCACGGTCGCGAAGATCGTGCCGATCCTGGTCTTCGTGATCCTGGCGCTCTTCTCCTTCAAGGCGGACGTCTTCGCCGCCAACTTCCACGGCGCCGACTACGCGGGCTCCCTCTTCGACCAGGTCCGCGGGACCATGCTGGCCACGGTGTTCGTCTTCCTCGGGGTGGAGGGCGCCAGCGTCTACTCTCGGCATGCCGAGCGGCGCGCCGACGTGGGCCGGGCCACCCTGCTGGGTTTCCTGAGCGTCTTCTGCGTCTTCGCGTCCGTGACGATCGTGTCGTACGGCCTGCTGCCGATGAGCGAGATCGCCGAGCTGCGTCAGCCCTCGATGGCCGGGGTGCTGGAGCACGCGGTCGGCACCTGGGGGCAGGTCTTCGTCAGCGTGGGGCTGATCGTCTCGGTGCTCGGCGCGTATCTGGCGTGGACGCTGATGGCCGCCGAGGTGCTGTTCGTGGCCGCCAAGGACGACGACATGCCGCGTTTCCTGCGCCGGTCGACCGCCGGGGACGTGCCCGAGCCGGCGCTGCTGATGACCACCCTGCTGTCCCAGGTGGTGCTGGTGGTCACGCTGTTCTCGGATGACGCCTTCGACTTCGCGCTGGACCTGACCAGTGCGCTGTCGCTGATCCCGTATCTGCTGGCGGCCGCGTTCGCCGCGAAGATCGCCTGGCCCGCGCGGCGCCGCGGCGAGCTGGTCGTCGGCCTGCTCGCCACGGTCTACACGGCGTTCCTCGTCTACGCGGCCGGCCCGAAGTACCTCCTCGTCTCCTTCGTCGTCTACGCCCCGGCGACCGTCCTGTTCGTGATGGCCCGCCGGGAGCAGGGCCGACGGCTGTTCTCGCCGCGTGAACTCGTCGTCCTGGCCGTCTCGGTCGCCGGAGCGGTGGTCGGGATCCTCGCTCTGGCGCTCGGCTGGATCAGTCTCTGAGCCCTCTGGAAGGTGCACCGTGAGCAGTCAAGCCCCCACCACCCGGGCCGCGTTCGGCGTCCACTCCGAGGTCGGCAGGCTGCGCAGAGTGCTCGTCTGCGCACCGGGACTGGCGCACCGCAGGCTCACTCCGACCAACTCCGACGACCTGCTCTTCGACGACGTGATGTGGGTGGAGAACGCCCAGCGCGACCACGCCGACTTCGTCAACAAGCTCCGCGAACGGGACGTGGACGTGGTCGAGTTGCACGACCTGCTCGCAGGGACCGTGACGATTCCGGCGGCCCGGGACTGGCTGCTGGACCGGAAGATCGTCGCCAACCAGGTGGGGCTCGGCCTGATCGACTCCACCCGCGCCTTTCTGGAGGCCCTCGAACCCGCCCAGCTGGCCCGGTACTTGATCGGCGGCCTGGCCACCGTCGACCTGCCCGACGAGTACCGCACCGGCTATGTCGCCCTCGCCCGCGAATCCACCGGTGCCCGCGAGTACCTGATGCCGCCGCTGCCCAACACCCTCTACACCCGCGACACCACGTGCTGGCTCTACGGCGGACTCACCCTCAACCCGCTGTACTGGCCGGCCCGGCACGACGAGACCCTCCTGATGAAGGCGGTCTACACCTTCCATCCCGGGTACAAGGACGCCACGGTGTGGTGGGGCGATCCCGAACTCGACTGGGGGCAGGCGACGTTCGAGGGCGGTGACATCATGCCCGTCGGCAACGGCGTCGTCCTGATGGGCATGAGCGAGCGCACCTCGCGGCAGGCCGTCACCCAGGTCGCCAAGGCGCTCTTCGACAACGGGGCGGCCCAGCAGGTGATCGTCGCCGGGATGCCCAGGCTGCGGTCCGCCATGCACCTCGACACGGTGTTCACCTTCGCCGACCGCGACCTCGTCACCCTCTACCCGGCCATCATGGACGGGGTGCACACCTTCTCGCTGCGGCCCGGCGACAAGGCGCCCGGCATAGAACTGACCGACGAGGCCAGCACCCCGTTCGTCGACGTCGTCGCCAAGGCGCTGGGGCTGCCGGAGCTGCGTGTCGTCGAGACCGGCGGTGACGTGTACGCCTCCGAGCGGCAGCAGTGGGACAGCGGCGACAACGCGGTCGCGCTGGAGCCGGGCGTGGTCTTCACCTACGACCGCAACACCCAGACCAACACGCTGCTGCGCAAGGCGGGCGTCGAGGTCATCACCATCGTCGGGGCCGAACTGGGCCGGGGGCGGGGCGGCGGGCACTGCATGACCTGCCCGCTGCTGCGCGACCCGGTGGAGTTCTGACGCCCCCCGGCCCGGACCCGGAGATGCCGGTCTCCCGGCTCCCCACCCGGGCCGCACTGGTGGCGGCGGTGACCGTGCTGGTGGCGGCCAACCTGCTGGACAACCGCTGGGCCCGGTCCTGGATCCTGCTGACCGCGGTCGTCGCCTCGGCGGCCCTGGTGGCGCTGCTGTTCTGCGCCGGGGGCGACTGGGCCGAGCTGGGGCTGGGCCGGAACACACTGGCGGACGGGGTGCGTTGGGCGGTCGCCCTGATCGGGATCGTCGCGGCGGTCTATCTGTGCGGGGCGCTTCTCCCGGTCACCCGGGGACTGTTCGCGGACCAGCGGACCAACGCGCTGAGCGGTGCGGAGATCGCCTTCAAGGCGCTGGTCGCGGTGCCCGTGGGGACCGTACTGCTGGAGGAGATCGCCTTCCGCGGGGTGCTGTTCGCGCTGCTGTGCCGGCTGCGCACGGCGACGACGGCCGCCGTCCTGTCCTCCGTGCTGTTCGGCCTCTGGCACATCCTGCCCTCGCTGAACCTCAACAAGGACAAGCCGACGCTGGGTTCGCTCTTCGGGCAGTCGGTCGCCGGGGCGGTCCTGGTGGACATCGGGGCCGTGCTGTTCACCGCCGTGGCGGGCTGTCTGCTGTGCTGGCTGCGCGACCGCAGCGGCTCCCTGCTGGCGCCGATGGCCCTGCACTGGGCGGTCAACGCGCTGGGCTACGCGGTGGGATTCCTGCTGCGCTAGGGGCTGACATGCGGGAGCCCACGGCGCTGACACAGCACGCGCCGGGGCCCCAGCGCTCACACACAGCACGCACCGGGCCTGCCACGCTGACACAGCAGACACAGCAGACACCGGGGCCTGCCGCGCCGACGCATGCCGTACCGGGGCCTGCTGCGCCGGCGCGTGCCGTATCGGGCAGACTCGCGGCATGGAGACTGCGGAGTATCTTCAGATCCTGGACCTGGAGGGCCGGTCGCTGGCCGCGGCCGCCGTGGCGGCGGGCCTCGACGCCGAGGTGCCGACCTGCCCGGACTGGCGGGTGCGTGACCTGCTGCGGCACACGGGCACCATCCACCGGTGGGCCGCCGGTGTCGTCGCCGACGCCCATCCCGAACCCCGGCCCATCCCCGACCCGCCCGACCTCGACGGCACCGAACTGACCACCTGGTTCCAGGACGGCCACCGCGACCTCGTCGACACCCTGGCCGGTGCGCCGCGGAACGTGACGTGCTGGACCTTCCACCCCGCCCCCGTCCCCTCGGCGCTCACCTTCTGGCTGCGCCGGCAGGCCCATGAGACGACCGTCCACCGATACGACGCCGAGGCCGCCCGGGGCGGGCCGGCGTCCCCGATCGCCGCCGACTTCGCGGTCGACGGCATCGACGAACTGCTGCGCGGCTTCCACGCCCGCTCCCGCAGCCGGGTCCGCTCCGCGTACCCGCGGGTGCTCCAGGTGCGCGCCGAGGACCGGGACGCGGTCTGGACCGTACGGCTGTCGGAGCAGCCGCCCGTCACGGAACCCGGCGCACTCCCTGAGGCGATGGCCGAACTCTCCGGTCCTGCCGACGAGTTGTACCTGGCGCTGTGGAACCGGGTACCGGTGCCGAAGGTGACCGGCGACCCGGAACTGGCCGACCTGTGGCGCACCAGGTCCGGGATTTGACCGCCGGTCCTAGCCAGCCAGCATCCGGGTGAGCACCGCGCGCTGCACCGGCAGCACCTCGCCGTGCAGCGCGCGCCCCTTGCCCGTGAGCGCCACCCGCACACCCCGCCGGTCCTCCGGGCACATGGCCCGCTCGACCAGGCCGTCCTTCTCGAGCCGGGCGACCAGCCGGGACAGCGCGCTCTGGCTGAGGTGCACCCGCTCGGCGATCTCCTGGACGCGGTAGCTGCAAACGCCGTCCGTCGTCGGACTGTCGGAGAGCAGGTCGAGGACCTCGAAGTCACTGGCGCACAGCCCGTGGCCGTGCAGGGCGCGGTCGAGTTCGCACTGGGTCCGGGCGTGCAGGGCCAGCATGTCCCGCCACTGCTCCACGAGTGTTTGCTCGGGCTTCTTCGCCGCCATCCCCGCACCGTAGCAGAGAAACGGAATTGTTGCATCGTAATTAAATGCGTTCGCATTCGATGCATGTGCATGTAGTGTCTGTGGGCATGACCTCTCCGCTCACCGCCCCTGCTCCCGAGGGACGCTGGACTCCCCGCCTCTGGGGCACCCTGCTGGTGCTCTGCGCCGCGATGTTCCTGGACGCCCTGGACGTGTCGATGGTCGGCGTCGCACTGCCGTCGATCGGCTCCGACCTGCACCTGTCGACCTCGACACTGCAATGGATCGTCAGCGGCTACATCCTGGGCTACGGCGGCCTACTGCTGCTCGGCGGCCGGACCGCCGACCTGCTGGGCCGGCGCCAGGTGTTCCTCGTGGCCCTCGGCGTCTTCGCACTCGCCTCGCTGCTCGGCGGCCTGGTCGACTCGGGCCCGCTGCTGATCGCCAGCCGCTTCATCAAGGGCCTCAGCGCGGCCTTCACCGCTCCGGCCGGCCTCTCGATCATCACGACCACGTTCCCGGAGGGCCCGCTGCGCAACCGCGCCCTCGCCATCTACACCACCTGCGCGGCCACCGGCTTCTCCATGGGCCTGGTGCTGTCCGGCCTGCTCACCGAGGCCAGCTGGCGCCTCACCATGCTGCTGCCGGCGCCCATCGCCCTGATCGCCCTGGTCGCCGGTCTCCGGCTGCTGCCGCGCAGCGCCCGCGAACGCGACCACAACGGATACGACATCCCCGGCGCGATCCTCGGTACCGCCTCCATGCTGCTCCTGGTGTTCACCGTGGTGGAGGCCCCGCAGGTGGGCTGGGCATCGGCCCGCACCCTGCTGTCCTTCCTGGCCGTCGCCGTCCTGCTGACCGTCTTCGTCCGGGTCGAACGCCGCTCCCCCGGCCCGCTCATCCGGCTCGGCGTGCTGCGCTCCGGCAACCAGGTCCGCGCCCAGCTCGGCGCGGTCGCCTTCTTCGGCTCCTACGTCGGCTTCCAGTTCCTGACCACCCTGTACATGCAGTCCCTGCTCGGCTGGTCGGCGCTGCACACCGCCCTGGCCTTCCTGCCCGCGGGCGCGCTCGTGGCGGTGTCCTCGACCAAGGTCGGTGCGATCGTGGACCGCTTCGGCACCCCACGGCTGATCGCGGCGGGCTTCGCGTTCATGGTTCTCGGATACGCCCTGTTCCTGCGCGTCGACCTGGACCCGGTGTACGCGGCGGTGATCCTGCCGTCGATGCTGCTGATCGGCGCGGCCTGCGCGCTGGTCTTCCCCTCGCTCAACATCCAGGCCACCAACGGGGTCGACGACCACGAGCAGGGCATGGTCTCCGGGCTCCTCAACACCTCGGTGCAGGTGGGCGGCGCGATCTTCCTGGCGATCGTGACGGCCGTGGTCACCGCGGGCGCCCCGGCGCATGCGACCCCGCAGGCGATGCTCGACAGCTACCGCCCGGGCTTCATGGTGGTCGCGGGCGTGGCCCTCGCCGGCCTCCTGATCACCCTCACCGGACTGCGCGCCCCGCGCCGGCAGCAGACCGTCGTGATCGCCAAGTCCACCTCCCTGGAGGCGGAGCGCGTGTCCGTGCGCGACTGACGCGCGGCTGGCGCGCGCGGCTTATGCGCGACTGATGCGCGTGACGGGAGACGCCTCCGAACGTGGGGCCGGCCCGGGTGGGGGGGGAGACCCGCGCCCCCCAGGAGGAACAGCGTCATAAAAAAAAAAAAAATCACCAACAAACACACAAAAA